>NZ_CP031417.1:4737500-5037500 GCF_003367395.1 Pseudolabrys taiwanensis | reverse complement strand
GGCCACCGTGATCGCGCTGGCGCTCGCCGTCACGCTCGCCTTCGGCACCGAGGTCTGGACCGCCTTCTTGGCCTCCATGCACTTCACCCGCACCGTGGTGTTGGAACAGGGCGATACCGGCTGGCAGAAGATCCAGAGTGTGTTCTCCTGGGCGCGCATGTGGGGCGGCGGTATCGATCTCGCCTACGCCGCGCAGGGGCTCGTCACGCTGGCGGCCGCCGTCGCGATCGTCTGGCTGTGGCGCAGCCGCGCCAGCTTCGCGTTGAAAGCCGCCGCGCTCGCCATCGCCACGATCCTCGCGACGCCCTACTCGCTCGACTACGACTTGATGGTGCTCGCGCCGGCCATCGCCTATCTCGCGGGCGACGGTCTGACGCGCGGCTTCGCACCCTATGAGAAAACCGTGCTCGCCGCGCTGTGGCTCGCGCCGATCATCGCGCGCCCGCTGGCGCAGGCGACGCTGATCCCGCTCGCTGTTCCTTTGATGCTGCTCTGCTTCCTGCTTTTGCTGCGCCGCGCCATGAACGAGACATCCGTCGCGCGAGCCAGTGGCGTTTTGCGCGTCGAGCCTTAGAATAAGGAGTCAAAGAGCCGGACCACCGGCCGCCACTTCAGCAGGGAGGTGCGCGCTATGAAGCTTTCCGCCGAACAACTCGCCACATTCGACGAGCAAGGCTACATCTTCTTTCCGAACTGCTTCAGCGAAGACGAGATCGCGCTTCTGCGCGCTGAAGCCGACAACATCCTCAAGCTCGATCGCCCCGAAGTCTGGCGCGAGAAAACCGGCGCGCCGCGCACGGCCTTCGCCGCGCATACGTTCAGTCCGGTGTTCGAACTGCTCGCCCGCCATCCGCGTCTGATCGAACCGCTGCGGCAATTGTTCGGCGAGGACGTGTATGTCCATCAGTTCAAGCTGAACGCCAAGGCCGCGTTCGAAGGCGACGTGTGGCAGTGGCATCAGGACTACGGCACGTGGCAGCGCGACGACGGCATGCCCGCGCCGCGCGCGATGAACATCGCCGTGTTCCTCGACGAAGTCATGCCGATCAACGGACCGCTGCTGCTCATTCCGAAGAGCCATAAGCAAGGCGTCTTCGATGCCGGTCATGACAAATCGACGACATCCTATCCGCTATGGACGCTCGACAAGGACACCGTGACGAAACTCGCATCCGCCGCCGCCGATGGCAGCGGCGTCGGCATCGTCGCGCCGACGGGCAAGCCGGGCTCGGTGCTCATGTTCCACGGCAATCTCGTGCACGCGTCGCCGCCCAATATTACCCCCTACCCGCGCAAGATCGTCTATCTCACGCTCTGCGCGGTCTCCAACCACATCACGAAGTTCACCCGTCCGGCGTTCATCGCCCATCGCGACTTCACACCGATCGTACCCGCGGAAGACGACGCGTTGCGCGAATACGCGCGCGCGCACCGTGTCGCCGCGGAATAGACTTGGAATAATTTCGATCATAGCGGCATTGCGAAAGGCTACGCGTTACACACACGCATGTGTGAAGACGTTTTTATGCTCTGCTTATGCGGATGCGTTCCGTGGCCTTGCTATTGCCGGACTTTACGGGCCCTATCCGCGCACTTGCTTCGGGGGCGAGACCACACGATATCGGCTAGGATCATATGACCTCAGCATGAGATCATGCGCGACGGAAGAATGGCATGTACACGCTCTACTCGATGCAGCGCTCCGGCAACAGTTACAAGGTCCGCCTTGCGCTGGCCCGACTCGGCATTCCGTATAAGCAAGTCGAGGTCGACATCCTGCAGGGCGAAAGCCGCACGCCGGAATTCCTGACGATGAATCCGAGCGGACAGGTGCCGCTCCTCGAGGTCGCGCCCGGCCGCCATCTCGCCGAATCAAATGCGATTCTCTGGTACGTCGCCGGCGGCACGCGGCTCGCGCCGGAGGACCGCATCGAGCGCGCGCAGGCGTTGCAGTGGATGTTCTTCGAACAGCACAGCCTCGAGCCCAATATCGGCGCCGCCTATTTCTGGCTGTGCCTGATCAAGGGCGGGCGCGAGTTGCAGCAACACGCGTTGGAGGATTGGATGGAGAACGGCCATCGCGCGCTCGGCGTGATGGAAAATCATCTCACGACGAATCGCTATTTCGTCGCCGGCCATTTCACCATCGCCGACATCGCGCTCTACGCTTACACGCACGTCGCCGAGTCCTGCGACTTCGACCTTTCGCGCTTTCCCGCCATCCGCGACTGGCTGGCGCGAGTCGAGGCCGAGCCCGGTTACATACCGATGGACGAGCAGCAGGAGCCGCTGATCGTGGCCGCGCAGTAGCGTAGAGAGAGGGCGGCGCCCCCGCCTTTTACCTCTCGTTAACCAAAGTCACGAAAACGCCGCCGTTAATCTTTTTGGCCGCCTTAATCGCGACGAAACCATGCCCGGATTTTTGCGTTCTTGTAAGCAAGCGCACTTTTCCGGCTCCACCATGTCAAAGCACATTGAAAAGCCCGGCTTCTCACCTCCCACCGACCGTGTTCTCGGCCGCGAGCGTTACACGGCCACGCTCGCCGCACTCGTCACCACCATCGTGCTGACCATCTGCACGGTGATCGCCGTCACCGTGGTATCGGTCGGCATCGCCCGCGCCGACGCCGGCACCATCATCGATAACGAAGGCAGCCTGTTCGCCATCGCCCTGGTGCTCGGATTGGCTTTCGTGCTGATGGGCGGCCTGAGCGCGCTCACGCTGCCGGGTCACCGCTCCCGCAAGCCCTGAGCCGCCGTCAAAGGAACGCTCCCGGCGTGCTATCGTTGACGCTGGGGAGCCCATCCATGCGACTTGCCGCGGCTTTGATACTCGCCCTGCTGTCGACCGCCGCGCAGGCGGCCGATCCGACGTTCGACACGTCCGCCGGCCAGGTGCGCGTCGAGACCGTGGCGCGCGGCCTCGACCATCCCTGGTCCCTCGCCTTCCTGCCCGATGGCCGCATGCTGGTGACCGAGCGGCCCGGCCGCCTGCGTATCGTCGCGCGCGACGGCGCTTTGTCGCCGGCGCTGGAAGGCGTGCCGAAAGTGTTCGCCCGTTCGCAGGCGGGGCTGATGGACGTGATCCTGGCGCGCGATTTCGCGCAATCTGGCACGATCTTCTTCTGCTACGCCGAAGCCGTATCGGGCGGCGGCCGTATCGCCGTCGCGCGGGCCCGGCTCGAGCAGAGCGCGACGCCCCGTCTCGCCGACGTCACACCGATCTTCCATCAGAAAGGGCCACCGTCGACCGGCCTCAATATCGGCTGCCGCATGGCGCAGGCACCCGACGGCAATCTGTTCGTCACTTTGGGCGACCACTTCGCGCCTAAGGAAGACGCGCAGACGCTCGACAATCACATCGGCAAGATCGTGCGCATCACACCGGACGGCAAAGCGCCCGCCGACAATCCCTTCGTTGGCAAGCCGAACGCGCTGCCGGAGATCTGGGCCTATGGCCTGCGCAACGCGCAAGGCCTCGCCTTCAATCCCGCCAACGGCCAAGTGTGGGAGCAGGAACACGGGCCGATGGGCGGCGACGAGATCAACATCATGGTCAAAGGCGCCAATTACGGCTGGCCGCAGGTCAGCTTCGGCCGCAACTACGACGGCACGCCGGTCGGCACCGGCAAGGCGCACATGGACGGTGTCACCGATCCGATCTGGCATTGGACGCCGTCGATCGCGCCGTCGGGCATGGCCTTCTACACCGGCGATCTGTTTCCGGCGTGGAAGGGCAGCCTGTTCAACGGCGCGCTGAAATTCGCACTGGTGTCGCGGCTCGCGATGAAGGACGGCAAGCCGGCGAAGGAAGAGCGCATGTTGCAGGATCTCGCCGAGCGCATCCGCGACGTGCGCCAGGGGCCGGACGGCGCGCTCTACTTGCTCACCGACAACAGCGCCGGCCGCATCTTGCGCATGGTGCCGGCGCAGCGCTGATCCGCTTCAACTCGGGCGTATGCGGTCGGCCGCGACGGTGATCCGGCGCGTCGCCATCCACAGCGCGAGCGCCAGCAAAGCGATCGCGCCCAAGGCAAGGAAGGCGGTCGAATAGCCGAAAGCGTCCGCCACGGAGCCGGCCACCGCTGTGCTCAGGCTGGCGCCGATACCCTGCATGGTCATCACCGCGCCGAGCCCGGCATTGATATGGCCGGTCCCTTCGAGAATGCGCGCGACCAGCCCCGGCACCGCGACGCTCAGCAGGCCGGCACCGACGCCGTCCAGGATCTGCACCGGCACGAGCCCGGACGGGCCCGTGGCGTAAGCCGCGATCAAGCCGCGAATAGGCAAAGCGAGCAGCGCGAGCCAGAACACCAGCCAGTAGCCGCGCGTGTCGGCGAGCCGCGCCGCGAGCAAGGCCATCGGCACCATCGTCAATTGCGCGATCACGATGGTGGCCCCGGTGAAGGCGCTGCCGTCGCCCGCGCCCTGCGCCACCAGCGACTGGCCGAGCAAGGGCAGCATCGCCGCGTTGCCGAGATGAAACAGCAGCAGCGTCGCGGCGAGCACGAGCAGCGGCTTGCAGGTGACGAGCACCGACCACGCCGAGGCGGCGCTTTCCGTCTCCTGCGCCAGCCCGCGCGCGGCGCGGTAGTCGATGTGGCGCGGGTCGATCCAGGCGAGCGCGATCACCGACGTCACGGCCATCGCAGCCATCACCGCGAACACGGCGCCGAAACCGAGCCAATAACCGAAAGCGCCGGCCAGAGCAGCGGACACCACGTTGCCGGCGTGATTGTACGCCTGATTGCGGCCATTCTGGCGGGCGAAGCCCGCCTGGCCGACAAGACCGAGCGTGATCGCCGAGAGCGCCGGCCCGATCGCCGCCGCCGCGATCCCGGTGACGATCTGCGTCGACGTGACCGCGACGAAGCCCGTCGTGGTGAACACCGCGAACGACGCGAACACAATCGCCAACGCGCCGACGACCACCAGCAGGCGCTTGGCGCGAATATGATCGACCAGCGCGCCGAGCGGCGCCGTCGCCAGCATGCCGGCGAAGCCGCCAATGGTCATCGCCAGCCCGATCTGGCCCGGCGTCCAACGCTGCTGCTGCAGATAGACGCCGAGGAACGGCCCCCAGCCATCGGCAACATCCGCCACGAAGAAGTTGACGGCGCTGAGGGCGGCGAGCGAGCTGTTCATGTGGGCGGGCTCACATCAGCCAGAACAGACCGGCGGCGATGGTGATGATCGTCAGCGGCGCGCCGATCACGAAGTAGGACCAGAAGTCGAGCTCGACGCCGCGCGCCTTGGCCCGCTGCGCGACGATGAGGTTGGCGACCGAACCGACCAAAGTGAAGTTGCCGGCGAGCGTCGAGGTCATCGCGACGATCAGCCAGGCGCGCTGCGGATCCTGCAATTCGACGATGAAGGGCTTGAGCACCAGGACCGCCGGTACGTTGCTGACGATGTTGGAGAGCACCGCCGTCGCGGTGCCGAGCCACACGACGTTGTCGAGATGCAGACTGCCGAGCAAGGCCGGCAGGTTCGGCGCGATCGCCGTCTTCTCGAGGCCGGCGACGACCACGAACAGCCCGACGAACATCACGAGCAGCGGCCAGTCGATCTCCTGATAGATCTTGTGCGGACTGACGCGGCGCGTCAGCAGGAGGAAGGCGCCGCCGACGATCGCAACCTTGGCGACCGGCTGGCCGAGGAAGAACAGCGCGATCATGACCGCGACGACCAGCACGCATTTGATCATGAGCGGCTTATGCACCTGCGCCTCCACCGTCTCCTGCGGCAGCGACGCGCCGTTGAAGAATTCGCGGCGATAGACGGCGGCGATCAGGAGCCAGGTGACGACGAGGCCGAAAGCGGCAACCAGCGCCAGCGTGGCGGTGAAGGTGCTGTAGGGGATGCCCGACAGACTGCCGATGATGATGTTCTGCGGATTGCCGGTGATGGTCGCGACGCTGCCGATGTTGGACGACATGGCGATCGCCAGCAGATAAGGCAGCGGATTGCGCTTGAGCCGGGCGACGACGTCGAGCACCAGCGGCGTCAGCACGAGGCAGATTGTGTCGTTCACCAGGAACGCCGACAACAGGCCGGATGCCAGCACCACCGCCGTCAAGAGACCGAGCGGATGGCGGACATGGGTGACGATCCAGCCATTGACCAGCCGGAAGAAGCCAGACACGCGCAGATTGGCGACGACGATCATCATGCCAAGCAGCAACGTGATCGTGTTGAGGTCGATGGCGCGGTAGGCATCGTCCAGCGACAACACGCCGACGGCCACCATCAGGCTGCCGCCGAGCAGCGCGGCACCGGCGCGGTCGATGCGATAGAGCGGGATCTTGCCGAGCGCGACGACCGTATAGGTCGCCAGGAAGATCAGCACCGCAAGCGCGGTCATGAGATCGGGCATGCGGTCTCCGGGCCGGCAACGCGCCGATCGGCGGCGGCGGTCGAATGGTATGCACGCGACGTAACGCCTGTCGACGGAGAACGGCCGCGCGGAGACCGCATAAATTCTTCGTATCGAAGCCTGTCCACAGCGCGAATCCCGTCACCGGCCTGTCAAACCGGCGCGGTAACAAGAACGGGTACTGCGTTCAACAGTTCCGCGTAGCCCCTTCTTGGCGGTCCCGCCGGCGATCCGCACGGGACCGCTCGTTTTTTGCGCGCAGCCGCGACGCGCCGGGCAACGGCGGCCTGCAAAATTGTGTGATACGGCCGCCACCCCGCCCGCCGGCGCGGTATGATGGCGGCGCGGCATCGGGCCCTGCGCAAAGCCCCGTCCGCTTGGAAGAGGGAGCGACGCGATGCACATTTCACGCCCGGCGGGCTTGGCCGCCGTCCTGCTGTTGATCGGTGCCAGTGGCGCCTTGGCGCAGCCCGCGCCGCGTGGCCAGGCGCCGCAACAACAAGCGCAGCCGCCGCAGCAGCAGGCGCCGCAAATCGCGCCGGCCAAGCCCTACAAGGCAGTGGCGTTCACGCCGCCGGCCGAGATGAAGGATCCGGCGTTCGACGCCTTGCGCAAGCAGCTCGCCGACGCCGCGCAGAAAAAGGATCGCGCCGCGCTGGCGCCGCTGGTGGTGGCGAAGGGCTTCTTCTGGGAAGGCGAAAGCGGCGACCGCGCCGACAGCAAGAAGTCCGGCATCGACAATCTGGCCGCCGCGCTCGGTCTTTCGAACAAAGACAGCGCGGGATGGGACATGCTGGCGAGCTATGCCGACGATCCGACCGCCGGACCGACGGGTCCGCGCAAGGGCGTCGTCTGCGCGCCGGCCGATCCGCAGTTCGACGGCGTCGCCTTCGATGCGCTGCTCAAGGCGACGCAGACCGACATCGCCGAATGGGGCTATCCGGTCTCGCCCAACATCGAGGTGCATGCGAAGGCCGCGGCCGATGCGCCGGTGACCGGCAAGCTCGGGCAGGCCTTCGTACGCGTGATGCCGGAGGAGAAGCCGGCCTCGACCGCCTTCCTGCGCATCGTCACGCCGGACGGCAAGATCGGTTATGTCTCGACCGACAGCATCGCCCCGATCGGCAACGACCAGCTCTGCTACATGAAGGAAGGCAATGCCTGGAAGATCGGCGGCTTCGTCGGCATCGGCGGCGGGCAGTAGCGTATTTAGTTTAGCTGAATCGACTCACATCCCGCTCGTCCCCGCGGAAGCGGGGACCCAGCGCTGGATTCCCGCTTGCGCGGGAATGAACGGAGTTTGTGGCGCGGGCCGGTGAAGAGTGAGTAGCCCGGATGAATCAACGGGTCGGCGCAAAGCGCCACCCGACGATGACGCCGCAAAATCTGCGGACTGCCCCGCGTTTCGCTCCGCGCATGCGGGCGACATCGGCGCAAGCCCCCCTCACCCGTACCGCAGCTTCGTCGCCACGATGGTGAGCATCAGCGCCAAGGTAACGCTCTCCGAGCCGATCAGCGGCCAGTTGTTGAGCGCGATGCCGTAGACGAGCCACAGCGCGACGCCGAGCGTGAAGGCGAGATTGGCCGGCAGCGACAGCGCGCGCGTATCCTTGTCGCGGATCACCTTTACCGCCTGCGGCAACCAACACAATGTCGTGAGCGTGGCGCCGGCTGCGCCGACAAGTTCGATCGTGGCAGGAGACAGCATGGCCATTGCCATAGGCACGATTCGAGAATGGAATGTGACAACAGGAGCCTTCCGCCGATGACCGACGCGTCACGCCTTCCACCCCGGCAACTCGCCTGCGCGCGCTGCGGCGCGACATTCGAATGCCGTCTGGGCGGCGGCTGCTGGTGCAACGACGAAAGCGTCAAGCTGCCGCTGCCGGCGATCGGCGGCGAGGACTGCCTCTGCCCCGCCTGCTTACGCAAAGCCGCCGAGGCGCAACAACAGCAACAGCAATAGCGGCGCGTGAGACAACCTTACCCATCTTCGTCTATACAGACCGGCCCGCGCTCCCGCGGCCTTTTCCGAATGAGAAAATCCCATGATCGACTTTTATGCGCTGACCAGCCCGAACGTGCAGAAGATATTTATCATGCTCGAGGAGTGCGAACTGCCGTACAACTTGAAGACCGTGGACGTGTGGGCGAACGAGCAGTTCACCCCGGAATTCACCAAGATCAATCCGTTGCAGAAAGTCCCGGCGATCGTCGATTCCGAAGGCCCGGGCGGCAAGCCCTACACCGTGATCGAATCCGGCGCGATCCTGCTCTACCTCGCCGACAAGACCGGCAAGTTCGTGCCCAAGGATAAGACCGCCTATTTCGACATGACGCAGTGGCTGATGGTGCAGATGGCCAATCTCGGGCCGATGTGCGGCCAGCTCGTGCACTTCTCGAAATTCGCCGGCCCCGGCCAGGAATACGGCGCCAGCCGCTACCGCACCATGGTCAACAAGATCTTCGACGTCTACGAGCAGCGCCTCACCGGCCGTCCCTTCATCGCCGGCGACGAATACACCATCGCCGACATGGCCGCGTTCCCGTGGCTGCGCAACGCGGCCTTCCTCGGCCTGGACGCCGCCAAGCGCCCGCATGTGAAGGCCTGGGTCGAGAAGCTGGAAGCCCGCGACGGCGTCAAGCGCGCGCTCGCCAAGGTCGCCACCATCACGTCCGCGCGCGACACCGCCACCGACGACCAGAAAGACCGCTACTTCGGCCGCGGCAAATACGCGGTGGCGTGAGGAGCCTGACGCATTCCTTGTCCCGTCATCCTGAGGTGCGGGCGAAGCGAGCCTCGAAGGATGAACGGCCGAGGAGTCCGGGGCCGTCGCCTTTCGAGGGCCGCGCATAGACATGCGCGGCCACCTCAAGGTGACGGGACAAAGGCAGAGACAGTTTTGCTGCCAAGCGCCATGCTGTCGACACGATAGGGGTCTATTTCTTGAGGGAATCGACCCCTGAATGAGCGGCCGCGCGCGACGCCCCCGAGGCGCCGCGCGCGCTCGCGTTGGAAATGCCAGATTACGTGTCATGTTTCGCCTGTTTGAACGCACGCTGAAGCCCACCGCCACGACCGGCGCCACCGAGCCGCCGCCCGGCCTCGTCGCGTTCTATTGGCACTTCGCCCGCCAGGCCAAAGGCCTGTTCATCGGCTTGTTCGCCGCCGGCTTCGTGGTGGCGGTGCTCGACGTCACCGTGCCGGTCTTCATCGGCCGGGTGGTGACGCTGGTCACCAACACCAAGCCGGAAGAGCTTTTCACCGTCGCCTGGCCGATGCTCGCCGCCATGGCCGCGGTGCTCCTGGTCGCGCGTCCGGCCGCCTACATGACGCAGCAACTGCTGATGAACCAGGCGATCGCGGCGAACGTGTCGAACCGCATCCGCTGGCAGAACCACTGGCACGTCGTGCGCCAGTCCTGGGCCTTCTTCCAGAACGACTTCGCCGGCCGCATCGCGACGCGCGTGATGCAGACCGGCCCGGCGATCCGCGAAAGCCTGGTCGCGCTGCTCACGGCCGTCTGGTTCATCATCGTCTACGGCGCGAGCTCGCTGGTCCTGCTCGCCTCCGCCGATCCGTGGCTGGCGCTGCCGATCCTCGTCTGGTTCGCGGCCTACATCGTGATGCTGCGCATCTTCGTGCCGCGCATGCGCGACAAGTCGAAGGTGATGTCGGAAACGCGCTCGATGCTGACCGGCCGCATCGTCGACACCTACACCAACATCGTCACGGTGAAGCTGTTCGCGCGCGCCAAGGACGAGGACGCCTATGTGCGCGAGGCGATCGACCAGCACACCGGCCGCTTCCACGAGTCGCTGCGCCTGAACACCTTGTTCGCGCTGACGCTGATCCTGCTCAACGCAGCTCTGATCACCGCGACCGGCGCCTTCGCCATCGTGTTGTGGCGGCACGGCCAGGTGAGCGTCGGCACGGTCGCCATGGCGCTGCCGATGACGACGCAGATCGTCGCGGCGTCCGGCTGGGTCGCGTGGCAGATCACCTCGATCTTCGAGAACATCGGCGTGGTGCAGGAAGGCATGATGACCATCGCCCGCCCGCACACGTTGGTCGACGCGCCGGAAGCACCGGCGCTCGCGGTCTCGCAGGGCGAAGTCCGCTTCGACGACGTCTCGTTCGGCTATGGCCGCGAGAGCGGGCTGATCGAGAACTTCAACCTCACCGTCAAGCCGGGGGAGAAGATCGGCCTCGTCGGCCGCTCCGGCGCCGGCAAGTCGACCTTGGTCAACCTGCTGCTGCGGTTCTTCGAGGTCGAGGGCGGCCGCATCCTGATCGACGGCCAGGACATCGCCAAGGTGACGCAGGAGAGCCTGCGCGCGCAGATCTCGGTGGTGACGCAGGACACGTCGCTCCTGCATCGCTCGATCCGCGCCAACATCCGCTACGGCAAGCCGGAAGCGACCGAGGCCGAGATCGTCCGTGCCGCGGAGCTCGCGCACGCGCACGATTTCATTCTCGATCTCGAGGATCAGATCGGCCGCAAGGGCTACGACGCCCATGTCGGCGAACGCGGCGTCAAGCTTTCGGGCGGCCAGCGTCAGCGCGTCGCCATCGCGCGCGTGATCCTGAAGGACGCGCCGCTCCTGGTGCTCGACGAAGCGACCTCCGCGCTCGACAGCGAGGTCGAAGCGGCGATCCAATCGAGCCTTGGCACCTTGATGGCCGGCAAGACGGTGATCGCCATCGCGCACCGGCTGTCGACCATCGCGCAGATGGACCGCTTGGTGATCCTCGATCACGGCCGCATCGTCGAACAGGGCACGCACGAGGAACTGCTGCGCGCCAACGGCCATTATGCGGCGTTGTGGCGTCACCAGTCCGGCGGCTTCATCGACCTCGACGATCAACAGGCGGCGGAGTAAGGCACAGCCGGACAAACACCGGCGGCTCTCACTTGCGGCAGCTCGTCATGGATGCCCGGGTCAAGCCCGGGCATGACGGAGAATGTGGGGCGCCCCTCCCTACGGTCATTGCCGGGCATAGCCCGTCGAAGACGGGCGTGAACGCCCTGATGCCCCGGCAATCCATGATGAAGCTCAGCGCGTGATGTCGTTGTAGAGATCACGCCACTGTGGGTTCGACGCCTCGATCAATTGCAGCTTCCACAGCCGTGGCCAGTGCTTGATGTTCTTCTCGCGCTGAATGGCGTCGTACGGCGCATCGTATTGCTCGAAATGCACGAGCATCTTGAGCCCGTAACTTTGCGTGAAGCCTTTCACCAGACCTTCGCGATGTTCGTAGATGCGGCGAACAAGATCGTTCGTCACGCCCACATAAAGCGTGCTGCGCGGATTGTTGGTGAGCAAATAGACCCAATAGGCTGCCATCGCGGGACGGCATCATGGATTGCCGGGTCAAGCCCGGCAATGACCGTGTTGAAAGGCAGCCGCCCCACACTCTCCGTCATGCCCGGGCTTGACCCGGGCATCCATGATGACGTGCCGCAACCGGTAGCCCTACGTTCTCGGCAGGTGCTCACGCCTCTCGCCGGCACGGACCTTTCAACAAATAACCACCCCTTCGTCGCGTCCGGATACCGGCAGGCTCAGTCGTCCACGCCGTTGTCATCGTCCTGTCATCGGCTGGAGAACACTGCGGCACAGCGTCAAACTGCCGCGCAGCGAATAAGAGGACGAAAGCATGCGTACCGCCGACCTTGCCGATGCCCATCCGGCGACCGGGATCGTCTGGATCTATCGCTTCGGTCCGGACGGCACGGCCGCGGCGATTGCCAACGAGCAGGTCGACCAGGCCTTGACCGACCAAGGGCCCGGCTGGACCTGGGTGCATCTCGGGCTCGCCGATACGCGCTGCCGCGCCTGGATCGCGCAGAGCGCGCCGGTGTCGGACATCGCCCGCGAACTGCTCACCGGCCAGGACCGGCATCTGCAGCTCGACATCGTCGGCCAGGAAGTGATGGGCGTGCTGCCCGATCTGCACCAGGAGTTCGCCGAGCCCGGCGAGGATCTCGTCCGGTTGCGCTTCGTGCTGACCGACAAGGTTCTGCTCACCGCCCGCAACCGGCCGGCGCATTCGCTCGACGCCATCCGCCGCGCCGTCGACGCCGGCAAGCGCTTTCCCACCGCGCTATCGCTGCTCGACGCCGTGGTCGACCATTTCGCCGATGCCGTCGGCCGCATGGGCGAGAAGCTCGGCAACGAGCTCGACGATGCCGAAGATCATCTCATGCGCGACGAGCCGATCGGCGACCGCGCCGGCATCGGCCGCGTGCGCTTGCAGGCGGTGCGCGTGCACCGGCAACTGGCGCAGTTGCGCGGCATGTTCGCGCGGCTGGAAGCGCGCGTCGCCGCCGACAACGCGCAGGTCGGCCGCGCCATCCGGCGCCTCGGCCAGAAGCTCGAAGCCATCGATCACGAGATGACCACGCTGCACGAGCGCGCGCGGCTGCTGCTCGACGAGCTCGACTCCAAGATGATGGCGGTGACCAACCAGCGGCTGTTCGTGCTGTCGGTGCTCACCGCGTGCATCCTGCCGCCGACTTTGGTCACCGGCTTCTTCGGCATGAACACCAAGGACCTGCCGTTCCAAAACACCGACGCCGGCACCTGGGTGGCAGCCACCATCGCGCTGCTCGCCGGTCTGGCTTGCTATTGGGCATTGCGGCGGCTGCGCGCGTTCTGACTTCGACCTTTCCATGCGCGCGTGCGCGGCTCATAATGGCGCGGTTGCTTATTTCCACTCGTGAAAGTCCCGTCCATGATCCTTGAAATTGCGCAGATCGATGTGAAGCCCGGCACGGAAGCCGAGTTCGAAAGCGGCGTGCAGAAGGCCGCGCCTTTGTTCAAGCGCGCCAAAGGCTGCACCGGCATGGCCCTGCAGCGCTCGCACGAAAATCCGCAGCGCTATCGTCTCTTCGTGCAGTGGGCGACGCTGGAGAATCACACGGTCGACTTCCGGGGTTCCGACGACTTCCAGGAATGGCGCAAACTGGTCGGTCCGTATTTCGCCACGCCGCCGGAAGTCGAGCACGTGACGGAAGTGTTCAAGGGATTCTAGTCTCGGTCATTGCCGGGCATAGGCCGCCGAAGACGGACGTGAACGCCTTATGACCCGGCAATCCATGATGAGCCGCAACGGGCAAACCAAAATGTAAGAAGGTCATGCACGGAACTGCATCATGGATGCGCGGGTCAAGCCCGCGCATGACAGCGGAGAGGCCCATACCGGAATAGCAGGTTATGAAAGGCTGAAGCCATGCAACGCAGCGTCGACCGCATTCTCACCACGCACACCGGCAGCCTGCCACGCACCAAGGAGGTGGTCGACCTGCTGATCGCCGAGCAGCGCGAGCCGGGGCAACACAAGGCCGCCCTCGCCGCGGCGGTCGACAAGGCGGTGAAGCTCGTCATCGCCAAACAGATCGAATGCGGCATCGACATCGTCAATGACGGCGAGCAGGGCCGCACCGATTATACGGTGCATGTGCTCGACCGCCTGACCGGCTTCGAAGGCGAGAGCGCGCCGCCGATGGGCACCGGCGAGCCGGAGTTTCCCGAGCTGGCCGAAATCCTCAAGCAGTTCGCCTCGCCCTTCCAGCACCGTCCCGCCTGTTCGGGTCCCGTCGGCTGGAAGGATTTCGCCGCCGCCCAGGCCGACATCGATCTCGCCAAGCGCGCGATGGAAGGCGTCAAGGCCGCCGACATCTTCATGACCTCGCCCTCGCCCGGCCAGATCGCGCGCTATCTCAAGAACAACTTCTACAAGAACGACGAGGACTACATCTTCGCGCTCGCCGGCGTGATGCGGCAGGAATACAAGGCGATCGTCGACGCCGGCTTCATCCTGCAGCTCGATTGCCCGGACCTCGCGATGCTGCGGCACATGGTCTATCTCGATCTGCCGCTCGCCGAGTACCGCAAGATCATCGCCACCAACGTCGCCGCGCTGAACGAAGCGGTGCGCGATCTGCCGCCGGAACGCATGCGCATGCATGTGTGCTGGGGCTCGACCATGGCGCCGCGCCACACCGACGTGCCGTTGAAGGACATCGTCGACATCGTGCTCACCGGCCGTCCGGCCGCCGTCTCCTTCCCCGCCGCCAATGCGCGGCACGAGCACGAATGGAAGATCTGGCGCGACGTCAAGCTGCCCGCCGGCAAGACCATCATCCCGGGCGTGATCGACTCCACCGTCAACACCATCGAGCATCCGGAAGTGGTCTGCGACCGCATCCTGAACTTCGCCAGCGTGGTCGGCCGCGAGAACGTCATCGCCGGCGTCGACTGCGGCTTCGGCACCTTTGCCGGCCGCGTGCAGGTCGACACCAAGATCGTCTGGATGAAAATGGCCTCGCTCGCCGAAGGCGCGGCGATGGCGTCGCGGCAATTGTGGAAGAAGGCGGCGTAAGGGGCCCGAGCACGGTCCATCCGCGGCAAGAAACGACAACGCTCCACGCACGCGCCTTTTCACGGGGTTCTCACCCCCGCGCCGGCCGCCGTCGATATTGACAATTACTTGTCATTCTGACATCCTAATACCATGAATGCCGACGCCAAATCCCTCTTGCCGCTGATCGTGGCGGACATCTACGAGCTGGCCGGTCGTTTTCGCGACGGTGGCGAGGCGATCGCCGCGACCGTCGGCCAGACCCAGGCGCGTTGGCAGGTCATGAGCGCGGCCTCCGTCGATCCGCGTACCGTGCCGCAGATCGCGCGACGCCTTGGCGTGTCGCGCCAGAACGTGCAGCGCATCGCAGATCTGCTGGTGAAGGAGAACTGGGCCAGCTTCGAGACCAATCCCGATCACCGCAGTTCGCCCTTCCTCGTGCTCAATGCCCGCGGCCAGGAGGCGCTGGCCAAAATCAACAAGGCCGCCAGCCAGAGTCATGCGCAGATCGCGCGCCAGCTCGCCGGCACGCATGTCGGCGCCCTGCATCGCGGTCTGCGGCGGCTGATTCAGGCTTTGGACGACAGTAACCCCACCGTGTGAGGAGCAACCCCATGAACACCGCCACGATCGCCGAATGCATGACCGCGAGCTTTGCCGACACGCCCTTCCCGCTGGTGGTGCAGAAGCTCGCCGGCGCGGGCGTCGTCAGCTATCGCACCGATCTCATGGCGCTGCGTAACACCTATTACGACGGCGGCAGTGAATCCTTCGACGAGCGCGTGCCGCTTGCCGATGCGCCGGCGATCGCCGCGACCTTCGATGCCGGTGGCGTCGCCGAGACCGTGAAGGCGATCCAGCGCCGGGAAATCGGCTACGCCGAATTCCTGCGCCGGATCATGGCGGCCGGCTGCGCGAGCTACGAGGTCTTCTTCGGCGGCCGCAAAGCCGTCTATGTCGGACGCGACGGCAACGCCTATGTGGAGCCGTTCCCGGCGGCGAAGACCTGAGCGCGCTTATTGCGTGCTGATGCCTGCTTGCCGCGCCACCGCGGTCCAGCGCGCGACCTCCGACTTGAAGAAGGAGTCGAAGGCCGCCGCGCTGGTCGCCATCGGTTCGACGCCGACCGCGGCGACGCGCTGACGCGTCTCCGGCTGCGACATCGCGTCGACAACGGCGCGGTTGAGCGTCGCAACGATCGGCGGCGGCGTGCCGGCGCGCACCAGCACGCCCTGCCACGCCTGCACCTCGAGATCGTTGCCGAGGCCGACCTCGCCGATCGCCGGGATATCCGCGTAAGCCGGCAGGCGCGCTTGCGTCATCACGGCGAGCGCCCGCAATTTGCCCTGCGTGATGAAATCGCGCATGGCCGGCGTCGGCGTATCCCAGAGCATCTGCACCTGCCCGGCGATCAGCGCCTGCAGCGCAGGCGCGCTGCCTCGGAACGGCACGTGAATGAGGCGGATGCCGGCGCGCCGCGTGAACAGTTCGGCCGCCATATGCGCCGAAGAGCCGACGCCACCCGACGCATAGGTGATCGTGTCGGGCGCGGCTTTGGCGGCGGCAACGAGATCGGCGACGCTGCGGTACGGCGCGTTGGCGGCGGTGAGCATGAACAGCGGTACGCTCGCGACCTGCGACACCGCCGTGAGATCGCGCGTCGTGTCGTAGCTCAGCTTGGTCAGCGCGGGCGCGACCGCCAGCGAGAAGATGCCGAACAACAGCGTGTGCCCGTCCGGCTCGGCGCCGATCGCCGCATTGGCGGCGATGCTGCCGCTGCCGCCCGGCTTGTTCTCGATGATCACCTGCTGGCCGAGGATCGGGCTCATGCCGTTCGCGAGCACGCGCGCCACCGAGTCGACGGTGCCGCCGGCGGCGAAGCCGACGAGAATGCGCAGCGGCCGGTTCGGGAAGGCGGCGCGCGCGCCGCGCGGCAGAGCGGCGGTGGCGGCAGCGGCAGCCATCGCCGACAGCGTCAGGCTGCGACGCGAAAACAGGCGCGATGTCACGAAGGCAACCTCCTGGCGCGGAATCGATGACTGCGACAGACGGCGCCGCAGCCAAGACAAACATCCGACCGCCACACGGTCAATCGGCGTCGCCCGTGGCGCTCTCTGGGGCGGATGAAATCCCCGGCGCTTCTTTCTTTGGCCAAGGACTCGCCCCATATTCCGGCCATGGCGAAGTCCCCCGACACATCGAAGCCCAAAAAGTCCAAAGACCCCGCGAAACCCACGCGCTCCAAGGCGGCGCGGCCCGAGGAGCCGGCGACGCCGGACGATCTCGCGGCGCTGCTCAACCCGGGCATCGCGCGTGGCACCGCGGGCCTCGGCTCCGGCACCAATATCCAGCCGCCGGCGGACAATTCGTGGGACCGCCGCACCGGCAACGCCGCGGAACATCTGGCGCGGAAATCGACCAAGGGCTTCGACGAAGCGTCGCAGGCCGACTACACCGGCTCGCCGATCACCGGGCTCGATCCGGCGCTGGCGCAGGAACTCGGCCTCAGCGATGAACTGAAATATCGGCTGCCGCGCGCCGACCTGCCGAAGCCGGGCCACGGCCTGTCGTCGATGGGCGTCGAGGCGACCGCGCAATCCCTGGAACGCCTGCTGCGCGAGGGCCGGCCGGAATTCGCCACGGCGGAGGCCGCCTGGACGCCGCACCGCCCGCCGCGGCCGGAGAAGTCCGAAGGCGGCATCCCGCTCAAGATCAAGTCGGACTTCGAGCCCAAGGGCGACCAGCCGCAAGCGATCAAGGAACTGGTCGAGGGCGTGAAGCGCCACGACCGCACGCAGGTGCTGCTCGGCGTCACCGGCTCGGGCAAGACCTTCACCATGGCCAAGGTGATCGAGCAGACGCAGCGCCCCGCGCTCATCCTGGCGCCGAACAAGACTTTGGCCGCGCAGCTCTACGGCGAGTTCAAGTCGTTCTTCCCCGACAACGCCGTCGAGTACTTCGTCTCGTATTACGACTACTACCAGCCGGAAGCCTACGTTCCGCGCACCGACACCTATATCGAGAAAGAATCGTCGATCAACGAGCAGATCGACCGCATGCGCCACGCCGCGACGCGCGCGCTCTTGGAACGCGACGACGTCATCATCGTCGCCTCGGTGTCGTGCATCTACGGTATCGGCTCGGTCGAGACCTATTCGGCGATGACATTTACGTTGAAGCAGGGCGGGCAGATCAGCCAGCGCCAGCTGATCGCCGATCTCGTCGCCCTGCAATACAAGCGCGTGCAGCACGACTTCTCCCGCGGCACCTTCCGCGTGCGCGGCGACACCATCGACCTGTTCCCGGCGCACTATGAAGACCGCGCCTGGCGCATCCATCTGTTCGGCGACGAGATCGAGAAGATCGAGGAGATGGACCCGCTCACCGGGCAGAAGACCGACGAGTTGGCGTTCGTGAAGATCTACGCCAACTCGCACTACGTCACGCCGCGCCCGACGCTGATCCAGGCGATGGACTCGATCAAGGCCGAGCTGCGCATGCGGCTCGACCAGCTCAACGCCGCCGGCCGCCTGCTCGAAGCGCAACGGCTCGAACAGCGCACGCGCTTCGACCTCGAAATGATGGAAGCCACCGGCTCCTGCGCCGGCATCGAGAACTATTCGCGTTATCTCACCGGCCGCCGGCCGGGCGAGCCGCCGCCGACGCTGTTCGAATACGTGCCGGACAACGCCCTCGTCTTCTGCGACGAGAGCCACGTCACCGTTCCGCAGATCGGCGCCATGTTCAAAGGCGACTTCCGCCGCAAGGCGACGCTCGCCGAATACGGCTTCCGCCTGCCCTCCTGCATGGACAACCGGCCGCTGCGCTTCGAGGAATGGGACGCGATGCGCCCGCAAACGGTCGGCGTCTCGGCGACGCCCGGCGCCTGGGAGCTCAACGAATCCGGCGGCGTGTTCGTCGAGCAGGTCATCCGGCCGACCGGCCTCATCGATCCGCCGGTCGAGATCCGCCCCGCGCGCCTGCAGGTCGACGATCTCGTCGGCGAGGTGCGCGAAGTGTCGCGCAAGGGCTATCGCACGCTCATCACCGTGCTCACCAAGCGCATGGCCGAAGACCTCACCGAATATCTGCACGAGCAAGGCATCCGCGTGCGCTACATGCACTCGGACATCGACACGCTCGAGCGCATCGAGATCATCCGCGACCTGCGCTTAGGGGCCTTCGACGCGCTGGTCGGCATCAACCTGTTGCGCGAGGGCCTCGACATTCCCGAATGCGCGCTGGTCGCCATTCTCGACGCCGACAAGGAAGGCTTCCTGCGCTCGGAGACGTCGCTGGTGCAGACCATCGGCCGCGCCGCGCGCAACGTCGACGGCAAGGTGATCCTCTATGCCGACCAGATCACCGGCTCGATGCAGCGCGCCATGGACGAGACCACGCGTCGCCGCGAGAAGCAGCTCGCTTACAACGCCGAGAACGGCATCACGCCGGAGAGCGTGAAGCGCGGCATCGCCGACATTCTCGACAGCGTCTACGAGCGCGATCACGTGCTGATCGCGACCGCCGAAGGCAAGGCCGGCGAATTCGCCGAGGCGGCGACCATCGGCCACAATCTCGAAGCGGTCGTCGCCGACATGGAAACCAAGATGCGCGAAGCCGCCGCCGATCTCGACTTCGAGACCGCCGCGCGCCTGCGCGACGAGATCAAGCGTTTGCGTCAGACCGAGATGGCGGTGCTCGACAATCCCACGGCGAAGGCTCTTCCCTCCCCCCTTGCGGGGGAGGGTGGCCGCGCGAAGCGCGGCCGGGAGGGGGGTAGCGGCAAAGACACCTCCCGCCCGCACAAACCGCATCTCGACGAGATGGGCATCGCCACCTGGCACGAGTTCAAGCCGGCGCGCGATGAAAAATCCAAACCGCGCAAGCCGAACCTCGATGAAATGGGCCCGGGCGTCGAGAGCGTGCCGGCCAAGCGCGGGCCGTCACTCGAAGGCGGCCGCTCGACCATGGGACGGCCGGGCCAGCACGGCGGGTTCAAGGCGAATAAGAAGCGGCGGTGACGGTGCATGCGAATGCCGCTTGTCTGCGCTGAATGCATGAGAATCGACGTATCGAGCGCGCGCTTTATCGCCACAGCTCAGATCGAAGATAGCGGACTTTATGACGTTCAATGCCCGAAAGGACATCGATCTTACACTATACTCCAACAGCAGAAATTTGAACTTCTATTCGACATAGGGGCTTGCGCCATTCTTGACGGATATTTCCGCGAGGCTGTGAGTTCATTCGCTTCTAGTCTGGAGCGAACTTTTGAGTTCTTTGTGTGGGCAGCACTGCTAGCTACAGGTCACGTCGCTTCCGAAGTGGAGGAGTTTTGGAAATCCCTCTCTAAACATTCGGAGCGACAACTCGGTGCCTATGCATTGTTATTCTTCCAAGAGACATATGAGTCTCCGCCGATGCTCACCCGCCAGAACGTGGAGTTTAGAAACCAAGTAATCCATCAAGGACGCATTCCCACCCGGCAAGAAGCTATCGATTTCGGGAATGAGGTGCTCGCAATAGTGCGGAGAGTGATTGCCACCGGCCGAGAGCGCCACAAAAATGGGATCGAGCTGATGATTGGGAGGCATGTGATCGCCGCCCGTCAGCGAGCCGTAAGCGATCGCGCGCTGGCAGTCAGCCACATGCCGACCATCATCGGTATCGGCATAGAAGACAAAGACCACCACTTACGCAGTTTAGAAGAGGCACTTCAAAAACTCACGATGTGGAACTGGAAGCTTTGAGCACATCGACAAAACCAGCAATGGCACGACGCCACAATTGAGATTTCAACCTCCTTCAACCCCGGCGAAATCCTGCGCGAGGAGTTCTTGCGTCCGCTCGGGCTCTCTCCGGGCGCATTGGCGAAGGCGATGGGCGTGCCGCGCACGCGCGTCGCGCGCATCGCCGCCGAGACGACGGGCATCACCGCCGACACCGCGCTGCGTCTGAGCAAGGCCCTCGGCACCTCGACGCAGCTTTGGCTCAATCTGCAAAACCGTTTCGACGTTGAGACGGCCGAACGCGCGATCGGCAAAGAGCTCGCCAAGATCACGCGCGTGACCGACACGGCCTAAAGCCCCTCCCCGCCTCATCCTGAGGAGCATCGCCATCAGCGCGTTTACGCGCGTCCTCAAAGCACTATGGCGATGCGTCTCGAAAGATGGGGCGGCCCCCGGGCAACGCGCGGCGCTCACCGTAAAGAGCGGTGAAGATAAAGCGCCTCACGTATCGACAATCTCACTGAGCCTGATTTTTCTTACGCGTGAAACGGTTCTGCTCTGGCGGAAGAGGCGGCGCGTTTAGGTAGCTTCTTAACGACGCGACGTTCATCACCAAACTGCGTTGGAATCTCTTTCAGCGGTCTCGGAGAGCCCTTTCGATATGTCCGCAAGTCGTTCTTAGTTTTCTCCGGTTTTGGGTTCGCTTCAAAGCCCGGATCACAAATCAGAAGTCTTTGATTTTGCGACGGAAACGTGTCCCAAACACGCGACTCTTGTAATCTTTTCAAGTACTTAGTATATAGAGGCCGTGACACGCCGCCGGTGAGACGACGACGTGCCACGGTTCTTCATGTCACCCTATTATGGGTTGCATGTTGCACCTCCAGTTCCCGACGGTCGCCGTGTCGACCGCCGGGCAGTTGTGACCCCTCCGCGAAGAGAAGCCGTGCCGGACTATTCCGGCTGCCGACTGCAACGGGCATGCACGGCCCCAATGCAATCGGGATATTGAGAAACGCTCTCCGAAAAATCGGCGGGCGCTTTCTTTTTAGCCCTTGGCAAATCGGACGACGTTGTCTCCGTCCGTCTTGTCGCCCAGAGCTAATTCCTTCTGACGTAACTGCCCTTCTTTCTTCAGTTCTCGCTGCCTGACGCCATACTGATAAAGCGTCGGAATTGCGATGCCTAAGGCGCGGCAAGTCTCTCTCAAAGTCATGCCGCCTCGCATCATTTCTTTGGCGCGCTCGACTACTTCGGGAGTAGCTTTTTTATCGCGTCCCCACTTTTCGAGTCCCTGGCTACGGCGCTTCGCAATACCTTCCGCAGTACGCTGTCCGTGCTCTTTGGTTGAGCGGCCGCCAGTACCATTAGTTTTCGCAAACGCCTTTTCGATTTGCCTTGTTTTACGAGTCGATTTCGACCTGAGGTAATATTTGGCCCATCCAGCCGTGTAGACATCGTGGTTTGTAGCCATCGCCTTTTTGAGAGCGGCGCGGACAGCGCGCACCGGATTGTCACTCTCAAATTCCCGGCCGGCGCGCTTCAGAGTAGCCACGATCTCCTTGGCGGTCTGTGGTTCGTCGCTCAGAGCCAAGACGACAGGCATGGCGTCGGGGAGCGGCCATTTAACCAGCCGCACATCATCAGGGGTAATTTCGGTCGCCGGGAGCGTCGGGGCGGGCGCGCTCACAAGTTCTCTTTCCTTCTCTTCAAGAAGGTCGAGATATTCTCGGGTCACCCGAATGCGCTCAGCGCGCACCTCTTCGAGCGTCATATCCGATACGGTCTTACGGCCCGACATAGGTTCACCAAAGCGCGCGACGATTCGCACCCCTGGAAACACGAATAACGCCGATACCGCCTAATTGCAAGAATAGGCCGATCACGGCCTGACTTTTTCCGTTATATTTCTAATTTATGTTGCCTTTACAATGGCTTATGAGAAAAGCGGTGGAAAATCCCGCTATCTAGTATCAAATTCGTAATTAGGACTATTGACCTTTCCGCATTTAAGATCATAATCCTCTCCATCCCACCCACCAAGGGGCGTCGTCGCGAGGCGTTACGAGGACGGGGTGGGATGCGGCGCTCGCGCCCGAGGAGGAAAAACGCGCCTCCTCGCACCCGAGCGGCGGCGGTCCCCGCCCGCGGGCACTACGACCCGCTGCGAGGAGCTCGCTGACACCGAGTGCTTCGGCCTTGATGAAGCCTCCGTTGAAAGCGCGGCCCGCCGTTGGAAGACGCCGCCACGGCGCGCCGGAGGGCGCCCGCGCTTCGTGATGAACGGAGCGCGGCACAGGACGAAGACCGTCGCGCCGCCCGGCGCGCCGTCTCCCCTGCTTTATGCGGGGGTCGACTCCCCCGGACCCCCTGGGTGCGGGGACTTCAGGAAGGCGGGCCACCCCGGGCCCGGACAAACAACAGGGACGGCGAAGCTATGCGCGCTGCGAAGCCTCATCCGGAGGAGCCACGCGCAGCGTGGCGTCTCGAAGGATAAGGCGGACACATCGGCCTCATCCGTCGAGACGCGGCCTGCGGGAAAAACGCCGCGCTGTTTGACAATCGCATCCAGCTCACACCGCCGCCGCGCTTACGGCGACGGCGCCTCGAAGCCGAAGCCGTGCCGGCGCGCGCAGGCGCGCAGCCACGACACCGCGCCCTGCACCGGAAACTCCATGCCGCCGATCTTCGATTTGAAACTGAAGCGTTCGGCATCGTCGAGCGCGCGCGCGAGCGCGAGGCCGTGTTGCGGGAAGATGCCGATCTCGTCGGCGCTGAGCATCTGCGCGGTGAAGCCGGTGAACGGTTTGCCGCCGAACGACAAGGTGGCGTCGATCGTCTCGCCGCCGCGCTGCTTGAGGCCCGAGTCCTTCAGCATCATGATCAGGCCCTTGGTGCGGCTCGCCATCAGGAAGGTGCCGAATTGCCGCGCGTCCTTCCCCGCGCCAGTGACGTAATGGCGGCGGATGACGCAGATGACGACCTTGCCGTCGGGCCCGCGCAGTTCGGAAGCGTCCCAGCCGCTGATCTTCTGTTTGTCCTCGATGCCGGCGGGACCGGCGGCCGTCGGCCGGCCGGAGGCGATTTCGGGCGAACGCGGCCGCGGCGCCGGCAGTTCGGGCGCTTTCGGATCGGTCGGCCGGTCGATGGCGATGGCGAACGTGTTGCCGCAAGCGATCAGCCAGGCGAGCGCCGCGGGCGGCAGGTCAAGCGCGATCGCGCCGGTGTCGATGCCGGCGCCGGCCGAACGCAGCCGCACTGTCTTGGCCGTCGCGAGGCCGGCGAGCACCGCCGCGGCGTCGCCGGGATGGAAGGCGAAGGCGGCCGGCACCACGTCGAAGCCGACGGCCGGTATCGATGCGCCCTCGTCGAGAACGATCTCGGCCTCGTCGTCCATCACGCGCTCGCCGGGCAAGGCCTTGTCGCCAAGGCCAAAGGCGAAGCCTGCGCCGCGGCCGATCGCGAGGCTCAGCCGCGTCTCGACCGTGCCGCTCGTGTCGTTGCGCGGGCGCAGCGAGACGAGCACGCACTGGCTCACTTTGCCGTCGCGCAGCTGCGGCACGCCGGACCAGGTGCCCTGGGCGAAACGCACCTGCTGGCCGGCAACCGGCTTCTCGGTTTCGACCGCCGCTGCCGCCGCGCCGGCCGTCGCCAAACCGGCGGCGCCGCACAGCACAACGGTCCGCAATGTCCGTTGAAGGATCGTCATCGCCCGCCCCCCAAGACCCCACCCGCGGCTATGGGGCCAAGGCGGCCCGCGCGGGTCAATAGGTCTTGGTCAGGCGAAGGGCGCCGGTCACCCCGGCCTGCGCCGCCGCGACTACGCAGTTACCACGTTGAGCAGCGCGAAGAACTGATCGTTGCTCATGGCGTCGATCTGCGGCTGGGTGAAGGCGTTGCCCTGCTCGGTGGTCAGCGCGTTGATGTCGTCGACGCTGATGCCGGCGATCGCCGCGACGCTCAGCGACGGGATGCCGGCGGAAGCCGACAGCGACGAGAATTGCGTCGTCGTCAGGCCCGCGATCTGCGTCGAGGTCAGCGCGCCGGCCTGATCGGCGGTCAGGTTGCCGATCTCGGTCGTCGTGAACACGCCGACCTGACCGGCCGACAGGTTCGCGACCTGATCGGCGGTGAGCGAACCGATCTGGCCTTCGGTCAGTTGCGAAATGACCGTGGTCGTGAGGCCCGAGGTCTGCGTCGTCGACGCCTTGCTCACGTCGAGCGCGTTGAGCATGTCGGTGGACAGGCCGTTGAGCTGATCGGTGGTCAGGCCCTGCAGCTGCGACGTGCTGAGCGCGCCGAGCTGGTCGCTCGAGAACATGCCGAGCGCCGTGTCCGTCATGCCGCCGAACTGCGTGCCGGTGAGCGCGCCGAACTGATCGGCGGTGAGATTGCCGATCTCGGTCGTCGTCAGCGCGCCGATCTGGTCGGCGGTGAGGTTCGCCACTTGATCCGTGGTGAGCGCCGCGACCTGTGCTTCGGCGAGCGCGCCGATCGCCGTCGTCGTCAGGCCGGCGATCTGCGTGGTCGAGGCCTTGCTGAGGTCGAGCGCGTCGAGCTTGACCGTCGACAGGCCGTTGAGCTGATCGGTGGTCAGGCCCTGCAGCTGCGTCGTCGACAGCGACGCGAGCTGGTCGCTCGAGAACAGGTCGAGCGCGCCGGCCGTCAGGTCGCCGAGCTGCGTCGCGGTCAGCGCGCCGATCTGGTCGGGGCTGAGGATGCCGACCTCGGTCTCGGACAGGACGCCGATCTGGTCGGCCGACAGGCTCGCGATCTGGCTCGTGGTCAGCGCGGCGATCTGCTCCTCGCTCAAAGCGCCGAAGGCGGTCGTGGTCAGGCCGGCGACCTGCGTCGTCGTCACCTTGGTGACGTCGACGGAGTCGAGCACGTCGGTCGTCAACGAGTTGAGCTGGTCGGCGGTCAGACCCTGCACCTGCGCCGTGGTCAGCGCGGCGATCTGATCGCTCGAGAACAGGCCGATGGCGGAGGTCGTCAGGCCGCCGAGCTGGCGCGCCGTCAGCGCGTTCACCTGCGTCGTCGAGAAGGCCTGCACCTGCGTCGACGCCATGGCGCCGATCTGCGTCGTCGACAACAGCGCGATCTGCGAGCTGGTCAGATCGCCGATCTGCTCTTCGTCCAGTTCGCCGATGGCCGTCGTGCTCAGGCCGCGCACCTGATTCCAGGAGAGCTTGGCGGCATCGATCGACTGGAACTGCTCGGTGTCGATCGCATTGAGCTGCGTCGTCGTCAGGCCCTGCACCTGCGTGGTGCTGAGGGCGTAGATCTGGTCGCTCGAGAAATTGGCGAGCGCCGTGGTCGTCAGGCCGCCGAGCTGCGCCGCGGTGAAGGCGCCCACCTGCGTCGTGGTGAAGGCCTGAATCTCGGTCGAGGTCAGCGCGCCGATCTGCGCCGCCGACAGGCGCGAGATCTGCGAGGTCAGCAGCGAGCCGACCTGCGTTTCGCTCAGCAGGCCGACCGCTGTCGTCGACAGGCCGGCGATCTGGCCGGCCGTCGCCTTGGTCACGTCGATGGCGTCGAGCAAGTCGGACGACAGCGCGTTGAGCTGCGTCGTCGTCAGGCCCTGCAACTGCGTGGTCGACAGTGCGCCGATCTGGTCGCTCGAGAAGTTGCCGAGCGCCGTGGTCGTCAGGCCGCCGAGCTGGCTCGCTTTCAGCGCGTCGAACTGCGTCGTGGTGAAGGCCTGGATCTCGGTCGAGGTCAGCGCGCCGAGTTGCGCGGCGGACAGAACGCCGACCTGCGTCGAACTCAACGACGAGACCTGCGCCTCGCTCAAATCGCCGACCGCGGTCGTCGACAGGCCGGCGACCTGGCCGGTGGTGACCTTGGTGAGATCGATGGCATCGAGCAGATCGGTCGACAGCGCGTTGAGCTGCGTCGATGTCAGCGCCTGCAACTGCGTGGTGGCGAAAGCGCCGACCTGTGTGCTCGAGAAGTTGTTGATCGCGGTGGTCGAGAGGCCGCTGATCTGGCTCGCCTTGAGCGCGTTCGCCTGCGTGGTGGTGAAGGCTTGAATTTCGGTCGAGGTCAGCGCGCCGAGTTGCGCCGCGCTCAAGAGGCCGACTTGCGTCGAGCTGAACGCCGCGACCTGCGCTTCGGTCAGGAGGCCGATCGCAGTGGTCGACAGACCGGCGACCTGCGTCGTCGTCGTGCGGGTGACATCGACCGCATCCAGCAGATCGGCCGAGAGCGAGTTGAGCTGGGTCGTGGTGATCGCCTGCAACTGGCCGGTCGACAGCGCGCCGATCTGCGTGCTCGAGAAGTTGCCGATCGCAGTGGTGGTCAGGCCGCGGATCTGCGCCGAGGTCAGCGCATTGGCCTGCGTCGTCGTGAACGCCTGGATCTCGGTCGACGACAGCGCGCCGAGCTGCGAGGCAGTCAGGATGGCGACCTGCGTCGAGGCCAAACCGGCGACCTGCGTTTCGGCCAGATTGCCGATCGCCGTGGTGTTGAGGCCGGTCAGCTGCCCCGCCGACAGCCGGCTCAGGTCGAGCGCATCGAGAATGTCGCTCGACACCGCATTGAGCTGCGCCACGGTCAGCCCCTGCACCTGTGTCGTCGCGAGGCTACCGATCTGCGTGGTCGAGAAATTGCTCAGCGCGGTGGTGCTGAGGCCGCCGATCTGGCTGCCCTTCAGCGCATTGAACTGCGTCGTCGTGAACGCTTGGATCTCGGTCGAGGACAGCGCCCCGAGCTGCGTCGCGGTCAGCACGCCGACCTGACTCGCGTTCAGCGCCGCGACCTGCGCGTCGGTCAGCGTGCTGATCGATGTCGTCGACAGGCCGGCAACCTGCGTCACGGTCGCCTTGCTCACGTCGACGGCGTCGAGCAGGTCGCTGGACAGCGCATTGAGCTGCTGCGTCGTCAGGCCCTGCAACTGCGTCGTGGAGAGCGCGCCGATCTGCGTGCTCGAGAAGTTACCGACCGCCGAGGTCGTGAGACCGCGCAATTGCGCGGCGGTCAGCGCGTTGAACTGGGCAGTCGAAAAGCCCTGGATCTCGGTCGACGACAGCGCCCCGAGCTGCGCGGCGGTGAGCACGCCGACCTGCACCGCGGTCAGCGACGACACCTGCGTTTCCGTCAGGTTGCCGATGGTCGTGGTCGTGAGGCCCCTAATCTGCGGCGTCGCGGCCTTGGTGAGATCCACGGCGTCCAGCGCGTCGGTCGACAACGAATTGATCTGCGTCGTCGTCAGACCCTGGAACTGGGTGATGGTGAGCGCGCCGATCTGGGTGCTCGAGAAATTACCGAGCGCGGTCGTGGTCAGCCCGCCGAGTTGCCGGCTGCTCAGCGCCCCGAACTGGGCGGTTGTGAACGCCTGGATCTCGGTCGAGGTCAGCGCGCCGAGCTGCGCCGTGCTCAGCGCCGCGACCTGCGTCCCGGCCAGTGCGCCGACCTGCGTCGTCGTCAGATTGCCGATCGTGGTCGTGGAAAGCCCGACGAACTGACCGGTGGTCAGCATGGTCGGATCGATGGCGCCGAGAATATCGGTCGAGACGGCGTTGAGCTGCGCCGCCGTCAGGCCGCGGACCTGCGTTGTCGTCAGCGCGGCGATCTGGGTCGTCGAGAAGTTGCCGAGCGCCGTGCTCGTCAGGCCGCCGAGTTGCCGCGAGGTCAGCGCGCTCGCCTGCGTCGTGGTGAAGCCCTGAATCTCCGTGGACGACAGCGCGCCGATTTCGGCCGCCGTCAGTGCACCGACCTGCGCGGCGCTGAGCGCGGCGATCTGCGTGTCGCTCAATTGGCCGAACGTCGTCGTCGTCAGGCCGGCGATCTGCGCCGTGGTCGCCTTGGTGATGTCGAGGACATCCAAGGCGGCGTTCGACAGCGCGTTGATCTGGGCCGTGGTCAGACCCTGGAATTGCGTCGTCGACAGCGCCGCGATCTGCGTCGTCGAGAAATTGCCGACGGACGTGGTGGAGAGGCCGCGAAGCTGCGTCGTGGTCAGCGCGCTGAATTGCGTGGTCGAGAAGGACTGGAGCTCGGTCGAAGACAACACGCCGAGCTGCACGGCGGTCAGCGACGCGATCTGGCTGCCGCTCAATGCCCCGACCTGGGTGTCCGTCAGGTTGCCGACGGCGGTCGTCGACAGACCCCGCAGTTGGATGCTCGACAGCTTGGTCACGTCGATCGCATCGAGAACGTCGCTCGAGACGGCGCTGAGCTGCGCGGCGGTCAGGCCTTGCACCTGCGTGGTCGAGAAAGCGCCGAGCTGCGTGGTCGAGAAATCGGTCAGGGCCGTCGACGTCAGGCCGGCAAGCTGGCGGCTGGTCAGCGCGTCGAACTGGGTGGTCGTGAACGCCTGGATTTCGGTCGTGGACAGCGCGCCGATCTGCGCCGCGCTGAGAAGACCGACCTGCGTCGACGTCAAGGTCGAGACCTGCGTTTCCGACAGGTTGCCGATCGTCGTCGTGCTCAGGCTTCGAAGCTGGACGCTCGACAGCTTGGTCAGGTCGACGGCACCGAGCACGTCGGTGGATACGGCGTTGAGCTGTGCCGCCGTGAGGCCCTGCAACTGCGCGGTCGAGAGCGAGGCGATCTGCGTGGTCGAGAAATTGCCGAGCGCCGTGGTCGTCAGCGCGCCGAGCTGCCGGCCGCTGAGCGCATTGAATTGCGTGGTCGTCAGGCCCTGAAGCTCGGTCGACGAGAGCGCGCCGATTTCGGTCGCGGTCAGCGCGCTGACCTGCGTCGCGGTCAGCGCGGCGATCTGGGTGTCGAGGAAAGTCTGAAGCTGGAGCGTAAGCAGATGGCTGATGACCGAAGCCGACAGCGCGGCGACCTGCGTGCTCGCCAAATACTGGAGGTCGGTCGACTCCATCGCGTTGACCTGGGTCGCGGTCAACGCGGCGGCCTGCGTCGTCGTCAGTTCGGAAATCTGGGTGGTTGTGAGACCGGCGATGACGGTCGTGGTGAGCCCGGAGATCTGCCGCGGGCTGAGCAAAGAAATGGAGAATGCCATCTGCCGGTCCGACCGATCTCTATGTCACACGTTATCGACTCGGTGCGTGCATGCGCCGAGGCATTCGTCCTGGAAGTTATTGGAAGTCGGTTGACCCAACCCGCGACCATCGACACCAGCAATGCGTCGCCCGGGAAGGCGAACATCGTTGGTCTGCGACAGTTTGACGAGCCCGGGCTAACGCCGCGTTAAAGGGTTCCGCCCGGTCTGGCCGGCTGCGGACGCGCTCAATTGCGGGTTAATGGGGGGATGGGATCTCGCGTTAAGAAGTGCTGAAGACGCAGCTGTCGGCTTCGCTGCGCCGGGACCCATGGCACCGTGCGTGGGTGCCACCAACGGAAAACGGCACCATGGGTCCCTCGCCTCGGCGGGGCGGACGGTGACTCGTGGACAAGGTCCGGATCTCTGCTTCCGGCACCCTCCGGTCAGATCGTCTCGCCCTCGCCCTCCATCACCGCGTACTGCACAAGTCCGGACACCGGCTGCCAGCCGCTGCCGTTGAAACCAGCCACCACATTGATGCGCACGACCTGCACCAGCTTGTCCGCGACGGGCTTGGAATCGAGTGTCGCGTCCCGCATGAATGCGATCGCGGCGAGACCGCAGGCGTGCGGATCCTTGGCCTCGTCGTTGACTGCCGCCATCGCCTTGTCGGGCGCCGAACCTTGCGCGCGCAACGCCACGAAACGCTCGGCCTGCTGGGAAGTATTGCAGATCATGCCGACGCCGACGGCTGTATCGTGGTCCGCCACCGGAGCTGCGTCGGCACGTGCCATGCCACTCAGTACCAACGCCGCCGCAGCCGCCCCGATGAAAATCCGGTGGGAAAAGCCCGATGTACCGCGCATCCTGTGCTCCGCATGTTTTGCGCCATCCCGCATCCGGCCAACGCGCGGCCTGCACGGTGGTTCGCCCCTGCGCACGGGTTTGTGAGCGGCGGGTCACAGATTCGCCTTGAAGGAACGCGCTGTGGAAGCGCATCACACCCGCATTTCGCATTCGCACCCAAGCGGCGGCCATGCCATAAATCCGCCGCGCCACCTTCGAGCAACCTCGTCATAACGACTGACCGGAAATTACAACGATGACGCCGTCCCGCCTTTTCATCCGCCATGGCTTCACCGCGCTTGCACTCGTCCTCGGCACTGCGCTGCTCGCCGGCTGCGAGACCACCGCCCCCGGCGCCACGCCGGCCGCCACGGCTCAGGCCGAACCGCCGATGACGCATGCGCGCGCTGCAGAACTCTGCTGGATGAGCACGGAGAAAGGCGCCGGCAGCATGAACCTCGATAAGCGCGCCGACGTCGTCGACAAATGCATCGACGACAAGATGAAAGGCGCACCAGCGCCCAAATCATAAGCGCGGAAGACGCGGAGTTTACGCCGAATTTATATCGGCCTCTTGCCGGACGGGTGCGACTGGCTCACCATTGCCTCCTCATTCGATTCCTCATGGAGGTCATCATGGCGAAAGGCCAGACGCGTCCGGCAAAGGAAAAGAAGAAGCCGAAGGCGGACAAGGACAAGCCCAAGCACATGTCCGCCTACAAACTCAGCCAGCAAAGCACGCCGTCCATGACGGCGGCACCTAAGAAGTCCTGACCTATCGCTCGATCATACCACCGCGGTTGAGGCTCTCGTCGGGCAACTCGGCCGCGGCTTTGGCCAGTTCGAGACAGGTCAAGAGTTCGACATAGCTGGGCGAGCCACCGAGCGACGACAGACGCACGCAGTGGCCGCGCTGGTTTACGTTGTAGTGACTCCAGTCCTGCTTCAGTTTGTCGAGGGCCGTGTTCTCATCGGCCGTGCACGCCTTCTCGTCGCGGCTGGCGGTGACAGCGGCCGTCGCGGCCGCCTTGCAGCTCGGCCCAATGTTGAACCGGGGGACCTCGTCGGCAGCCGGCGCGACTTGGGTGCCGGCCAACATCAGCGCGCCGGCGATAAGGGCCGGCCGCAACGCAGACAACGCGGGCATGGTTTCCTCCTTCGGAAATGGTCGCTGTACTAATACACAGTCGCGGGAACTGGTTGCAGTCCCCGCCACCGCGGCGCCGCATTTGGGGGCAAGAAACCCCGCCCCACAGCATGAACCTTCAAGCCTCTTCGGCCGACCCATGCGAGATGGTTGGGGAGGAGAGTGTCGTGCTCAAACGTTTCTTAGTCGCTCTCGCGATTTTCGTGGGCCTTATCGTTCCTGGCGCCTTGATGATGGCGCTGCTCGCCGCCTCGGCCTATCCGGCGCCGGCGGATGCCGACGATGGCTATGCGGTCAATCGCGTCCTCGCCGAGCGCAGCCGATAGACCGGCGTCCCCCGCGCACGCCGCCTTATTGATCACGACCAAAGCCTAGGCTCCCCTGGCGCAAATTTGCGCACGCGTTTTCACACGTTTGCCCCAGTTCCGTGGCAAGGCTGACTTATTCGGGCAACTGGTAAGGGAAATGGGGAACATGGGCCTGCGCTCCTGCGCTCGGTTGGCGACAGTTGTGCTCGCGCTCGGTGCCGCGCCCGTCGCGGCGCAAGAGCAGAGTGTCCAGTTCGACGCCGCAGAACAATCCGCCCCACTCGGTGCTGACGAGAGCGCGTTGCTTGGCCGCGCGCTGCAATACGATCCTGCGACGCTTGGCGACGCGTCCGGCAAGTCGCTCAAGGTGCCGACGCTGAAGCGCGACAAAACCTTCGATATCAGCCGCGCCAGCGCGGAGCCCGATGGTTCCGGGACGGTCGTCGTGCGCCAGACCCTGTCGCCGGAATGGGGCGCCAAAGTCGGCGCCGACCTCAATCTCTCCGGCAGCAATCCCGTTAGCTATCAGCCGCAAGCCCCGCTCGACGCCTACAGCCGCCGGACCGGCGGCGGCGCGGCCTGGGCTTCCATCGACGTGACCGATGCCGCGACCATCGACGCGCGTGTCGATCCGAACAACGACCAGGGCCGGCTCGCCGGAACCGTGAAGCATTCGATGCCGGTCGGGAGCGCATTATCCGTCACCGTGCAGAACAGCCTTTCGGTCACCGACACCTACGGCACACAAGGCCCCTCGGCCCCGGCCGGACTGCCGATGATGGCGCTGCCGCAAGACAGCGGCAGCGGCCGATCGCAGGTGTTCGGCAACGAGCAGGCGGTGAAGTTCAACGTGGTGCCGACGGGAACGACGCTCGCGGCCGCGCTTGCCTCGACGTCCGACGATCCGGTCACGCACAACACGTTCAGCGCGTCGCAGAAGCTGCTCGGCCCGCTGTCGGTGACGACCAGCGTCAGCGATGTCGGCCAAGCCACGGTGAACAAGAGCATCAGCGCCGGCTTCAAGCTGAATTGGTGAGAGGGTTAGCCGTCTCTTAACGGCTTAAATCATCCACCGCGCCCCGCTCGCGCCATTCCCCTGCCCCATCGCTGCCCAAGTCGCATGCGGCAATCCACATGCGACGACCGGTCAACGCGCAGTGATTGCGCCTTCTGTAGGAGTGAGAGAATGACGGCCATCAATCGGCTTGGCGAGGGGGAAAAGGCGGGCGCCGAAAAGTCCGGGCCCGAGAAATACGCTCCTCCGGATAGACGCCCACCCGAAAAGCTCGGCGACGTCGATCAGGCCGCGGCGAATGCTTTCGAAGGTGAGATCCGCGAGTTTGTCCGCCGCGACATCGCATTCCTGCGCCGTCCGCGCGAGGAAGGAGACGCACAACAGGATCAGCCGGTGGCAGAGAACTTGAACGCACTCATCCGCCGCGTCTCCGGCGCGTCGATGGACGAGATCGACCGCGTGATCACCGAACTGCAGAGCGTGCGCGAAATGCTGCGGGCCGAAGGCGAGCGGGTGAACCGTGAAATCGCCGGCTATGCGAGCTTGAGCCATGCGGCGATGACAGCGATGAAGGTCATCGGCGACAGCCTCACGCAATGGAAGGCCGCGCCGAACAAGCAACCCCGTCCAGCCCGGCCGGCCGAATAAGCGTTTAATGGGGTGAGGGAAGCCATCGCCGGCCGTTGTCGGCGGTGGCTTTTTTTTGCCGGCAACGCGATCGAGACAACGGCCGCCGCTCAGCGAACCGATGACGCGGCAACGGTGCTGATGGGCATGCTGTCTTCGAGCTGCAGGCGGCCACTCAAGTGATCGCTGATCACCCACGCGCCGACCGACGCTACCATGATGGTCGCCATGCCCAGCATCAGACCGATCATTCCCAAAGCAGTTCTATCGGCCATGTGCCGGCTTCCATTCCATGAGCTTGCCCTTCAAGCGGCCAAATAACGCGAGGACGGGCGCGGTGTTCCCACCGCCGCATCGCGGACGATTCATTTTCACGGAAATGTCAGATTAGTTGGCCGCGGCCTTGGCCGGCTTAGCCGCCTTGCGCGGCAAGGGATAATCTTCGCTCTCGTAAAGCTCGCGGATGCCGTTGCCGTCGAACCGGCGCTCTTCCACCTCGAGATAGGCACCGAGCAGCAATTCCGCCGGCAATTCCTCCATGGCGAAACGGATCGCTTCGGCGGCGGTCGGAAAACGCTTGTAGCCCATCGGGCGGCGAGATTTGCGGCTGCGGCTGGGAAAGAGTTCAGACGGCGCCCGATAATTAATGATCGCCATAACGCTACTCCTCAGCAGACACTATGCGCCGAGGCCGGAAAATCCACCACACGCATGACGTGTAGCGCGCAAACAGCGCGACAATGCTGCTTTTTAGAGCACATAAGAAAGCCGGCCCGGCGGGGTGCCGGACCGGCTTTCATGGACGATACGCGCGCGGATCAGTCGGCCAGTTCTTCCACCACTTCGCTGGTGGTCGGGTCGACGAGCACAACCCGATTATTCACGGTCATGTATTTGTAACGGCGGATCGCGGGCACTTCGACCGCTACCGATTCCGGCACGCTATAGAGTTCGACGTTGGCAGGCACCCGCGTACCGACGCTATACTCGACTGTCGGGGCCGGCGCCGGCGCGGCACGCTCGCGCACGATGGTGCGATACACCGTATGACGCTGGACCGGCGTCAGCGTCAGCGGCTCCTCGGTAACCACCGTCCGTCGCTCCACGGGTTCACGCGTGATGACGGTGGTCTGCGCATAAGCTGTTGTCACACTTGCGGCGAGCGCGGTCGCAGCCGCGGCCAAGATCGCCTTTTGGCGAAACTGTGTCATGAGTTCCTCTCCTGCCTGTTTCCCTGCGAACGACCTGCAACGCGGTGCCTTGTCTGATCGTTCCTCATGGATTGAACCGGAGTTCCTCACGCAGTGTGCGGCGGCTCGCTCATCAGCTTAAGTTTGGCTCTAAGGACAGTGATGCGGCGCGCCGCTTCCGTCTGTGTCAGCGCGCGGCTGAACGCTTCCGGCTCCCGCGCATCTTTCGACAGTTCGCGCAGAGTCCGCTCCTGATCCTCGCTCATGGGCGCATCCGCACCGGTGCTCAGGATGGCGTCAGGCCCGCCTTTGGTTGAATCCGATGTGGTCATGGTCGTTCAACGACAGCGGCCGATATCGGGTTCCATGCTGAAAATGCGAGTCGTTTGAATCGTTTAGCGTGAGCCGGCGCATTCGCCGCCTCGACATAACGACCCGACCACCCATCGCAACGCGAAGTTTTACGTGCGGCGCCGCGTCAGTTGCGGTACGCCTGATGCAGGCAACCGATTCGCCCAAGGCTCAACGATGATTCTGAAATCGATTTTCGGATTGTCGCTTGTGTTGCATGCGTCTCTCGACTCCCAAGTTTCCCTGAAGATCGACCACGGTGCGTGGCAGCAGCTTTCCGCCCCACAACGCGAAGCCGCGCTGTTGCCCGCCGTGCAGCGCGCGACCGATTGCATCGTTCAGAAGTTCGTGGGCGACCCACGTTATCGCGCCGACTTACGGGCCGACGAGGTCAACGACTTGATCGTCGATTCGATTGCCGGTTGCGGCCCGACGGTCCGCGCGATGATCGATGCCCATGATCGCATCTACGGTGCCGGCTCGGGCGAAGCCTTCCTGCTCGGACCTTATCTCGACGTATTACCGTCGGCGGTCGTGCATCAAGTCAAAGCAAGGGCGCCCGCCCACTGAGCGCTCAGGGCATGTCCGGCCGTCGTTGCACGAACACCGTGCTGACGAACGAGATCACGCGTTCGCCTTTCTGATTGTCGCCGCTCGCGAACGACACGACGAGACCGGACTCCGGCCGGCTCTGCGATATCCGCGTCTCGATCACCTCGGCGCGATACGCGATGGTGTCGCCGGCGTACACGGGCTTCAGCCATTTCAGTTCGCGGAAGCCAGCCGCGGGACCCCATTGCGCCACCGGCTCACCACGGATGATCGCCGCTTCCGCCTCGCGGCGGCGCTGATCGGCCGCGAGGCGCATCCACATCGACGCCGTATGCCAGCCGGACGCGCAAAGCGCGCCAAAATGCGAGCGCGCCGCCTCTTCCTCATCGATATGAAAGCGCTGCGGATCGAAACGATGCGCGAACGACTTGATATCGTCGGGCGTGAAGGTGTAGCGGCCGAGTTCGTCAACGTCACCGACCAGCACGTCCTCGAAGAACTTCATGCCGCTGTCCCCGGCACACGCCGCAAGACCATCAGCGGCGTGGTGATTGTGGTCAGCACCGTGTCGGTCTCGTCGATCATCTCGAACAGATAGTTCACGAAGCCGCGGTCGGGCCGGCTGTTGGAGGCACGCTTGTCGACAATGGTCGCGCGCAGACGCACCTGCGTGCCTGGCCGCAGCGGCTTGAGCCAGCGCACCTCGTCGACTCCGGGAGACCCCATCGACGCCGCGTCCAGCACGAAACCGTCACAGATCATGCGCATGGTCAGCGCACAGGCGTGCCAGCCCGAAGCGGCAAGTCCGCCAAGGAGGGTCGCGCTCGCCGCGACTTCGTCGAGATGCATCGGCTGCGGATCGAACTCGGCAGCGAAGGCGATGATCTCTTCGCGGGTCACCAGCCGGGGGCCGTAAACGGCGACGGCACCCGGCTCGAAGTCTTCGAAATACAGTTTGGGCTCCGGCATGCCGCTATCATTTCGCAAAGCGGGCGGCCGCGTAAAGCCTCTTTTTCGTCGGCTCAGTTCGCGAAGCGGAAATGCATCACGTCGCCGTCGGCCACGACATAGTCCTTGCCCTCGAGGCGCATCTTGCCCGCGTCGCGGGCCCCGGCTTCGCCATTGAGCGCGACATAGTCGTCGCAGCTGATGGTCTCGGCGCGGATGAACCCTTTCTCGAAGTCGGTATGGATGACGCCGGCGGCCTGCGGCGCCTTGGTGCCTTTGGTGATGGTCCAGGCGCGCGTCTCTTTCGGGCCGACGGTGAAGTAGGTCACCAAGTGCAGGAGCGCGTAGCCGGCGCGGATAAGACGATCGAGACCGGTCTCCTTGAGGCCGACCGCCTCCAGATATTCGGCGCGTTCTTCCGCCGGCAGCGTGGCGATTTCGGATTCGATCTTGGCCGAGATGACGACGCTCACGGCGCCCTCTTCCTTCGCCCGCGCTTCGACGCGCTTGGAGAATTCGTTGCCGGTGGCCGCCGCGCCTTCGTCGACGTTGCACGCGTAAAGCACCGGCGCGGAGGTCAAAAGGCCGAGCGAGTGGAAAAGCTTTTCTTCTTCGGGCTTGCGTTCGACCATACGCGCCGGCTTGCCGTCGCGCAGCAGCACCAGCGAGCGCTTGACGAGGTCGAGCATCTCCTTGGCGACTTTCGCATCTTCGCCGGAGCCCTTGGCCTTCTTCTCGAGATTGTCGACGCGCTTTTCGAGGCTTTCGAGATCGGCGAGCATCAGCTCGGTCTCGATGGTCTCGATGTCGGCGATAGGATCGACCTTGCCCTCGACGTGCGTGACGTCGGAATCCTCGAAGCAGCGCACGACGTGCACGATGGCGTCGACCTCGCGAATATTGGCGAGGAACTTGTTGCCGAGCCCTTCGCCCTTCGACGCGCCGCGCACGAGACCGGCGATGTCGACGAAGGTGATGCGTGTCGGGATGATCTGCTCGGACTTGGCGATGGACGCCAGCTTTTCCATGCGCGGATCCGGCACCGCGATCTCGCCGACATTCGGCTCGATGGTGCAGAAGGGATAGTTGGCCGCTTGCGCCGCCGCCGTCTGCGTCAGCGCGTTGAAGAGCGTCGACTTGCCGACATTCGGCAGGCCGACAATGCCGCATTTGAATCCCATGAGAACTTCCGCGTCGTCTCGTTGCTTAATTCATCGATCGGAGCCGGCCGGCTCCTTCTCCTCGCCGAAGCCTTTCGCGACCATGGCGAGGTGCACTTTGTTCTGGAACGTCGAGTCCTTGCCGTCGGCAATGAGATCGGCGTTGTCGGCGATGATGTCGCACAGCGCCTCCACCCAGGGCTTCTCGCTCTTGGCGAAGTCGCTGAGCACGTGCTGCGGCACGAGCTCCTTTTGTTGAGGCTTGCCGACGCCGATACGCACGCGCTTGTAGTCGTTGCCGACATGGGCCGTGATCGAGCGCAGACCGTTGTGACCGGCGACGCCGCCGCCCACTTTCACGCGCAGCTTGGACGGCGGCAAATCGACCTCGTCATGAAAAACAACGATGTCGCCGACGCCGATCTTGTGGAAGCGCGCGGCTTCCTGCACCGCGCGTCCGGACTCGTTCATATAGGTGCCGGGCAACAGCAGCATTACGCGCTGGCGCGCGATGCTGCCCTCGACGGCAAGGCCCTGAAATTTGCGGCGGAACGGGCCGATGTCATGGCGGCGGGCAATCGCCTCGACCGCCATGAAACCGATGTTATGCCGATTGCCGGCGTAGCGCGGGCCAGGATTGCCGAGACCGACGAACAGCAGCATGGCGTCGCCGCCCTCTCACGCAATCCCCGGCCCAACGCCTCACTTCTTGCCAGCGCCACCCGCGGCCGGAGCCGCAGCCGGAGCGCCACCCGCGGCGGGAGCAGCACCACCGGCCGGCGCAGCACCGGCGGCAGGAGCCGCAGCAGCGGCAGCGGCCGCGTCGGCGGCAGCCTTCTGCTCTTCGGCGTAACCCGACGGCGGCACGATCGTGACCAGCGTGATGTCGCCGTGCGCGATCACCTTCACGCTCGGCGGCAGCTGCACGTCGGACAGATGCTTCGAATGGCTGATCTCGAGATCGCCGATGTCGACCTCGATCGCACCCGGAATCGCGTCGGCCGGGCACATCACTTCCACCGTGTGCGTCACGATGTTGACCGCACCACCGCGCTTCACGCCCGGCGAGGTTTCGCCGTTGCGCACGTGCACCGGGATGTTAACGCGGATCGAGGCGCCTTCGGCGACGCGGAGGAAGTCCACGTGCATCGGGAGATCCTTGATCGCGTCGAGCTGGAAGTCGCGCGGGATCACGCGATGCTTGGTACCGTCCACCTCGAGATGGAACAGGGTGGTCAGGAAGCGCCCCGCATAAATGCGCTTGCGCAGTTCGTCGTGCTCGATGAGCACCATCATCGGGGGCTTGTTGTCGCCATAAACCACGCCCGGCACTTTGCCGGAGTAACGTGCTGCCCGGCTGGCCCCCTTGCCAGCTTTCGGGCGCAACGTCGCCTTCATCTCTTGGACGTTCGCCATTTCGGTATCCTCGTTAAGCCAATGGAAAAAGGCGGCTTTTTCGGCCGCCCGCGAACGCGGCAAGCCTCCAGGGGTGCCGGGGGCCGCGTTTCGGCCGGGGTTATAGCGGCGGGGGCCCGAAAGGGCAAGGAAAGCGGGGCTTCTGCTCCCCTCCCCCGCGAGCCCTTGCGCAACCGAAGTCGGGCCTGCCCGAGTTCGGCGCTAAATGCGGTCGAAGTCGGGTAGACCCGACTTCGACGTTGGGGAGGGGTCGGGGTTGGGGGCTCTTACGCCGCAGCCCCCCACCCCAGTCCGTCATCGCAAGCGCTGGCGAACCGATCCTCCCCACCGCTTCGCGGGGGAGGGTAAGGAAGATTACTTCCCGAGCGGCGGGGTGCTCGGCGGCTCGGCCGCCGTCTCGACCTTGGCCTTTTTACCGCCCTTGGCCTCAAGGGCCTCGATGCGGGCCTTCAGCGCTTCGTTCTCCTCGCGGGCGAGGCGCGCCATTTCCTTGACCGCCTCGAACTCCTCGCGCTGAACCACATCAAGCTCGCGCAGAATGCGCTCGGCCTGGGCCCGAAAGAGGGTATCGAACTCGCGCCGCACGCCCTGCGCGACACCGGCGGCGTCGTTCATCAGGCGCGCCATCTCGTCGAACAGGCGATTATTGGTCTGCGTCATGAACCCCTCCGCACAATTGCTGGCAGGACAATGGCGAGCCCCGCGCGTGATCGCAAGGGGTGCCGAGCGCGGGAGGGAACCCTCTGATGCAAGCCGAGTTTAACCGCTTGGCGTATTGGATGGGGGTTGGGGTGAGAGATATCAGCGACTCGGCTCCGGCAGCTTTCGACGGCCATGCCGCGCCGTCGCGGGCGGACGGCGGCGGGCCGGACGGGAAGTTCGACTTCCTCGCCGGCGGCGGTGAACTCGGCGCGCGCATGCGCGATTTCGATTGGGCGTCGACGCCGCTCGGGCCGCCGGAGAACTGGCCGCAAAGCCTGAAGATCTCCATCCGCATCATGCTGACATCGCGCCAGCCGATCTGGGTCGGCTGGGGACCCGATCTGATCTTTTTCTACAACGATCCCTACAAATCGATCATCGGCGGCAAACATCCCTGGGCGCTGGGCCGGCCGACCAAGGAAGTCTGGAGCGAGATCTGGGCCGATATCGGTCCGATGCTGGCGACCGCTCTCGGCGGCGACCAGGGCACCTATGTCGAGTCGCAGCTCCTGATGATGGAGCGCCACGGCTATCCCGAAGAAACCTATTACACGTTCTCGTACAGCCCGGTGCCGAACGAGGCCGGCGGCGTCGGCGGCATCATCTGCGCCAACAGCGACGACACCCAGCGCGTCATCGGCGAGCGCCAGCTCGCCCTTCTGCGCCACCTCGCCGCCGAAGCAAGCACCGCGCGCAATTGGCGCGACGCCTGCACTGCCAGCGCGCGGGCGCTGTCGACCAACACGCGCGACCTTCCCTTCGCCATGATCTATCTGGCCGAGCCCGACAGCCCGGTTCTCTCCCTCGTCGGCACGAGCGGGATAGAGCTGGGCCATCCGGCCGCGCCGCGAGAATTCTCGACCAGCGGCGCGGCGCTGTGGCCGATCAACGAGGCTATCCGGACGCACGACGTTCAGATCGTCAGGGATCTGTCGGTGCTTAACCTCGGCCAATTGCCTAAGGGGCCGTGGCCGCAGTCGCCCGCGCAGGCGGCGGTCATCCCGCTGCTGCCGACGGGCGACACAGGCCGGCTCGGTGCGTTGGTCGTCGGCCTCAATCCGTTTCGGCTTTTCGACGAGAACTATCGGAGCTTTCTGAGCTTGGCCGCGGGCCAGATCAGCGCCGCCGTTGCCAATGCTCAAGCTTACGAGGAGGAGCGGCGCCGTTCCGAAGCACTCGCCGAACTGGACCGGGCCAAGACCACGTTCTTCTCGAACGTCAGCCACGAATTCCGCACGCCGTTGACGCTGATGCTGGCCCCGATCGAGGACGCCCTCAACGACGACAGCGGACATGCCTTGAGCGATGTGCAGAAGGAGCGCATCGAACTCGCGCATCGCAACAGCCTGCGTCTGCTCAAACTGGTGAACTCGCTGCTTGATTTCTCGCGCATCGAGGCTGGGCGCGTCGAAGCGAGTTACGAGCCCACCGACCTGGCGCGGCTCACTTCGGCGCTCGCATCGAATTTCCGCTCGGCGACGGAGAGGGCCGGACTGACGCTGAACATCGATTGCGAGCCCCTGCCGCAGCCGGTCTTCGTCGACCGCGACATGTGGGAAAAGATCGTCCTGAATCTCGTCTCGAACGCGTTCAAATTCACCTTTCATGGCGAGATCGCCGTATCGCTGCGCACCGCGGACGATGCCGTCATTCTCACCGTCCGCGATAGCGGCGTCGGCATCCCCTCACACGAGTTGCCGAAATTGTTCGAGCGCTTCCATCGCGTCGAAGGCCAAAGGGGTCGTTCCTTCGAAGGTTCGGGCATCGGTCTGGCACTCGTGCAGGAATTGGTGAAACTGCATGGCGGCGCCATCAATGTGGAAAGCACGGTCGACGTCGGCACGGCCTTCCACGTGTCCATTCCGTTCGGCAGCGCGCATCTTCCCGGCGACCGCGTCGCGGCGCCGAAAACGCGGGCGCTCACGTCGTTGCGCGCCGAAGCCTATGTCGAGGAAGCGTTGCGCTGGCTGCCGAACAGCGGCGACGGCCTCGAGCAAATCGGCAGCGACGGCGAAGAAGACGACCTGCTGCTCGCGCTACGCGACGACGGCGTCCGGCGTATCGTCGTCGCCGACGACAATAGCGACATGCGGGATTACATCTTCCGGCTGCTTGGCAAACGCTGGGATGTCGAGGCGGTGGCCGATGGCGCCGCAGCCCTCGACGTCATCAAGCGGCAAAAGCCGGATCTCGTTCTCAGCGACGTCATGATGCCGAGCATGGACGGCTTCGGTCTGTTGCGTGAGATCCGCTCCAACCCGCAATGGCGCGATATTCCGGTCATCCTGTTGTCCGCGCGCGCCGGCGAGGAAGCGCGCGTCGAAGGCCTGGAGGCCGGAGCCGACGACTATCTGACGAAACCGTTTTCGGCGCGCGAATTGATCGCGCGCATCAATTCGAATCTCAAACTCGCGCGGCTACGGCAGGAGACCACACGCGGACTGCGCGAAAGCGAAGAACGCTTTCGCAACATGGCCGATCATGCGCCGATCATGATGTGGGTCAGCGATGCCGACGGCGCCTGCAATTATTTCAACCGCGTCTGGTACGAGTTCACCGGTTTCACGGCGGAGCAGGCGCTGGGCTTCGGCGCGTTCGATGCCGTCCACCCCGAAGATCGCGGCGCGCTGGAGGAAAACTATCGCGTCGTGCACAAGGACCACACGCTCTTCCACCGCGAATTGCGTCTGCGGCGAAGCGACGGCGTCTATCGCTGGGTCCTCACCGCCGCAGCGCCGCGGTTCGACGGGGACGGCGGCTTCGTCGGCTACATCGGCTCCATCGTGGACATCACGGACCGCAAGGAGGCCGAGGCCGTCCTGCAGCAGGCGAACGACGATCTGGAGAAACGCGTCGCAGCCGCGCTCGCCGAGCACGCTGAAACGGCGGCGCAGTTGCACCAGGCGCAGAAAATGGAAGCCGTCGGCAAGCTGACCGGCGGCGTCGCGCACGATTTCAACAACGTGCTGCAAATCATCGGCGGCAACCTCCAGCTCCTGCGCAAAGACGTTGCCGGCAATCTGCGCGCCGTGCAGCGGCTGCAGATGGCGCTCGACGGCGTCATGCGCGGATCGAAGCTTGCGTCCCAGCTCCTCGCCTTCGGCCGCCGCCAGCCGCTCGCGCCGAAGGTCGTCAATCTTGGACGGTTGATCCGCGGCGTCGACGACATGCTGCGCCGCGCGCTCGGCGAAGGCATCGAAATCGAGACCATCGTCGCCGGCGGCCTCTGGAATACCTTCGTCGATTCAATGCAGGTCGAAAACGCCTTGCTGAATCTCGCAATCAATGCGCGCGATGCCATGAACGGTCAGGGCAAGCTCACCATCGAGATCGTGAACGCCCAGCTCGACGACGGTTATGCCGCCCGCCACCCCGACGTGGTGCCGGGGCAATATGTGATGCTGGCGGTGACCGATACCGGCGAGGGCATTGCGCCCGACGTCATCGACCGCGTGTTCGAGCCGTTCTTCACCACCAAGCGCGAGGGCCAGGGCACCGGCCTTGGCCTCAGCATGGTCTACGGCTTCGTCAAGCAGTCCGGCGGTCACATCAAAATCTACAGCGAGCCAAGCCAGGGCACGACCGTGCGCCTCTATCTGCCGCGCGCAAAGGAGAAGGAGGACATCCCGGTCGATACCGACACCGGCCCCCTCTCCGGCGGCAGCGAAACGATCCTGGTCGTCGAGGACGACGAAGACCTGCGGACGACCGTCGTCGACATGCTGTCCGAGCTCGGCTACCGGGTGCTGAGGGCAAAGGACGCGGTCAGCGCCCTGGCCATCGTCGAAAGCGGCGCCCCGATCGATTTGCTCTTCACCGACGTTGTCATGCCGGGGACCATGCGCAGCCCCGAACTCGCCCGCAAGGCGCGGGAGCGCCTGCCGGGTATCGCGGTGCTGTACACCTCGGGCTATTCCGAGAATGCGATCGTGCACGGCGGACGGCTCGATGAAGGCGTCGACCTGCTGAGCAAGCCGTATACGCGCGAGGCTCTCGACCGCAAACTGCGGCAATGCCTGCGCGATCAGCAAGCGCGCAACGTGACGGCCGAAGCAGGACGGCGGCCGCCCGGCGCCTAGCCCGAACAGCCTCGACGTTTGAGGAGAACGCCAAACCGGTCATCCCGCTGCAAGGCGGGGCATGCTACCAGTCGCCTATGGCGACTCTCTTACGGCGGCGCGCGGGGGCGCGCACCTGGCCGTGTATCCGGACTCCAGCATGCCCTTGCTCGTAATTCCCTACCCGACCTTCGACCCGGTGCTGATCCACATCGGCCCGCTCGCGATCCGCTGGTACGCGCTCGCCTACATCTTCGGCATTCTGATCGGCTGGGCCTATGCCCGCGTGCTCATCCGCTCGGAGCGGCTGTGGGGCGGCAAGGCGCCCTTTACGGTCGTCGTGTTCGACGACTTCGTGCTGTGGGTCACGTTCGGCATTATTCTCGGTGGCCGCATCGGCTACGTGCTCTTCTACAATCTGCCGTTTTTCGCCGCCCACCCGCTGGAGATCTTTCAGCTCTGGCAGGGCGGTATGTCCTTCCACGGCGGCTTCACCGGCTGCGTGCTGGCGGTGGTGCTGTTCGCCCGCAAGCGCGGCTTGTCGATTCTGTCGCTCGGTGACCTGACCTGCGCGGTCGGGCCGATCGGGCTATTCCTTGGCCGCATCGCCAACTTCATCAACGGCGAATTGTGGGGCCGCCCCGCCGACGTGCCGTGGGCCATGGTGTTTCCGACCGGCGGACCGATCCCGCGCCACCCGAGCCAGCTCTATGAGGCGACGCTCGAGGGTCTCGTCCTGTTCATCGCCCTCGCGGTGATGATCCGCATGGGCGCGCTCAAGCGCCCCGGCCTGATCGTCGGCGCTTTCGCCACGCTTTATGCGATCGCCCGCTCGACCTGCGAGTTCTTCCGCGAACCGGATGCGCAGCTCGGCTTTCTCTGGGGCGGCGCCACCATGGGCCAGTTGTTGTCGATTCCGCTGTTCATCGCCGGACTTGCCTTTATTGCTTACGCAATGAAGCATCCGGCGCGGAGCCCCTGATGACCGACCCAACGCCGCTCGAGATCGAAATTCGCCGCCGCATCAAGGCGGCCGGTCCGATGCCGGTCAACGAGTACATGGCGCTCTGCCTCAGCCATCCTCAGTACGGCTATTACACCACGCGCGATCCGCTCGGCGCCCGCGGCGATTTCGTCACCGCGCCGGAAATCAGCCAGATGTTCGGCGAGCTGATCGGACTATGGATGGCGGCGACCTGGAAGAAGATGGGCTCGCCGGAGAACGTCCGGCTGATCGAGCTCGGGCCCGGCCGCGGCACCTTGATGAAAGATGCGCTGCGCGCGCTCAACGTCATGCCGGGTCTGCGCGAAGCCGCCGTGGTGCATCTCGTCGAAATCAATCCGATCCTGCGCGTGCAGCAGGAGCGCACGCTGCAAGGCCCCGCGACGCCGATCTTCTGGCACGACACGCTCGAGGATGTGCCGCCCGGGCCGGGCATCATCGTCGCCAACGAATTCTTCGATGCGTTGCCGGTGTGCCAGGCCATCAAGACGGCGCGCGGCTGGCACGAGCGCTGCATCGATATTGATGCGGAGGGCAAGCTGGCCTTCTGTCACGCCGCCGATCCACTGCCAAAGTTCGAGACGATCCTGCCGAAGTCCGTGCGCGACGCGCCGGCCGATGCCATTTTCGAATGGCGCGATGAGCGCGCGGCCATGAGTCTCGGACGCCGTGTGGCCAAGAACGGCGGCGCTGCCCTGGTGATCGACTACGGCCATGCCGAAAGCGACGTCGGCGACACGCTGCAGGCGGTCGGCCGGCACGCATATGCCGATCCTCTGACGTCGCCGGGCGAGATCGATCTCACCGCGCATGTCGACTTCCAGGCCCTCAAGCGCGCGGTCGAGGCGATGGGGCCTGCCGGTTATGGGCCCATCGACCAGGGCGAGCTGTTGCGCCGCCTCGGCATCGAGACACGCGCGGCGCGATTGCGCGAGCGGGCGCAGCCGGGGGCCGCCGCGCAGATCGATTCGGCGCTGGAGCGGCTGACAGGCTACGGCCGCAGCCAGATGGGCGGCCTGTTCAAGGCTGTTGCCTTTGCGCCGAGGGCCCTCGGCGTGCCGCCCGCCTTCGACTGAGTGGCCGAAGCCCACCGCGACTCTTATATTGCGGCCATGATCCAAGCACCGACCCTCACCCAGCTCCCCCGCATCCGCCACGCCTTCTTCACGCGCGACGGCGGAATTTCGGAAGGCATCTATGCCTCGCTGAACGGCGGCGTCGGCTCGAACGATGCGCCCGAGAGGGTAGCCGAAAACCGCGCCCGGATGGCGGCGGCGCTCGGCGTCGCGCCGAACCATCTGATCACGCCCTACCAAATCCATTCGGCCGAGGTCGCCGTGGCCGACGCGCCGTGGACGGCCGAAACGCGGCCACGCGCAGACGCGGTCGTCACGCGCAAGCCGGGCCTCGCCATCGGCGTGTCCACCGCCGACTGCGGCCCGCTGCTGTTCGCCGACGCCGATGCCGGCGTGATCGGCGCGGCGCATGCGGGCTGGCGCGGCGCATTCACCGGGGTAATCGAAGCGACGCTGGCGGAAATGGAGAAGCTCGGCGCCGATCGGTCACGCATCGTTGCCGCGCTCGGACCGACCATCAGCCGGCCGAATTACGAAGTGGGTCCGGAATTCGTCGAGCGCTTCCTCGCCGCCGATGTCGACAACGCGCGCTTCTTCACCGACTCGGAGCGGCCGGGCCACGCGATGTTCGACCTCAAGAGCTATATCGCCGACCGCATGGCACGCGCTGGCGTCGGTAATTTCACAGATCTCGGCCTGTGCACTTACGCCGAGCCGGACCGGTTCTACAGTTACCGGCGCACCACACAGCGCGGCGAGCCCGATTACGGGCGGCACATCAACGCCATCGCCCTCGGCGAATAGCCCCTCTGCACCCCGGCACATCGTCGCATGCTCGGCGGCTGGACGGCGGCCGACCTTAACAGTATTTTAATCATACGCGGGGGCGTCGGCTAAGCAGGCTGCGGGGGTGCTGGATGAAGTGGAGCTTAGGCGGTCGAGCCATAAGCCACGCATTGCTGACCGTCGTCTGCGCGGCGGCACTCTCCGGTTGCAACGAGAACGGCGCACAGCCCATGACAGCCATGCCGCGCGGCGCCACTGTCGCCTTCGAATCCATCGACGGTCCACCGCAGACGCAATTCGCCACATTGGTGCAGAACCTGAGCGCCGAGGCGCAATCGCGCCAACTCGCGGTCATTTCGCGCGAGCAGCAGTCGGTCTACCGTGTGCGCGGCTATCTCGCGGCCAACGTGGCGAAGGATCGCACGACGATCTCCTGGGTCTGGGACGTCTTCGACAAGGACGAGAACCGCGCCCTGCGTATCACCGGCGAAGAGACCGCCAAGAGCCATCCGCGCGACGCCTGGACCGTCGCCGACAGCGCAATGCTGAAGCGAATCGCGCAAACGAGCATGGATCAGCTCGCCAGCTTCCTCACCTCGCCGGAAGTAGCCCCCGGCACGGCGCCGGCCGCGGCCCCGGCCGACCCGCCAGAAGGGACGCTGGTCAGCGTCAACGATTCCTCACCGGAGGCCTCCGGTATTTTCCGCATCCCGCAAGCCAAGGTCGATCCGGCCCAGGGCGGCACCGGCACGCCGAGCGCCTCGCTGTCGGACACCGAGACGCTGTCGCTGTCGGCCCTCAGCCGCTAGGGCTAAGGCTGCATTTATCCTGTCGAAAACTCGCGTGGGACAGCGATTTCGGGGCGTATTGCCGCATGCCTTTCACCTTGTTATGACCACGCCGCATTTCGCAAAAGCAGTGGGGTTTTCCGGATGACGGGCAAGAACGGGGCGATCAAGCTCGTCGCCGGCAACTCGAATCCTGCGCTCGCACAAGGGATCGCGGCGCATCTCGGTCAGCAACTGACCAAAGCAGTGGTCCGGCGTTTCGCCGACATGGAAATCTTCGTCGAGATCCAGGAGAACGTCCGCGGCGCCGACGTCTTCGTGATCCAGTCGACGTCGTTTCCCGCCAACGACCACCTGATGGAATTGCTGATCATCATGGACGCGCTGCGCCGCGCGTCGGCGCGCCGCATCACGGCGGTGATCCCCTATTTCGGCTATGCCCGCCAAGATCGTAAGCCGGGCCCGCGCGCGCCGATCTCGGCCAAGCTCGTCGCCAATCTGATCACCCGCGCCGGCGCCGACCGCGTGATGACGCTCGACCTGCACGCCGGGCAGATCCAGGGCTTCTTCGATATTCCGACCGACAACCTCTATGCCTCGCCGCTGATGGTGCGCGACATCAAGGAGCGCGAGCTCGAGAACGTCATGGTCGTATCGCCCGACGTCGGCGGCGTTGCGCGCGCGCGCGGCCTAGCCAAGCGCATCAACGCACCGCTCGCCATCGTCGACAAGCGCCGCGAGCGGCCCGGCGAATCCGAAGTGATGAACGTGATCGGCGAAGTCGCCGGACACACCTGCGTGCTGGTCGACGACATCGTCGATTCAGGCGGCACGCTGGTGAACGCGGCCGATGCGCTGCTCAAGCAGGGTGCCAAGGCGGTGTACGCCTATATCAGCCACGGCGTGCTGTCGGGCGGCGCGGTCGAGCGCATCGGCAAGTCGCGCCTGAAGGAGCTGGTGATCACCGACTCCATTCAGCCGACCAGCGCCGTTCTGGCGACGCCGAACATTCGCATTCTGTCGATCGCGTCGCTGATCGGCGAAGCGATCGAGCGCACGGCGTCCGAAGAGTCGGTGTCGAGCCTGTTCGACTGAGACCGTTGTCATTCGGGGACGCCTCGAAGGCGCGAGCCGAATGACGAGAGGGTTATCCACGGGCAGTTCTCCACATGCCCCGATAGTCTGTGGAGATTCAGCCCCTGCCGGGTTGCGCGGATTCCGCAAATCACGGCTCACTCCCCCTCGACGTTGCCTTTGGCGAGCGGAATCGAGCGGGTTATAGTCAAATAGCCTCGTGATTCGCTCTCGCCGTCAAGGGCAGCTCGTAACCTCAGTTTCAACGCGGTTTTGGACTCCGTTCGGAGTCGAATCTTAACCGCGCGCGTGTGGTGGCGTGCGTTTCCCCTCGCTCCATTCGGCAATGTGGAGACGTTATGTCCCTCACGAGCTACACGGACGATTCCCCGATCAACCCGCTCGACGTGGTCGAGCGCTTGGCGAGCGGCAATGATTGGTCGTTCGAACGGTTGGGTGACGACGAGATCACCATTCTCGTTACCGGCAAGTGGACAGATTATCAGCTGTCCTACACCTGGATGTGCGACATCGAGGCGCTGCACCTCGCCTGCGCTTTCGACCTCAAGGTACCGGAGCGCCGCCGCGCCGAAGTGCAGGCGTTGATCTCGATGATCAACGAGCGGCTGTGGGTCGGGCACTACGATCTTTGGATCAAGGAAGGCATCGTGATGTTCCGGCACGCGTTGGTGCTCGCCGGCGGCGTGGAGGCCTCGGGCCGTCAGTGCGAATCCCTGCTCGGCACGGCGGTCGATACCTGCGAGCGCTATTTCAGCGCCTTCCAGTTCGTGGTGTGGGCCGGCAAGAGCGCGAAGGAAGCGCTCGACGCCGCGATGTTCGAGACCTCCGGCGAGGCGTAGCGCCTCACACTGTCATACTCCCTCTTGTCATGCCCCGCGAAAGCGGGGCATCCAGTACATCGGGGCGCCGATTATCGATCGTAGCGCCGGCGCTTACCGGATTGCCCGCTTCGTGGGCGATGACGGCGGAGAGATAGATGGCTCGCAAACCCAACACCAAACCGCTCGCCAAATTCAAAGGTCCGCTGCTGCTTGTCGGCGCCGGCAAGATGGGCCAGGCCATGCTCGACGGCTGGCTGGCGCGCGGCCTCGCGCCGAAGAAGACGGCGATCATCGAGCCGCAGCCGGGCAAGGCCATCAAGGCGCTCGGCAAGCGCGGCGTGACCGTTAATCCGAAAACCGGTCCCAAGGCGAAGGCCGCCGCGGCCGGTGCCATCGTCATCGCGGTGAAGCCGCAGATCGCGCCGGACGCCGTGCCGCCGCTCGGCCTTCACGTCGGCAAAGGCACGCTCATCGTCTCGATCATGGCCGGCCGCACCTTGGCCTTCCTCGAGGACAAGCTGCCGAAGGGCACCGCCATCGTCCGCGCCATGCCGAACACGCCGGCCGCGATCGGCCGCGGCATCACCGTGGCGGTCGCCAACAAGAATGTGTCGCGCGCGCAGCGCAAGCTCGCCTCGGATCTCCTCGCCGCCATCGGCACCGTGGAATGGGTCGACGACGAGCGCTTGATGGATGCCGTCACCGCCGTGTCGGGCTCCGGACCCGCTTATGTCTTCCTGCTTGCCGAAGCGATGGCGCAGGCGGGCGTCGCCGCCGGCCTGCCGGCCACGCTCGCGGCGAAGCTCGCGCGCGAAACCGTGGCCGGGTCGGGCGAATTGCTGCACCGCTCGCCGCTCGATGCGGCCACGCTGCGACAGAATGTGACCTCGCCGGGCGGCACGACGGCCGCCGCGCTCGAAGTCCTCATGGGACCGGGCGGCTTCGACGCCTTGCTGACGAAAGCCATCGCCGCTGCAACCCGGCGTGGGCGCGAATTGGCCGGCTGATCTGCCCTGGTGGCGCCCCTTTCGCGTTCCTACATTTCTGGGAAGCGAACAAAAAGGGAGAGCGCCATGGCCCGCCGACCGTCCAGAAAAGCGCCTGCATCGCCACCGCCGCCGCGCGGCACCTCCGACCGCGACAAGGCCATGGATGCCTTGATGGCGCTGCTCGCCGAGCGTCCTCTGGAGGAGATCGGACTGGCGGAGGTCGCCGGCCGCGCCGGCCTGAAGCTCTCGCAGCTGCGCGCCGCGTTCGGCTCGGTGCTGGCGATCTACGCCGGCCACATCAAGGATATCGACAACAAGGTCCTGTCCGGCAGCGAAGACGACATGAGCGAAGAACCGCCGCGCGAGCGGCTGTTCGACGTGCTGATGCGCCGCCTCGAGGTCCTCGCGCCCTACAAGGAAGCCATGCGCTCGGTGATGTATTCGGCGCGACGCCATCCCTCTCTCGCGCTCGCTCTCAACGCCATGGCCGTGCGCTCGCAAAGATGGATGCTGGAAGCCGCCGGCATCAGCGCGGCCGGCCCGCGCGGCGCCCTGCGCGCGCAAGGCGGGGCATTGATGTTCGCGCGCGTGCTGAGCGTGTGGGTCGACGATGAATCGGAAGGCCACGACCGCACCATGGCCGCGCTCGATCGCGGGCTCGCGGCGGCCGAACGCTGGGACGGCTTCATCGGCGATCTCTGCGCCATCCCGTGCGCGCTGCGCGGCCCACGGCGCCGCCGGCGTTATCGCTACGAGGACGAAGAGCCCGAAGTCGACGCGGCGTAAACCGTTGATGTCATAGCCGGGCATAGCCCGTCGAAAAATTTCTACACAGGCACCCTGACCGTCGCGCGCAGTCCGCCCAACGGACTGTCGCCGAGCGAGATATCGCCGCCGTGCGAGCGTGCGATATCGCGCGCGATCGCCAAGCCGAGCCCGGTGCCGCCCTCATCCTGATTGCGCGCATCGTCCAGCCGCAGGAACGGCTTGAACACTTCCTCGCGCTGATCCACCGGGATGCCCGGCCCGTCGTCGTCCACCGTCACCGTCAGATAGCGGTGATCGCGATGGCCGGTGATGGAAATCGACCGCGCGTAACGCGCGGCGTTCGACACGAGATTGCCGAGACAACGCTTGAACGCGGCCGGCCGCACGGTGACGATCGGCGTGCCGTGAAACACCACGGTGGTCCGGTGGCCGTGGCGCTCGGCGTCGAGCTTCAGCTCTTCCAAGAACTCCGCCATGTCGGTCGGCGCCGCGCTCTCGCCGAGATCGCCGCGCGCGAAGGCGAGATACGCCTCCAGCATGCGCGCCATTTCGTCGACGTCGCGCTTCATCGGCTCGGTCTCGGGACTGTCGATCAGCGCCAGTTCGAGCTTGAAGCGGGTCAGGATGGTGCGCAGGTCATGGGACACGCCGGCGAGCATCGCCGTACGTTGCTCCATCATGCGCTCGACACGCGTCTTCATCTCGATGAAAGCCTGTGCCGCGCGCCGCACCTCGCGCGCGCCGCGCGGGCGGAAATTCGGCACGTCGCGGCCTTTGCCGAAACTTTCGGCGGCGTCGGCAAGCCGCAGGATCGGCCGTATCTGATTGCGCAGGAAGATGATGGCGACCGTGAGCAGCACCGTCGAGGTGCCCACCATCCACATCAGAAAGATTTCGGAGTTCGACGCATAGGCGGCACTCCGCCGCGCGAAGATGCGCATGACGGTGTTGTCGAGCTGCACGCGGATCTCGACCAGCGCCGATTTGCCGACGGTATCGATCCAGAACGGGCGGGCGATCTGCTTGCGCATTTCTTGCGACAAGGTCTGATCGAGCAGCGAGAAGAACGGCTTCGGCCCCGGCGGCGGCAGATCGCCCGACGGCAGGAAATCGACCACCAGGCCAAGCCGGTCCTGCGCGATCTTGCGCAGCTGCGTGCGATCGGCGTCCTGCGGATAGACACGGTACACGTCGACCAGCGCCGCGATATCGTGCACCACGTCAGCGGAGAGCCGTTGCGTCACCAGGTTCCAGTGCCGCTCCATGAACACGAAAGCGATCACGGACTGCAGGATCACCATCGGCGCGATGATGATCAGCAGCGCGCGCGCATAGAGGCCCTTCGGCATGACGCCGTTGAGCCATCGGCTCATGCGGCGCCAACCGTCCGGAACTTGCGCGAGCTGGGCGTGGATGCGCCGGATCGGCGGAATGTTGTCGTACCAAAGCCACGCATCGACAACCCGGTCGCGCGCCGTGCGCAAGGTATTGCCGATGTCGAGACTGGTCATGTGGCGATCACCAGCCGGTAGCCGATCCCGCGCACCGTCTGCACGAACAACGGATCGGCCGGATTGCGTTCGATTTTACGGCGCAGACGATTGACCTGCACGTCGACGGCGCGCTCGCTCACCGAGCCGCCATTTCCCGCGAGCGCCATGCGCGACACCGTCTCACCCGGCGTCGCGGCGAGGATGCGCAACATCTCGCGCTCACGATCGGTGAGGCGGATGACCTCGTCGCCCTTGCGCAGTTCGCCGCGCCCGAGGTGATAGATGAAAGGCCCGAAAGATACCTGCTCGGCCGGCGGCGGCGGCACGGCCGGCTGCGTGCGTTTCAAGATACTGGCGATACGCAACGACAGTTCGCGCGGCTCGAACGGCTTCGAGAGATAATCGTCGGCGCCCATCTCGAGGCCCTTGATGCGGCTCTCGGCGGCGTCCCGCGCGGTCAGCATCAAGATCGGCACTTGGGACGTGCCGCGCAGTGATTGGGCAAAGTCGAAGCCGTTTTCGCCCGGCATCATCACATCGAGCACGATGAGATCGAAGCTCAGGCTCTTGAGCTTGCCGCGCGCATCGGCCGCGGTGTCGGCCGTGCTGACGCGATAGCCTTCGCTGTTGAGGAAGCGCGACAACAGATCGCGAATACGGCGGTCGTCGTCGACCACCAGAAGATGCGGCGCGTCGTCGGGCAGATTGGCCGGCGCGATCATCAGTTGCTACTCCCGCGCCTTGGCCGCCCGGTCGGCGCGCGCGATGAGACGCAGCACGCCGTCCCGGTTATCGCCATCGATCATGGCCGTAAGAAAGCGGCGCGCGGCATCGTGCGCGCCCGGACCGAGCTCGGCGAACGCGCGCATGATGCGGCGCGTCTGCAGGTCGTCGAGCTTGCGTGACAGAGCCTCTCCCTTCGGCGTCCCGTAGAGCAGCCGCTGGCGGCGATCCTGATCGCCCTCCTTCTGCAACACATAACCCTCGTCGACGAGCTGCTTGAGCACGCGCGACAGCGATTGCTTGGTGATGTTCAGGATGTCGAGCAGATCGGCGACCTTCATGCCCGGGTTGCGGCTGACGAAGTGCAGCACGCGGTGATGCGCCCGGCCGAAGCCGAACTTGGCCAACACCTCGTCGGGATCGCCGACGAAATCGCGGTAGGCGAAGAACAACAGCTCGATGATGTCCCAGATCGGCTCCGGGCCGTCAGCGGCCGCGCCCCCGGGGGCCGACGGACGGTCGGCGGAGCCGGCGGCGGCGGGCGTTTTGCCGGATAAATTTATGTCAGCCATGTTGACATATTTTGGTTTTATGTTACAAAAACTGCGCGACCGACGAAATGATCGTGCCCGACGGCCCCCTGTCCTGAGCCCTCCACGGCTCTATACCGACAGCGCTTTGACCGATGAGCCGAGTCATACCGGGTGTCGTCCCACGACGCAAAGTATTGGCATTAGCGCCAAAAATGCGCCATCACAGCGGCACAAGCGGCCGCGAAGGTCCAGTTGGTTCGAGTCCGAGGAGGAAATTATGGCTGCGCAGTCCTATGACCGTCTTGAGGGGGTCATCTGGTACGACGGCAAGTTGGTGCCCTGGAGCGACGCCAACATGCACGTGCTCAGCCATGGCCTCCACTACGCAAGCTGCGTGTTCGAGGGCGAGCGCGCCTATGACGGCCAGATCTTCAAGAGCCAGGAACATGCCGAGCGGCTGAAGCGCTCCGCCAACGTTCTGGATTTCGACATCCCTTATTCCGCCGCCGAGATCGTCGCCGCCAAGAAGCTGGTGGTCGACAAGAACGGCAAGAAGAACGCCTACGTCCGCCCGGTCGCCTGGCGCGGCTCGGAGATGATGGGCGTGTCGGCGCAGGACAACCAGATCCACCTCGCCATCGCGAGTTGGGAGTGGCCGAGCTATTTCGACCCGGCGCAGCGCCTCAAGGGCATCCGGCTCGATCTCGCCGACTATCGCCGGCCCGATCCGAAGACGGCGCCGTCGACCGCCAAGGCGGCCGGCCTCTACATGATCTGCACCATCTCCAAGCACCGCGCCGAGCGCAAAGGCTATGCCGACGCGATGATGCTCGACTGGGAAGGCCGCGTCGCCGAATGCACCGGCGCGAACATCTTCTTCGTCAAGGACGGCAAGATCCACACGCCGATTGCCGACTGCTTCCTCGACGGCATCACGCGGCAGACCGTCATCGCACTGGCGCGCCAGCGCGGCATCGAGGTGATCGAACGGCGCATCATGCCGTACGAGCTCGACGAGATGTCGGAATGCTTCATCACCGGCTCGGCCGCCGAAGTGACCGCGGTGGCTGAGATCGCCCAGTGGAATTTTAATCCAGGCGGCATCACCAAGCAGCTCATGGAAGACTACACCGCCGAAGTGCAGCCGAAGGCGGCCGCGGCGTAAGCCTCGCTCCGTCATCCTGAAGTGCGCGCCGTTTGGCGCGCCTCGAAGGATGACGGCCACTCGCTCTCGGGCCGCCGCCCTTCGAAGCTCGCTTCGCTCCCACCTCAGGGTGGCGGGTCAGAAGCGTCACACCACCGCACTCTCCGCCCACGGCTCCTGCGGCCGCAGCACGGTCACGCGCTTGACGCGCGTGCGAACGATGAAGCGCGCGAGGTCTTCATCCAGCACGCGCTGACGGCTCTTGGCGGCGTGGCGCAGCCACAATTTGCCGCCGGGCGAGACGACGATGAAGCCGGTGTGGAAGTAATCGAGCCCCGGCCGCTCCGACAAGAAGCCGATGATGTCGCCGGTCGCGAGGCGGTCCATATGCGCGGCAAGGCTCGCACGCGGAATGGCGGTGAAGGAAGCCTGCCGCGCGCCAAGCCCGCGCTCGTAAGTCAGCATCTTGTCGATGGCGACGCCGCCCGGCAGCATCACGGCGCGGCAGACGCCGTTGGCGATGTTGAACTCGCTCCAGTCGGAGAAGTAATGGTTGCGTTCGCGCCAGGCGACGTCGCCGTTGCGGTAGCGGATCTGACGCAGCGCCTCATCGAAATCGACGGCTCGCGACACGCGCGCCGCGGCCAGCACGGTCTCGCAGAAGGTGACGCAATCGAAGCCGTCGTCACGGATGACGAACTCCTCCTGCTGGTGCGGGCCGCCGATCAACGTGAAACCGCGATAAGGCAGCCCCAACAGCGCATGCGAGATGAAGCCGATGCGCTGCGCCACCGTCGGCAGATTGCTGGCGCGCTCGATCAGCGTGCCGATGCGCGTCTCGCCGGCGCTGGAGGGCCGTATCGCAACCGCGCAGGAGAGAGCCCCCACCATCGCCCGCAGCACGTCGCGGCGCGCGAGGCGGCGCATCTCAGTCTCGCACCACCACGAGCCGGTCTGTGCCGGACTCGGCGCCCCACACCTCGCCGTGCTGTCCCAGCAACTGGCGCACCGAGGCGCCGCTCTTGTTGCTCGTGAAGGTGTCGAAGCGCTCCGTCACCGGATCGAAGCGATGGATGGCATTGGCCAGGAAGTCGGAGATCCAGACTTTGTCATTGTCGTCGACATAGATCGCGTAGCAACCGCCTTTGCTCTTCGGCAGGCCCCACGTCTTCCAGACTTTTGCCTGCGGGTCGTAGCGGCCGATCTCGCCGGAGGTCCAGAAGCTCACCCAGAGGAGCCCCTTCGAGTCCGGCCAGATGCGGCGCGGCCCGACGCCCTGCCGCGGCGGCGCCACCACCAGCGCGTCGCCGCTCACGGTATCGATCTTGGCAATGTGATCGCCGGCGAGCGAGGCGTACCAGACGTCGCCATTCGGCGTCGTGGTGATGCCGTAAGGCCCCGCTCCTTTCGGCGCCTTCCAGGCATCGACCTGGCCGCTCGCCGGATCGACCCGGCCATAGACGCCAGCCTGGCCGGTGAACCAGAGAATGCCCTTGCGGTCGAAGGTCGCGGTGTTGAGATTTGCCGCGGGAAAGCTCGCCGGCAACGGATAATGCTTCACGGCGTGCGTTTCGGGATCGACACGCACGATCGCGTTGAGGCCGCCTTCGGTGACCCAGGCGGCGCGGTCGGGGCCGATGATGACGCCATGCGGCGCGGCGCCCTGGCCGAGCGGAATCTGCACGGTCTTACGCGACTTCGGATCGAGGATGCCGACGGCGCCCTGGTGCTGCGCGGTGTACCAGACGGTGCCGTCCGGCGCCGGCGCCACATCGTGGGGGTGCGCCCCCTTTGGCACGTCGTAATAGGAAACCTGCGCCGCGGGCGCCTCGCTCACCGCGAGCGCCACAACGGCCACAGCCGCGACCATCATGGGAATCATCTTGTCCTCCGGCGCCCCAGTATAGCGCCTTCTGCTCACTCCGCGGCAGCGCGGCCCGGCGCTTTCCAGCGCTCCGCCGCTGCGTCATCGGTCGCCTTCGCCTCGACCCAGGTCTTCCCGCCGACCTTTTCCACCTGCTTCCAGAACGGCGCGCGGGTCTTGAGGTAATCCATCAGGAACTCGGCCGCGGCGAACGCCGCCTCGCGATGCGACGAAACGGTGACGACCATCACGATGTCCTCGCCCGGCACGATGCGGCCGTGCCGGTGAATGACGGTGACGCCGATGAGCGGCCAGCGTGACACGGCCTCGGCGACGTGCCGCTCGATCTCCGCCTCGGCCATACCGGGATAATGCTCGAGGGTCAGCGCGGCGATCGGCTCGGTCCCCTCGGCGCCACGGCAGATGCCGGTGAAGGTGACGACCGCGCCCGCGTCGTCGCGGCCCTGCGTGAGCTTTTTGGTCTCCGCGGCGACGTCGAACGGCTCGCGCTGAATGCGCACGGTGGTCTGGACGGTCATGGCACCAATGTAGTGCAGATTTGGACGCGTTGGAATTGCAGCGACGCCACGAGCACCGAGGGCTCCCTCTCCCCGTTGGGCTGGGGTGAGGGGGTTCCTGACTCTCGACGTCTGTAACCCCTCACCCGACGCACTTCGTGCGCCGACCTCTCCCTATGGGAGCGGCGAAGAGAGCAAGAGGCATGGCGATGCCCTTACCCGCCCGTCATCGGCGGGAAGAAGGCAATCTCGCCCGCGCCGGCAATGCGGGTGTCCGGCTTCACGTGGCTCTTGTTGATGGCGGCGCGGATCACCTTCGGGTTCTCGAAGGCATAGGCATATTCCTCGCCACGCCCGGCCAGCCAGGCAATCAGCTCGGCAACGGTCGCGACATCGACCGGAGGCTCGATGTCCTCTTCCGGCTTGCCGATGCGTTCCCGGACCCAGGCGAAATAGCGCAGCTTCATACGTTCTCGTCGATCATGTAGCGCAAACCGGCGCGCATATAGTCATAGCCCGTATAGAGCGTGAGGATCGCCGAAGCCCACAACAGGCCGATGCCGATCTCGCTCACCACCGGGACGACCCGGTCGCCGGCCTCGCCGGCGATGAGAAACCCGATCGCCACCATCTGGGCGCTGGTCTTCCACTTGGCAAGCCGCGTGACCGGAACGCTGACGCGCAGCTCCGCGAGATATTCGCGCAGGCCCGACACCAGGATCTCGCGGCAGAGGATGACCACGGCCGCCAGCAGCGTCCAGCCGCGGACCGACTCCTCGGCGGCCAGCATCAGCAGGCAGGACGAGACCAGAAGCTTGTCGGCGATCGGGTCGAGCATGCGGCCAAGCGAGGAATGCTGCTGCCACGCCCGCGCCAGATAACCGTCGAGGAAATCGGTCACACCCGCGCCGATGAAAATGACCAGCGCCACCCAGCGCAGCCAGAGCGGCCCTTCGAAGATGCTCTGCCAAAAGAGGAATCCCACCACCACCGGAACGGCGGCGATCCGCGCATAGGTCAGGATATTCGGCAACGCGAGCGGGCGCGCCGGCAGCGGCCTGGAACTAAAGGCATTCATGGCGGCAAAGGAACACCCCAGGCGGCGGAAGGTCAACCGCGAGAATCAATAACCTGTCATTCCGGCGCGCCTGTTCTATTCGTGGCGCCCCGGAATGACGGTGCTCACCGCTATTTGATCGGCGGCTTGGGCAGCTTGGCAATACCGGGCTCCATAACGAAGGTCTGATCGAGCGAATACCAGTCGCCTGTCACATCGGCCGCTGGCGCCTTGTCCGTGTGACGGACGTAATTCGCGATCAGCGCGCGCGTGACGCCGAACTGCACGTCCGTCTCCAGTTTGTCATCGTCATTGGAGTAGATTTGCGAGATCAGCGTCTTGAAGCCTTCCTTGAAGATCAGGAAGTGCAGATGGGCGGGCCGGAAATTGTGACGCTTGCCGGCGCGGACGAGATCGCCGACCGGACCGTCGACCGGGATCGGATAGCCGGCGGGCTTGACGCTGCGAAACCAGAAGCGCCCGTCGGCGTCGGTGACGAACTTGCCGCGCAGGTTCATGTCGGCCTGCTTCGGATCCTGCTGTTCGTAGAAGCCTTCGGGCGACGAATGCCAGACATCGACTTCGGCGCCGGCGATCGGCTTACCGGTCTGGTCCTTCACCTGGCAGTTGACGAAGATCGCCGGACCCGGCGTCGGCGAGCGCACCAGCGAACCGCCGTTCTCGGTCGCGGGCGAATGCATCCGCCAGAACGGACCGAGCAGATTGGCCGTCGTTTCGGTCTGGCCGTTGTTGCCATTGTTGAGCAGACACACGAGCGCCGAGAAGCCGAGCGAGCCGGCCATCAACACCACTTCGTTGTGGGTGTCGTTGCTCATCTGGCCCATCTTGGCGATGATGCGCGTTGCCGCCTGGAATTCTTCTTCAGTGAGATGCACATCGCGCGCGAAGGCGTGCAGATGCTTGACCAGGGAGGCGACGATCTCGCGCAGCCGCGGATCGTCGATGTTCTTGTAAGCGTCGAGCACCTTCGGAGTGACGTCTTCTTGGCTCTTGATGATCATTTCCTACCCCTAGTCTCTGAATCTGTCCCGTCACCCGAGACGCTCGCCGTAGGCGAGGCTCGAAGGACGAGGGCCCCGACCATGCCCCGTCATCCTTCCATCTCCGGTTTACCCGAGATGGAGTTTAAGTGCGCAAGTCGGCGACAACCGACTTGCGATGGCGCGCGCGCTGCGCACGCTCGCGCCTCAGGACGCCGGATCGAGGTCAGCGGGCGCCCTGCTCGTGGAAGAACTCATATATCTTCCGCGCCGTCTCCGCATTAATTCCGGGCACGTTGGCGAGGTCTGGCAGCGATGCGCGTTCGATCGCTTTCACCGTGCCGAAATGCCGAAGCAGCGCGCGCTTGCGCGTGGGGCCGATCCCCGGGATCTCCTGCAAACCAGCCTCGCGGATGTCCTTCTTACGGCGGGCGCGGTGGGAGCCGATGGCGAAGCGGTGCGCCTCGTCGCGCAGCCGCTCGATGTAATAGAGCAGCGGATCGCGCGGCGGCAGCTTGAACGGCGCCCTGCCCGGCATGAAGAAGGTTTCGCGGCCGGCTTCGCGGTCCATACCCTTGGCGATCGACACCAGCGGCACATCGGTGATGCCCATCTCGGTCAACGTGTCGACGGCAGCCTTGAGCTGTCCTTGCCCCCCGTCGATGAGCACGAGATCGGGCCAGGGGGATTCGTCACGCTCGTCGCTCTCAATGTGATCATCGGGTGCCACTTGCTCTCTTTCCCTCTCCCCTTGCGGGAGAGGGTGGCCGAGCGAAGCGAGGGCGGGTGAGGGGTCGGTGCCAATAACGAACGCAGACCCCTCACCCGGCTCGCCGCGGAGTTTATCATCGGGCCGCGCTTCGCGCGGACCCGTTGGCGGCTCGCCCCCCTCTCCCGCAAGGGGAGAGGGTTGCTCAGCGCCCTTTGCCCGCGGCGCTTCATCCAGCAGCCGCTTGAACCGCCGCTGCAACACCTCGCGCATCATGCCGTAGTCGTCGCCCGGCGTGAGGTCGGTCGAGCGGATGTTGAACTTGCGGTACTGGTTCTTGCGGAAGCCCTCGGGCCCCGCGACGACCATGCCGCCGACCGCATTGGTGCCGGCGATGTGGCTGTTGTCGTAGACCTCGATCCGGCGCGGCTCACGCGGCAAACCGAAGGTCTCCGCCAGCCCTTTCAGCAATTTCTGCTGCGACGAGGTATCGGCGAGCTTACGCGCCAAGGCTTCGCGCGCATTGGCGAGCGCGTGCTGCACCAACTCCTTGCGCTCGCCGCGCTGCGGGACGCTCACCTCGACCTTGCGCCCGGCCTTGGTCGTCAGCGCGTCGGCCATCAGCTCACGTTCGTCGAAATCGTGCGAGACGAGCACCAGCCGCGGCGGCGGCTTGTCGTCGTAGAACTGCGCCATGAAGGCACTGAGCACTTCGCCTTCCGCCAATGCCCGATCGGCCTTGGGGAAGTAAGCGCGGTTGCCCCAGTTCTGTCCGGTGCGGAAGAAGAAGACCTCGATGCAGTTGTAACCGCCCGCCTGGTGCACAGCGAAGACATCCGCCTCCTCCACACTGCGCGGGTTGATGCCCTGATGCGACTGCACGGCGGACAAAGCGGCGAGGCGATCGCGAAAGATCGCCGCGTGCTCGAAGTCGAGCGCTTCGGACGCCTTGTCCATCGCCTGCGCCAGTTCCTTCTGCACCGTCCGGCTGTGGCCGGACAGAAACTCGTTGGCCTCGCGCACCAGCTCGGTGTAACCGGCGAAATCAATCTCGCGGGTGCACGGCGCCGAGCAACGCTTGATCTGATGCAGCAGGCATGGCCGCGTACGGCTCTCGAAGAAACTGTCCGAGCAGGAGCGCAACAGGAACGCGCGCTGCAACGCATTGATGGTGCGGTTGACCGCGCCGGCATTGGCGAACGGGCCATAGTAATGACCGGGCCGCGTGCGCGCGCCGCGATGCTTGAGGATCTGCGGCGCCCAGTGATCGGACGTGATCAGGATGTAAGGGAACGACTTGTCGTCGCGCAGGAGCACGTTGAACCGCGGGCGCAGGCGCTTGATGAGGTTCGCCTCGAGCAGCAGCGCCTCGGTTTCGGTCTTGGTGGTGATGAACTCCATCGACACCGTGCCCGAAATCATGCGCGCGATGCGGGCGTCGTAGGCGACCGGGCGGGTGTAGTTCGTCACCCGCTTCTTGATGTTCTTGGCCTTGCCGACGTAAAGCACATCGCCCTTTTCGTCGATCATGCGATAGACGCCGGGCGATGACGGCGCATGCTTGACGGCGCGCGCGATCGCAGCGCGCCCGGCGGCGAGCGTGCCGGCCGGCGCGTCGGTGAGCTCGAGCTCGGGCAGCGTCTGCTCGTCTTCCTCCTCGCGGAGGTCCTCGCTCGCGGTGTCGATGTCTCGTTTGCCGTTCATGGCCGATAGATAGGGATTACTCGGCGACTTCGCTGTCGGCGGTGCGCCAGGCGAGATGCTGGCCGCCGTCGACCGGGATGGTGACGCCGGTGACGCTGTCGGCACCGGCGAGATAGAGCACAGCCGCGGCAATGTCCTGCGGCGTCGGCCCGTGCTCGAGCGGCAGGCTTGCGGCCTGCGCGGCGAAATCCTCCGGACGCTGACGCGGGCTCGGCAATGTCGGGCCCGGCGCCACCGCGTTGACGCGCAGCTTCGGCGCCAGCGCCTGCGCCAAGGTGGCGGTCGCTGTGTAAAGCGCGTTCTTGCTCAGCGTGTAGGAAAAGAAGAGCGGCGTCGGCTTGAGCACGCGCTGATCGAGCACGTTGACGACCGACGATCCCGCCGGCGCCTGCGCCGCAAAGGCCTGCGCCAGGAACAACGGCGCAGCCAGGTTCACCGCCATCGCGCGATCGAAGCCCGCGCGTGTGAGCGTCGCGATATCGTCCTGCTCGAACTCGCTGGCGCTGTTGACGAGGAGCGTGAGCGGCCCGAACACCGCCGCCGCGGCCGGCACGAGTTCCTCCACAGCCGCGGCATCGGCGAGATCCCCGAGCATCACGTGCGCCTTGCCGCCCGCCTGCGCGATTTCGCCGGCGAGTTGCTCGGCCTCCGCGCGCGAGTGCCGCGCATGCAGCACCACGGCGTATCCCGCGCCGGCCAGGGTGCGCGCGATCGCGGCGCCGATGCGGCGTCCCCCGCCCGTGATCAGCGCCGCGCCGCGTACCAATTCGCTGTTGTCGTTCGTCATGAGGCGACAGTCATACGCGGTCGGCCCCGCGGCTGTCATCTCTCATGGTAAATGGAAGCTCACGAGATGTGGTAAATAGAACGGCTGTAGAAACGCCGGCCTCTAACAGTTCTTTAGGGATAACAATCGCTGATGCTTAGCGATTCATAACCGTTTAACTTAAAAGGCTCGATAAATCCTCCGCGAATTTGGCTCTTTCCGCGCCCGCGTCGGGCACTGAAAGACGTGTAACCGCGGCGCTTTACGCGCCACGGAAAGTGTGTGGAGGCTCTCATGAAGAATTCCATCCGGGCGCTCGCTGCCCTCCTGCTGGCCGGCGCAACGGGCGTCGCGACCGCGGCGGATTTCCCGCGCGGCGGCGGCAGCCCGTACTACGCGCCGACGCCGATGGTTTACAACTGGGCCGGCTTCTACGTGGGCGGCAACATTGGCTATCAGTGGGGCAAGGTCACCAACAGCAGCATCAATCCGAGCGGCGTCGCCGGTGGCGTACAGGCCGGTTACAACTGGCAGAACGGCCAGTTCGTGTTCGGCGCCGAGACCGACCTTCAGCTTTCGGGCGCCGACGACACCTTCGCGCCGTACAAGTTCTCGAATCCGTGGTTCGGAACCCTGCGCGGCCGTATCGGCTATTCGTTCAACAACATCATGCCGTACGTCACCGGCGGTCTCGCTTACGGTAACGTCAAGTCCGAAAACGGCAACTTGAGCGAGAACAAAACACAGCTCGGCTGGACCCTCGGCCTCGGCGCCGAAGTGGGCCTGACGCAGAACTGGTCCGCCAAGGTCGAGTATCTCTATATGGATCTCGGCCAGCGGCACTACTCGATCACCAACACCGACAACGCGTTTCAGTCGAGCGTGTTTCGCGTCGGCGTGAACTACCACTTCTGATCCGCGCGCACGTCGCGAACAAAAACCCCGAGCCATGGCCCGGGGTTTTTCGCTTTGGCGCGCCGCAAAGCCGCCGGCCCACGCGACTTAAGTACCTAGTAATCATGACCGTCAAGAAGATGACGAAATCAGTATAGATCAAGGCAATAACGTGGCGAATGCATGCCGCAATTGCGTCGATACCATCCATGACGAGTTGTTCGCTGTGGCTTTTACGCACTAGACGCAAATCCGAAATTGAATACTTTGCGCGCATGGAATTTGGGCTGGGGGCCCGTTTTGGAGGTTCGTAAATGAAGCGCGTGATTTGGGCGGGCATCGGTGCACTCGCCATGGTGTCGATGATGGGTGCGGCGAATGCGGCCGATCTCCCGCGTCGCGAGGTAATGCCGGCCAAGGCGCCGATGTATGCGCCGGTTTACAATTGGACCGGCTTCTACCTCGGCATCAACGGCGGTGGCGCCTGGGGCCGTTCGAAGTGGTCGGGTCCGGTCGGTAACACCGGCGACTTCAACGTCGACGGCGGCGTGGTCGGCGGCACCATCGGCTACAACTGGCAGATGCCCAACAACTTCGTGTTCGGTCTCGAGGGCGACCTCGACTGGGCCAGCATCCGCGGCAGCACCAACGCTGCTGTCTGCGCCGGCTCCTGCGAAACGAAGAACGACTGGATGGGCACCGTGCGCGGCCGTATCGGTTACGCGTTCGACCGCTTCATGCCGTACATCACCGGCGGTCTCGCCGTCGGCGACATCAAGGCCAACCTTGGCGGCGCCGGCTCGACCACGAAGACCAACGCCGGCTGGACGCTGGGCGGCGGTGTCGAGTTCGCGATCGCCGGTCCGTGGACGGCCAAGGTCGAGTACCTCTACGCCGACCTCGGCAAGGGCAGCTGCGACACCTGCCTCGGCGGCGCCGATGTCGATTTCCGCACCAGCCTGGTGCGCGGCGGTATCAACTATCGCTTCTAATCGACCCGTAACGTAGCGTAGCGTTTGTGAAGGCCCCGGAACGGAAGTTCCGGGGCCTTTGCTTTTGGCGCGCGGTCGCGGGCGACATATTCAATGCGCCCTCCGCGTCAAAGCACGGCACCATCGAGAGTTTGTGAAGGAACGTTGACCTGATGACAGCGTTTGTCTGTCAATCGGGGGACGAGACGTGCTGCGCTCGTTCCGGACACATTCGGATCTAACGGGTGAGGTGCGTGATGAAGAAGATTCTTCTCGCCAGCATTGGTGTTATTGCGCTCGGCGTTGCATCGGCGTCGGCTGCGGATTTGTCGCGCGCACCGATGCCGATGAAAGGGCCGGCTTACATGCCGCCCCCGCTCTATAACTGGACGGGCCTGTACGTCGGTATCAACGGCGGCGGCGGCTGGGGCCATTCGGATTTCTCCGGCCCCTTCACCAGCGGGTCGATCAATCCGTCGGGTGGACTGGTCGGCGGGACAGTCGGCTATAACTGGCAACTGCCGAACCAATTCGTGCTCGGCCTCGAAGGCGACATCGACTGGAGCAACATCCGCGGCAGCTCGGCCTGCGGCATCACCTCCTGCGAAACACGCAACGATTGGCTGAGCACGGTGAGAGGCCGCATCGGTTACGCCGGTCTTTGGGATCGCGTGATGCCTTACGTCACCGGCGGCCTCGCGCTCGGCAACATCAAGACAAACGTCGCGGGCCTCGGCTCGTCGGACGAAACCAAGGCCGGCTGGACGGTCGGCGGCGGCATCGAAGCGGCGATCGCCGGACCGTGGACGGCCAAGGTCGAATATCTGCACGTCGATCTCGGCAGCACCAGCAGCGTGCTCGGCTCCAACGTGAACTTCAAAACCGATATCGTGCGCGCGGGTTTGAACTACCGCTTCTAAGCAATAACAGGCGTCAAACAAGAAACAAGAAGAAGGCCCCGCGGCGCAAGCAGCGGGGCCTTTCTCATGCGCGTATCGAAGAGGTCACGCCTCGGGTTTGGTCGCGGCGAAAGCCGGCACTTGCGCAGCGAAGGCATCGTGCCACGCGTGCAGGCGCGGATGATCTTTGCGCCAGCCCGGATCGAAGCGCAGATCGCGATACCCGAGCACGCAAGCCAACGTGATCTGACCGACATGCGGCAACGTCTTGCCGTCGAGCGACGGCGGCGCCGCTTCCAACGCGGCAAGGCCGCGTTCGGCCTTGCCCGCCTGGCGCGCAAGCCAGCTCGCGACTTTCATCTCCGCCGGACGATAGCGGCCCTCATAAACCTGCAAGATGCACGCATCCAGTATGCCATCGCACAAAGCCTGCAGACGCATGGCATCCAGGCGCGCTTTCGGCTCGTGCGGCACGATGCGGCCGCCGCCGGCGCGATGATCGAGATACTCGAGGATGACGCGCGAGTCGTAATAGCAAGTGCCATCCTCGGCGACGAGCGCCGGAATCTTGCCGAGCGGATTCTGCGCGTGAAGGCTATCGGCCGGATCGTCGAGCGCGACCGGCGTCTCTTCGACGTTACTGTCGAGGCCGAGCAGCCGCGTGGCGATGCGCACCTTGCGCGCGAACGGCGAGGAAGGCGATGAGCGAAGGATCATCATGTGAAAAATGTCTGCCTTGGCAGATGACGCGCGCGGCGCGCGGCCGGCCACGCGGTACGAAATAGAAAACGGGCGTGCGAATTCAATCGCACGCCCGTCGCGTTCAGATCAACCGGTGATGACCAGATTGACGGCCTTCGGACCCTTGCCCTTCTTGTCAGGCTCGACGTCGAAGCTGATCCGCTGTCCTTCATTCAGGCTCTTGAGGCCGGCTTGTTCGACCGCGGTGATGTGAACGAACACGTCGCGTCCGCCATCGTCCGGTTTGATGAAGCCATAGCCACGTTCGCCGTTGAAGAACTTAACGACACCTGCTTGTGCCATCGGGAAAACTCCTCTCCCCTCTGCTCCGCCGCCGGCCCCACGCACGGCGGCTCGGCTGGACATTCACAGTCGGGGAAAGCGTCGGCCGCTAGGCCTCAGTCAACTCCGCCGGCCCCCGCAAGGAGGCGGAACGTCACTGCCAATGGCGGAACTACACACCAACTGTGACGCTGTGGAAAGAGCCAACATGTCATTGGCCGCCGGGCGTTTCACCGGCAAGCCAGTCCAAGGTGATGCTGCCCTTGCCTTGCCGTCCTAAAATACCGGCCAATTTCGGGAGCATGAAAGTAAGCTCTTCGTGCAGGCGCCACGGCGGATTGACGATGATCATGCCCGAGCCATTGAGGCGCGTCGGATCGCTCAGCGGTGTAACGATCAATTCGGCCCGTAGAATCTTACCAATCCCAAGCCGGCGCAATCGCTTAGCCAAGGTATCGGCGTCCGGCCGCCCTTTGATCGGGTACCAGAGCGCGTAGATGCCGGTCGCCCATTTGCGGTGCGCCGCAGCAAAATCGTGGACCAAGCGGGTGAAATCGCTCTCCCGCTCGAACGGCGGATCGACCAGCACGAGACCGCGCCGCTCCTTCGGCGGCACATAGGCCGACAACGCGGTCCATCCGTCGATCTCCAAACACTTCACGCGGTGATCGCGCTGCAGGTGATAGGCGAGAGATCGGGCGGCGTTGGGCTCGAGTTCGCAGGCAATGAGCCGGTCCTGCGGCCGCAGCCAGGCGCGCACGAGCGCCGGCGAGCCGGGATACGCGGTGAGGCGGTCGCTGTCGTTGAGCGCACGGATCACATCGAGATAAGGCGCGAGCAGCTCGGCCAACTTCTCCTGCAAGGTCGCCGCCATCAGCGGTTCGATGCCGTCGTGCCATTCGCCGCCACGGCTCGCTTCCGTGCCGGTCAGATCGTAGAGGCCGGCGCCCGCATGCGTATCGAGGACGCGGAAGGCGGCCGGCTTCTCGCGCAGATGATGAAGAATACGGCAGAGCACCACGTGCTTGAAGACATCGGCGAAGCTGCCGGCATGAAAGGCGTGACGATAGTTCACACAAATACCCGCGTCAGACAGAGCTTGAACCGCGCGAAGCGGCGCAATGCTTATGCCACAACGCGCACGCCAATGACGAACGGGGGCGACGCCACCGTTTACCGATGCCGGAAACCAGGGATCCGATCGCGCGCTTTAGGGCTCGGCGGCATTGGCGGCACCGCCGCGCACCGCCGGCATCGTCACTTTGTTCAGACGACAGGCGCGGCGCGTGATCTCGCCGCAGTCGCGAAAACCGAACTCGCGCGTCAGGCAGACGCGGACCTCGGTGAGCCGCTTACGATCGCAACCGACCGCGATATTGGAGCGCGTCAGCCCGGGGTTGGCCTCGAGAAAAGCATCGACGACCTGGCCGGGATTGACGGTGATCGGCTTTGCCAGGGCGAGATAATCTTCGGGAATCTTCACGACCGCGCGCGCCTTGCGCATCGCTTCGAAATACGCGTTCGGCGAAAGTCCCGAACAGGTGCCGTGACGATCCCACTCGTGAAAAACGAGCCGCGGGCTCGGCATCATTTCAAGCGCGCTGCCGACGATATTGCGATTGAGCCGCGGCGCCGGCACCTGACAATACGAAGGAAAGCCCTTTTCGTATTGCGGCCACAGACCGTGCACCACGAAGGAATACGGACGCCCGGCGCATTGTTGATCCGGTGCGCGATCCGGCGAGCGTTCGCGCGCGGCTTCGCAATAGGACGGTGACCACGACAGAGACAGCACATAGAAATCGAACTGCCCCGGCGCGTTCTGGCGGCGATCGGTCTGGGCGAAGGCGACGACGGCAAAGAGAAAAACGAAGCTGACAGCGATTGCCGTGCTTTGAACCGCCAAACGAATGCGGCGACGGAGCATCGAACGCCTCCCCCACTGACCCGCCGGACAAGAACAAACCGGCAATTGATTTAACGCAATGGTTCCTATCAAGGCTACCCTGTTAACATGAACATTACAAGAACAAAATAGACACTAATTGTGGCGGCTCCTCTTTGCGGTCACCGGCTCTCCGAACCGTGAGCGCGATATCAGAGCGGGATGGGAACCGAATGAGTAAGTGACGCATTTCACGTCCGACCGCCAGACTAGGAACCCGGGGCAGGAAATGCCGATGCATCGTGGCCGAGGACCGCTTGCTCGCGGTGAGCGATTGCAGATCATGCTGTCGCCTGAAGAGCTGGCGGCGGTCGACGATTTCCGCTTCCGCAACCGGATGCCAAGTCGCGCCGCCGCCGTTCGCGAACTCTTCCGCTTAGGGCTCGCCAGCGCCGGCCTTGTGAATTCGGACGGTCGCAGGTCGGCGGATTTCGGCGTCTTGGATTCTTGATCGTCTTGCGCGCGGCCAAGTCGCCCCCTAAGCCGCTAAATTAGTGAGTCGCTCTTAGACTACGTCACTCTCGCATGCCGTCTCCCATCGCGCGACACTATCACCAGATATGACGCACGAAGGAATATGGAGAAAGGCGATGCCTGACCTGTCCAATGCCGCCGAACTCAGACGTCTGGCCATGCAATGTTCCGCACGCGCGGAGCGCGCCAGCTGCAGTGCAAGCGAACGCGAGCGCCTTTTGAAGATGCGTGAGGCCTTGCTCGATCTTGCGCAGAATGCCGACTGGCTAGCGGGACGCCGCGCCGCCTGACGTGTCAATCTGTCTGGAACGTTAGTCGCGCCTCAGGGGCGCGCCATCTTGCACGCTGGATTGTAAGCCCAGTTGCGGTCGAGCCCGACCACGCACCATTCCACGCCCCATGTGGCGCCGATCGGACCGGTGTCTTCGCCGATCGAGTAGTAGACGCCGTGCTTGCGTCCGTCGCTCACCAGCGCCGTCGCCTGGCAATAACGCCGCGGAATCGTACCGAGCGCCCACGGGCTGTAGGCGACCTCACGCACGCGCTCGAAATCGAGAATCTGCAGGCTCGAATTCCAGAAGCGGCCTTCCTTCTCGGCAAAGCGGGACGCGATCTTGCCGAGCCCGGCTTCGCACGGCGGCAGCACGCCGTCGTAATTCGCACCGCTCATGTAGAACGTCTTCTCGAGCCAGTTTGCCGCCTGTGCCGGTGCCAGCGCCGGAAGGGCCAGCAACATCGAGAGGAAAGCGGCGCGCAACAACGAAGCAGCAGAGGCCATGACCGGTACTCCCGTAACGAGTGGCTCACATTAGCACAGGTTGTTGCGGCGCGGCGCTACTGGATTCACAGATTTGCACCTGTTCGAACTCGTCCGTTCAGGCGCACGATTTCACCGGCAGATCCGCCCGAAAGGCGTCGGCGTGGCGACCGGCCGGCAACCCCGTCGCCGTGTTCGGCCATCGTCACGGCGCGTCGCGCCAATCTCCCAGTACCGCCTGCACCACGGCGAGCGCGGCCACCGCGGCGGTGTCGGCCCGCAGAATGCGCGGGCCGAGCGACAGGCGCACGGTGTTCGGACGCTTGAGCAGCGTCGCGCGCTCCGCCTCGGAGAAGCCGCCTTCGGGCCCGATCAGCACCGCGATCGGGACCGGCCTGCGCACCGCTTCGAGCGCGGCCACCGGATCCTTCACCTCGGCATCCTCATCGCAGAACACCAGCAGACGATCATCGGCGGCCGCCGCGCGCTCGAAGCTCAGAGGCTCGCCGATCTCCGGCACCGCCAGCACGCCGCATTGCTCGGCCGCCTCGATGGCATTGGCCTGCATGCGCTCGCGATTGATGCGGGTGACTTGCGTGTGCTGAGTCAGCACCGGCTGGATGCGCGATGCGCCCATCTCCACGGCCTTCTGCACCATGTAGTCGAGACGGGCGTGCTTGAGCGGCGCGAACAGGAAATGCAGGTCGCCCGGGCGCGGTTGGCCGCGCAGTTGCTCTTCGGGCGTGGCCGCGAGCGCGCGCTTGCCGGCGAACGTCAGCCGCGCGCCCCATTCGCCGTCACGCCCATTGAACAGCAGCACCGCGTCGCCGTCTTTCAGCCGCAGCACATTGGCGAGGTAGTTCACCTGCTCGCGGTCGAAGGCGACCGCCTGCCCGGCGGTAAGCGGCGCTTCGACGTGGACCCGGGGTGTGCGGAAATCGTAACGGGGCATCGGTTGGACTGGCGCTCGGTCTTAGGATTTTATATCGGTCTGACGGAGTATCGGCTTACGCAGCGGGACGGCTCGAATTACTGATTTTTGGCAACTGCCGCCTTCCCGACGCATTCGACAGGTTGTTATAAGCGCCAAACGAAGCGTTCGGCATGTATCATGCCGTGAGGGGACACTCGAAAGGATTCATCATGATGTTGCGCCGGGCCATGTGCATTGCCGCGTGCCTGGTTCCCGTTATGGCCGGATCGGCCGCGGCCCAGATGCCGCCGGCGGGTGGCGGACAGGCGCCGCCGTGTTTCGAGGAATTCGGCAAGCTGCGCGATGCCACCGAGAAGCGGGCGCTGGCGATCCGCGAAGCGAGCCAGCGCAAGGCCGATCCGAAAGAGGCCTGCGGCCTGTTCAACGCCTTCGTGGCAGCCGAGGCCAAGATGATCAAGTACGCCACGGACAATCAGGTCTGGTGCGGCATTCCGGCGCAGATCATCGACGGCATGAAGAAGGGCCACGTGCAATCGACCGGCATCCGGACCAAGGTCTGCAAAGCCGCTGCCGCGCCAGCCCGACCGGCCGCCCCGACCTTGAGCGACGCGCTGACCTCGCCGGTGCCTGACTCGAACAACATCAAGACCGGCCGCGGCACCTACGACACGCTGACCGGCTCGCCGCTCGGCTCGCGATGAGCGGCATCGCCGGACGGGTCGCCGATTCGACCGGCAACTGGGTCGACAGCCTCGCGCCGGCCGTCACGCGGCCCTATCTGCGCCTCGCCCGCCTCGACCGGCCCATCGGCTCGTGGCTGCTGCTGATGCCCTGCTGGTGGTCGGCGGGACTTGCCGGCATGCACGAAGGCCGCCTCCCGAGCCTGTGGCATATCGTCCTGTTCTTCGTCGGCGCCTTCGCCATGCGCGGCGCCGGCTGCACCTGGAACGATCTCGCCGACCGCAATCTCGACGGCATGGTCGAACGCACGCGCTCGCGGCCCATTCCCTCCGGTCAGGTGAGCGTGAAGCAGGCGCTGGTCTTCCTGCTGGCGCAGGCGCTGGTCGGCCTGCTGGTGCTGCTGCAGTTCAACGGCTTCACCGTCTTCATGGGCTTCGCATCGCTGCTCGTCGTCGCGATCTATCCGTTCATGAAGCGCATCACCTATTGGCCGCAGATTGTCCTGGGCCTCGCCTTCTCCTGGGGCGCGCTGATGGGCTGGCCGGCGGCGTTCGGCCGTCTCGATTGGCCGGCGGTGATCCTCTACCTCGGCTCGATCTGCTGGGTGATCGCCTACGACACGATCTACGCGCATCAGGACCGCGAGGACGACATGATGATCGGCATCAAGTCGACGGCCCTGCTGTTCCAGGAGCGCACGCAGCCGATGCTGGCGAGCTTCTACGCGGCCGCCGTAGTGCTGATCGCCGTTGCCGGACTGATGGCCGGCGGCGGCACGATCTTCCTTGTCGGCATGCTCCTCTTCGCCGCGCATCTCGCCTGGCAGGTCATGCGCCTCGACATCAACGACCCGGCGCATTGCCTGATGCTGTTCAAGTCGAACCGCGACGCGGGGCTGATCCTGTTCGGCGCGATGCTGCTCGACGCCGTCGTCTAGGCGACGCTCGAGCGCGTTGACCTGGGTCAACATCCCCCGCGCCAACGCACGTCATCATCGCGCTCGCTCTTCCCGCGTCCGAACGGACCGGCTTGTCAAGCAAATGGGAGGACGACCATGCCCGGACGGTTATCCGCCGGTGCGGCTATTGCCGCGCTATTCTTCCTGATTCACGCGTTCGCGCCCGGCGCCGCACGCGCCGAAGTTTGCTCCTGCGATCCTTGTCCAGGCGCGGCCCGCTGCGCCGACGGCTGCTCAGCCGTGTGCAATCTTGAAACCATGAAGTGTTCGAAGGCTTGCGGCAAGGCGACGTCCAACGCCGTCCGCGCGCTCAAATCGAAACAGCCGGTCGTCATCCGGAAGAAGTAACCGCGGCGCTTCGGCCGGCTCTAGTACGAACCGGTCATCCGGTCCTGGCCGCGCGTGGTCTTGCGTGCCGGCTTGGACGATCCGCCGAACAGGTTGGAGAACCAGCCGCCGCTGCTCTTGGCGGCCTTGGGCGCTTCCGGCTCCGGGACCGAACCGGTGGTGTCGTCGTCCTCGTCGGCGACGAAGCCGTCTTCACCCGGATGCGCTTCCGGCAAGCCCTTGATGAGGTCGCCGATCGAGATCTGCGCTTTGACCGAGCCGGTGTAGTCGCCCTTGCCCTTCGCGGCGTAGATCGCGCGCGCCTTGGCGGCGACGATCTCACCCGGAATGGCGTTGGGCCGGCACGGCCGGCGGCCCGACGCGCGGCGCATCAGGTCGACATGGATGTGGTTGTAGTGCGCGGCGTTGTAGCCGGGCGCCAGCACCGTGGTGAACGTGTCGCAGGCATAGAGCTGCACGTCGTGCAGGAAGCCCTGCTCTTCCGGCGTGCCGCGCCAGCCTTTCATCACCGAGATATGCCGGCCGTCGGCCAGCGTGAAGCCGGCGATGTCGAGCGCGTTGCCGAAGGCATGCTCGGAGATGTGGTTGGTGCCGGCGCCGACCATGCCGCGGCACGAGTAAGCGGAGATCTGTTTGATTTCGACCACCGGCTGGCCGAACCAGCGCATCGCCGCCGGCTGCACGCCGCCACTGACCCAGCGGTCGAGCGCCGACACCAGCGGGCAGGCAAGCGTCGCGGTGGGCTTGAGCGTGGCCGAGGGCGCCGGTCCCAGCGGCCGCTGTGGGCCGAGCGCCGGGCGCTGCTGCGGCGGCTGATAGACCGGCGCGTTGTAGGCGGGCTGCGGCCGCGGCGCGGGCTGACGGCCGCGCCCGGGCACCACGGCATCGTCGGGAATGTCGTCGGGCTCGCTCGCCTCGGGCTCCGACTCCGGCATGACCTGGGACGGCTCGGGCTGGGCGACGCCCGGCGGCGAGATCGACATCGGCTGGCCGGCGGGCGCCGTCGTTTGCGGCGCGTCGATGCCCTGCGGTCCGGGCACCCAGCGCATGCCCTGCCCTTCGATCGGCGGCGGCGCGGGCCGGCTCGGCGGCGGCGCGTAAGCCGGCTGGCTCGGCGGAAAATTCGGCATCGACCCGCGCGGGATCGCGCCGGGCGGGCGCAGTTCCTCGCCGGCATAGCCGATCGCGGCATTGCCTTCGCCGAGCGCCGAGACCTTGAGCGGGAAATCGGCGCCGCACATGCCGGGGCCTTCGATCGGCGAGATCTGCACGACCCCGCTGCCGATCTTCACGGCTCCCGACTTCAGGCAGCTGACCTCGGCTTGATGGCGCCAGGATGCGCGCTCGCCATAGTTCAAGAAGCCGCGGCCGCATCCGGCCACGGCCAGCAAAACGCTCAGCCCCGCGAGTGAAAGCCACGCACCACGCTTCATACTCGCGAAAATGCGAGCGTTACCGTTAATGAGCTATCAACGTTGATTGGGTGCGAATTTGTTAAGGCTAAGAAAGTGTTGACGCGCGCGCCACGGCGGCGGCCATGGCCAAATGAAACGACGCGGAAGCCGTTGTCCGGCTCCCGCGTCGCGACGTTACGCCAAGTGTCTGCTTGTTACTGCGAGGCCTTGATGCCGAGCGTCTGGCCGATACGCGCCACGGCGTCGCGCTGATCCTTGAGGTCGCCGGCAAACTCGTCCGCGGTGCCCGGATTGACGACCTGGCCGGTGAGGCTGAGCTTCTCGCCGACCGCCGGGTCGGACACGATCTCGCGGATGTCCTTGGCGATGCGCTGCTTCGCCGCATCGGGGAAGCCCTTGGCGCCGAGCAAGCCGACCAAGCCGTCGAACTCGAGCGAGGGGAAGCCTGCTTCGCGCGCGGTCGGCACGGCGTCGAGCGCCTTGGCATGCTGACGGTTGGTGAGCGCGAGCACCGTCACTTTGCCCTGCTGCACGCGCGGACGCATGATCGCGTAGGCGCCGACATAAGCTTGGATGCGGCCTTCGGCGAGATCGTTGATGGCCTGCACCGTGTCCTTGTACGGAACCTTGGCCATGTCGAGCTTCTCGGTCTTCAAGAACGCGGCGAACATCAGGTCGTTGGCGCCGGTGACCGAGGCGTAGTTCAGTTTACCGGGCGCGGCTTTGATCTTGTCCGTGAGCTCCTTCACGGTCTTCACGCCGAGTTCGCTCGGCACGCCGAGCGTGATCAGCGTGTTGGTCACGCGTGCGATCGGCACCAGGTCGTCCTGCCTGTAGGGCAGCGAGTCGTGCAGCAGCGGATGCGCGGTGAACGTCGACGCCGGCGCGAACAGAAGCACGTGGTCATCCTTTGCACCGACGACCGCGTTGATGGCGACGATGGCATCGCCGCCCGGACGGTTCTCGACCACGACCGGCTGACCCCAACGCTCGCTCAGCTTGTCGGCGAGCAAACGCGCGGTGATGTCGACGCCCGAACCCGGGCCGAGCGGGATGATGAATTTCACCGGGCGTGTGGGCCACGCGGTCTGCGCCTGCGCGGGCATGGCAACGGTGGCCGCAACAGCCGCGCAAGCGAGCGCAAGAAACGAGCGACGCAAAATGTTCATGAAGTCCTCCCCGACCTGTATTCCGGATTAAATGTTGCCGCACCAATAGCCGCCGTTTTGCGGTGCCGCAATACGGATTCTAATGCCGCGACAGCGAGGCACGTCCGAACGCACAGAGCTGACCCGCAATTCGGCGCATGCGTTTTTGCTGGAGCTTGCTGCCCACCATCGGAGAATAGCCCACTGGTCGACGCCAATCAGGCAATGAACGGAGTCTCTTTCCGCAGTGCACACACGTTTTGCACTGCCGTTTCCGCAGGCATGCCGGTTGATTTGCGCCGAGCATCAAGCAGTTGCCGGCGCCATACGCGGAACGCATGACGTCGGACGCATTTTTCCAGCGCCGAAGACTTAATGCGTTTCGGACCGTTGGCGCGGTGTGCTAGCTTTTAACCACGTCAACAAGGGAGGCGCTGCCGTGGACCTTGCCTTGAAACTGAATGTGCTCGCTGTCGCCGCCGTGTTCTGCTTCGTCGGCGCCGTGCTCTTCGGAGCCTTCTGAACCCGGAGCGCGAGATCGCTCCGTTTTTTTGCGCTCGGCGGCAGACCGAACACCACAGGCGCGCAGGCTTGGATGCGGACTCGATACGCTGCTACTTCGAGTTCGGGCCGATGTTACTGCACCTCGATCGCGCGCCCACGTCCGCTGCCGCCGACCACCACGCGGTTTCGACCTGATTTCTTGGCCTGATAGAGAGCCTCGTCGGCTTCCTCGACAACCGAAGCATGGCCGGCCGCTTCCGCAATTTCGACGACGCCGATGCTGATCGAGGTCCGTATGATCGTCCCATTAAAGGGTATCGACAGCGCGGCGACCGTCTCCCGGAGTCGTTCTGCGATTTCCTGCGCTTTGGCGGCGCCGGCTTGCGGCAATAGAACCAGAAACTCCTCGCCGCCGGTACGAAAGACCTTATCGAACGGCCGCACGTTCGTTTTCATCGCAACCGCGACGGCCCGGAGCACTACATCACCGGCTGCGTGTCCAAGTTCATCATTGATCCGCTTGAAATGATCGATGTCCACGGCAAGCAGCGCGGCCGTCTCGGCGTGCCGCTGCATACGGGCTTGAATATCCGAGAAACTCTCTTCAAACGCGCGACGGTTACTGAGCCCGGTCAAACTATCTTTGTGGGCAAGCTCGTCGAGAGCGGCCTCCGATTCACGAATACGGCCGATCATGTGATTGAACTCTTCGGCGACGCGGTGAAGCTCAGGCGGTAGCTGAATTTCGATGCGATGGGTGCGATCGCCTTCGGCAAATCGCGCCGCGCCCTCGACAAGACGATCCACGCTTCTGGACAGTATTCGGCCGATAATGATGACGCCTAGCGCCACGGTCAGCAACGAGATGGCGCCGGCGATTCCGGCGAGCCACAACGACCTCTCATAAGAGCGCACCGCGATATCGTGATCTTCCTCGATCCTGCCTGCGATGCTCGCGTAGACCGCGGCCAGTTTGTCGTTCGCTGCGGCCACCCCGCCATGATACCGTTGCAACGTGGCGTTTTTCTCGGCGTCACCTGCGCCGTGCACCACTGAAATCAGTTCCGTGGCATGGCGCTCCGCAGCGGTCCATTCGTTACGGGCGCGTTCCAGGCTCGCTTGAACGGCCGGCTCACCGCGCAGGGCGTCACTCAAGGTCGTGAAGCTTGTCTCAATTTGTGTCCGCAGGCTTCGGTAGGCCGAAAGGTGAACCGGGTCGCCGTCTTCGATGAACTCATCGACCGGCGCCAACGCCTCCCAAATCATGATGCGGAGTTTCTGCACCGGAATGATCTGCTGCCGCTGGCGGGAAGTGACGTCGTGGAACGGCACGATGACACCCCAGTTGAGCAGCAAATAACCGCCGGACGCCGATAGAACAATCGGCAGAAGGGCGATGAGCATACCGAGGCCCACCCAGAAGCGCAGAGACTTGGTCTTCAATAGCCCGATCAATGTCGGCTCCGCACATGAAAGTCAGGCAATTAGATATAAACGGCCCTCGTTTCTGAAACGCAAATGAAGCGGGCAAGCTGGTTAGCTCGCAGTAAACCCGGGAACACCTGCGGATCAAGAAAGACCCGCAAAGCGTCAGCCAGTGGCGAGTGGGAGCTACTGCTAAGCCGCCGCCTCGCTCGGCGTTGCGTTCGGGTTGTAGTTAAGGACCGGCGCCAGCCAGCGCTCGGTCTCTTCCACGGTCCAACCCTTGCGGCGCGCATAGTCCTCGACCTGATCGCGCTCGATTTTGCCGACGCCGAAATAGTCGGCGTCCGGATGGCTGAAGTAGAACCCGGATACCGCCGCGCCCGGCCACATCGCGAAGCTCTCGGTGAGCTTGACGCCGATGCGCTCGGCATCGAGCAATTCGAACAAGGTCGCCTTCTCGGTATGATCGGGCTGCGCCGGATAACCGGGCGCGGGACGAATACCGCGATACTTCTCCAGGATGAGGTCGTCGTTGCTCAGCGTCTCGTCCGCCGCATACCCCCACAGCTCCTGTCGGACACGCTGGTGCATGCGCTCGGCGAACGCCTCCGCCAGACGGTCGGCCAAGGCCTTCACCATGATGGCGGAGTAGTCGTCATTGGCCCGCTTGAAGCGATCCGCCACTTCGTCCTCGCCGAGACCGGCGGTGACGGTGAAGCCGCCGATGTAATCGGCCAAACCGCTGTCGCGCGGCGCGACGAAATCGGACAGCGCCGTGTTGTTGCGGCCCTCGCGCTTGGAAAGCTGCTGACGCAGCGAATGCAGCACCGTCAGCGTCTTCTTGCGCGTGTCGTCGGTGTAGACGACGATGTCGTCGCCTTGCGCGTTGACCGGCCAGAAGCCGACCACCGCGCTCGCCTTGAACCACTTCTCGCTGACGATACGGTCGAGCATCGCCCGCGCGTCGTCATAGAGCGAGCGCGCGGCCTCACCGACCGTTGCATCGTTAAGGATCGCGGGGAAGCGACCGGCCAGTTCCCAGGTCTGGAAGAACGGCGTCCAATCGATGTAATCGACGAGCTCCGCGAGCGGGTAATCGTCGAACACGCGCGTGCCAAGGAATGATGGCTTCGGCGGCTGATAGGCGCCCGACCAGTCGAGCTTCACCGCGTTGGCCCTCGCCGCGGTGAGCGGCAGGCGGGCTTTGTCTTCCTGCGCGCGCGCATGCGCGGCGGCGATCTTGGCGTATTCGCCGCGCACCTCGGCGATATAGGTCGGCTTCTGCTCGGACGAGAGCAGCGCTTGCGCTACGCCGACCGCGCGGCTCGCATCGGTGACGTAGACGGTCTGGCCGCGGCGATAATTCGGATGGATCTTCACCGCCGTGTGCACGCGGCTCGTCGTGGCGCCGCCGATCATCAAGGGCAGTTCGAAACCCTGACGCTCCATCTCGGCCGCGACATGGCACATCTCGTCGAGCGACGGCGTGATCAGACCCGACAGGCCGATGATGTCGGCGCCCTCGGCGCGCGCCACTTCGAGGATCTTCGCCGCCGGCACCATGACGCCGAGATCGATGACCTCGTAGTTGTTGCACTGAAGCACGACGCCGACGATGTTCTTGCCGATGTCGTGCACGTCGCCCTTCACCGTCGCCATCACGATCTTGCCGTTCGACGACGAGTGATCGCGGCCATCCTTCTCCTGCTCGATATACGGCAGTAGATAAGCCACGGCCTGCTTCATCACGCGCGCCGACTTCACCACCTGCGGCAGAAACATCTTGCCGGCGCCGAACAGGTCGCCGACCACGTTCATGCCGCTCATCAACGGCCCTTCAATGACGTCGAGCGGCCGCTTGGCGTTGAGCCGCGCCTCCTCGACGTCGGTCGCGATGTACTCGGTGATGCCGTGCACCAGCGCGTGCGACAGCCGGCTCTCCACCGGCTTGTCGCGCCAGGCAAGATCCACTTCCTTGGCCGCTTGGCCGGCGCCGCGGAATTTGTCGGCGAGTGCCAGCAGCCGCTCCGCCGCATCGGGACGGCGGTTGAGCACGACGTCCTCGCAGGCTTCGCGCAGTTCGGGATCGAGCTCGTCATAGACCGCCATCTGACCGGCATTGACGATGCCCATGTCCATGCCGGCCTTGATGGCGTGATACAGGAACACCGAGTGCATCGCCTCGCGCACGCGCTCGTTGCCGCGGAACGAGAACGACAGGTTCGACACGCCGCCGGAGATATGTGCGTAAGGCAGGTTCGCGCGGATCCAGCGCGTCGCCTCGATGAAGTCGACGCCGTAGTTGTTGTGCTCCTCCATGCCGGTGGCGATGGCGAAGATGTTCGGATCGAAGATGATGTCTTCGGGCGGAAAGCCGATCTGCTTGGTCAGGATGTCGTAGGCGCGGCGGCAGATCTCGGTCTTGCGCGCGAAGGTGTCGGCCTGCCCCTTCTCGTCGAAAGCCATGACGACGACGGCGGCGCCATAGCGGCGCACGGTCTTGGCGTGTTCGATGAACGCCGCCTCGCCTTCCTTGAGCGAGATCGAGTTGACGATCGGCTTGCCTTGCAGACACTTCAGGCCGGCTTCGATCACCGCGAACTTCGAGGAGTCGACCATCACCGGCACGCGGGCGATGTCGGGCTCCGACGCGATCAGGTTGAGGAAGGTGATCATCGCCTGCTCGGAATCGAGCAGGCCCTCGTCCATGTTGACGTCGATCACCTGCGCGCCGTTCTCGACCTGCTCGCGCGCCACCGTGAGCGCGGCGGTGTAGTCGCCGGCGGTGATGAGCTTGCGGAATTTGGCCGAACCCGTGACGTTGGTTCGCTCGCCGACATTGACGAACGGAATCTCGGGCGTCAGCGCGAACGACTCCAGGCCCGACAGGCGCAGTTGCTTCGGCACCTCCGGCAGCGCGCGCGGCTTCTTGCCGGCCACAGCCTTGGCGATGGCCGCGATATGATCGGGCGTGGTGCCGCAGCAGCCGCCGACGACGTTGACGAGACCGGCCGACGCGAATTCTTCGAGCAGCTCGGCCATGAACTCCGGGCTCTCGTCGTAATAGCCGAACTCGTTGGGCAGGCCGGCATTCGGATAGGCGCAGACGAAGGTGTCGGCGATGCGGCCGAGTTCGGCGACATGCGCACGCATTTCCTTGGCGCCGAGCGCGCAGTTCAATCCGATGGTGACCGGATTGGCGTGCTGCACGGCGTTCCAGAAAGCGCCCGGCGTCTGGCCGGACAACAAGCGGCCGGACATGTCGGTGATGGTGCCGGACAGCATCACCGGCACGTCGACCTTCAGCTCGTCGCAGATCTCGGCGATGGCATAAATCGCCGCTTTGGCATTCAGCGTGTCGAAGATGGTCTCGATCAGCAGCAGGTCGGCGCCGCCGGCGATGAGCCCGCGCACCTGTTCGCCATAAGCGACGCGCAGCTGATCGAAGGTGATGGCGCGATACCCGGGATTGGAAACGTCCGGCGAGATCGACGCGGTGCGGTTGGTCGGACCGAGCGCGCCGGCGACGAAGCGGCGCTTGCCGTCTTCCTTCTCCGCGAGCACGGCCGCCTCGCGCGCGAGCTTGGCGCCCGCCTCGTTCAGTTCGTAGACGATCTCCTCCATGCCGTAGTCGGCCTGGGCGATCGTCGTCGAGGAGAAGGTGTTGGTCGAAACGATGTCGGCGCCGGCGCGGAAGTACTTGAAATGGATTTCACGGATGGCGTCCGGCCGGCTCAGATTCAAAAGGTCGTTGTTGCCGCGCACCTCGCGGTTCCAGGCGTCGAAACGCGCGCCGCGATAGCCTTCCTCATCCAGCTTGAGGTCCTGGATCATGGTGCCCATGGCGCCATCGAGCACCAGGATGCGCTGCTTGAGCGCTTCGGTCAGGGCGGCGCGTACGTTGGACTTGGACGTCACGACAACAACTCCACTCAAGCGGCTTGTTCCACCGCCGGGCGCATGCCGAGCAGGTGGCAGATCGCGTAGACGAGGTCGGCGCGATTCATGGTGTAGAAATGGAAGTGGGTGACGCCCCGGTCGACGAGGTCGAGCACCTGTTCGGCCGCCACCGCGGCGGCGATCAGCTTGCGCGTCGCCGGATCGTCGTCGAGGCCGTTGAAGCGCTCGGCGAGCCAGTTCGGCACCGTAGCGCCGGCGCGCTCGGCGAAGTTCCTGGCCGACTTGAAGTTCTGCACCGGCAGGATGCCCGGCACGATCGGGATATTGATGCCGCGCGCCCGCACGCGATCGAGATAACGGAAGTAGAGATCGTTCTCGAAGAAGAACTGCGTGATGGCGCGGTCCGCGCCGGCATCGACCTTGGCCTCGAGCATGTCGATGTCGGCTTCGATGGTCGGCGAATCCGGATGCTTCTCGGGATAGGCCGAAACCGACACGTCGAAGTCCGGCGCGATGCGCTTGATGCCGGCGACCAGGGCCGCCGAGGTCTCGTAGCCTCCCGGATGCGCTTTGTATGCGGCGCCCGCGCCTTCCAGCGCGTCGCCGCGCAGCGCCACGATGTGACGCACGCCGGCATCGTGATAGTTGCGCACGATGCCGTCGATCTCCTCGCGCGTCGCCGCGACGCAGGTCAGATGCGCGGCGGGCGTGAGCGGCGTGTCGGAGAGGATGCGCTTGACCGTCGCATGCGTGCGCTCGCGCGTCGAACCGCCGGCGCCGTACGTGACGGAAACGAAATCGGGCGTCAGCGGCGCCAGGCGCTCGATCGAGTCCCACAAAATCTTTTCCATCGCCTCGTCCTTCGGCGGGAAGAACTCGAAGGAGACGTTGAGATGGCGCGGGTCGCGCTTATGGCGACTGAGACGGATTGGAGCATTCATGTTCACGCGACCTCTCGCCGAATGGGCGCCACCAATGTGCGCTTGTCGCGTGCGAGCCACAGCGACACGGCGATCTTTCCTTCACTACCCGGCTCGGGGCTGAGCGACTTGTGCAGCACCGGCTCGAGGCCGGAGGCCGCCATCCATTGCGTCACCGTCTCCGGCGCGAAGCCGAGACGGCGGTGCGCGAACTGTTCGCGCAGGAATTCCTGTTCGTGCGGCGCGAAGTCGACCACCAGCAGGCGCCCGCCCGGACGCAGCACGCGCGCGGCTTCCTTGATGGCGCGGCCGCCATCGTCGAGGAAGTGCAGCACCTGATGCAGGATGACGACGTCGAACGAGTCGTTGGCGATCGGCAGATCGTAGAGATCGCCCTGCCGCACGCTGCAATGCTTGAGGCCGGCGCGCTCCAGCCGGTCGCGCGCGAGCAGCAGCATGTCGAGCGACAGGTCGAGGCCGAGGCCGCGTTCGACGTGCGGTCCGAACAACTCCAGCATGCGGCCGGTGCCGGTGCCGAGATCGAGCAGCGAACGGAACGGCTTTTCGGCCAGCGCGTCCTGGATCGCGGCTTCCACCGCTTCGTCGGCGACGTGCAGATTGCGGATGCGGTCCCACTCCACGGCATGAGCCCGGAAATAGGCCTGCGCCGCGGCGGCGCGCGCCTGCCGCACCGACGCCAGGCGCTCACGGTCGCGGGCGATGACGGGATCGGCGTGGTTGAGCTTGTCGAGCAGGGCGTGGGCGAGCTCGGCGCCGCCGCCATGCTCGGCGAGGCGGAAGAACGCCCAAGTGCCCTCGCGGAAGCGCTCGATCAGCCCGGCCTCGACCAGCAGCTTGAGGTGGCGGGAAATGCGCGGCTGCGACTGGCGCAGGATATCGGTGAGGTCGGACACGGTCAGCTCGGCCTCGGCCAACAGGGCGAGCACGCGCAGGCGCGTTTCCTCGCCCGCGGCCTTCAGCGCCGCATTGAGAGCCTCGAATCCGAGCCGGCCGGTCATCACCTTCCCAATCGAAAGGCCGCCCCTTGGGCGACTTCCCACTATATAAAGATATCTTTATACCTTGATCAAGAGGTCAAGCGGGCGAATCTCGAGAAAATGGGTCGGTGCCAGCGAACCGTCCCGGAGCCTGCCCCCTCTGCGTTCGCGGCCTGTTTTGCTAGTGTTCTCATCCGTTAACGCGACTTAGTGGCGCTCAGGAACCAGCGATGAACATTAAGGAAGAATTCGGCATCCGCCCCGGCGAGAAGGCGGTCGAACTGCCGGCCCAGCCCGACGCGGGGGTCTATTTCATCGGCCGCATTCACACGCCCTGGCGCGCGCGCAAGGACTGTCCGAAGAACGCCCGGGGTTCGGACGCGGTCTGCACGGTCGCGCTCGACCCGCGCTTTGCCGACGGCCTGAAGGACGTCGGGAGCTGCAGCCACCTCGTCCTCCTCTACTGGATGGACAAGGCGCCGCGAAACCTCGTGCTGCAGTCACCGGCCCATTACGGCACCCAGCGCGGCACCTTCGCCCTGCGCTCGCCGGCACGGCCGAACCCAATCGCCATGAGCGTGGTGAAGCTTCTCGGGATCGAGGGCCCTACGCTCAAGGTGGTCGGTCTCGATTGCCTCGACGGCACGCCGCTGCTCGACATCAAGCCTTACTTCGCCTCGGTCGACAGCGCCCCCGAGGCGACGGTCGGCTGGCATCGCGACAGCAAGTAACGGCGGGTCTGGCCAGTCGTCGGCTGCGCCGCGAAACGGTATCCCGGCGCGACGTAACGCCGAAAAAGCCCTGGTGTTCCAAGCGGTTTCGCGCATTTGAGGGTTCCGTGATCAGGAACCATTGAACCTGTCCGCCGCTTCTCTCGACAAATGCGTAACTCAGTTGTCGAGGGTGCCATGTCCTCCTACCGCAAAATTCTAACCGCCGGTTCGTTCGCGCTGATCTCGGCCGCGTTCTTGAGCGGCCCCGTGCAGGCGCAAACCTTCTTCCCGTTCCTGACCCAGCCGGAGCCGGCGCAAGCCGCGCCGCAGCCCCAGGTCGAAGAACAGGCCGCGCCGATCGAAGACGAAGACGCGCAGCTGCCCGCGTACCTGAAGCGTCAGATCGTCGATTACAAAACCACCGAAGTGCCGGGCACGGTGATCGTCGATACGCCGCACACCTATCTCTATTACGTGCTCGGCAACGGCAAAGCCCTGCGCTACGGCATCGGCGTCGGCCGCGAGGGCTTCACCTGGTCCGGCGTGAAGCAGATCACCCGCAAGGCGGAATGGCCCGATTGGTATCCGCCGGCGGAAATGATCAAGCGCCAGCCTTATCTGCCGCGCATGACCAGCGGCGGCCCGGGCAATCCGCTCGGCGCGCGCGCTATGTATATCGGCAGCACCGAGTATCGCATCCACGGCACGAATTCGCCGTCGACGATCGGCAAGCAGGTGTCATCCGGCTGCATCCGTCTGACCAACGAAGATGTGATCGACCTCTACAACCGTGTGCAGGTCGGCGCGAAGGTGATCGTGCTGCCGCAGACGGTCGAGGCCAAGGCGAAGGTGCGCAATCAGCAGGCGCAGAATGAGCCGCAGCCCATTTCGCCCGAACGCGTATCGATGACGCAGTCTTATGCGCCGTCCGCCGAAAGCGCGGCGGCCCGCGCCTGGACGACCATCCGCTGATCTTACTTATCTGAATCCTCCAAGACTTCAGCCCGGCCTCGCGCCGGGCTTTTTTTTGTTTTTCAGCCGTCATCCCGGCGACCGGCGCGCAACCCGGGCCACGACGAGCCGCCCGCCGGCTGGTGGAAAACCGTGGCAAACCTGCCGCTTTCGCGGGGTGATAAAAGGACCGCACATCGGGCCGGGCAAATTTTTGTGATGCTGCCGATCACTTTTATCGGATAGCGGCGCCGGCGAGCTCCGGCTATCGTCGCGCGCTTTTCCGACGGAGGGTCTCGATGCGGATTGCGATCATGGCGGCCGGCGCTGTCGGCGCCTACTACGGCGCGCGGCTGGCGGTGAAAGGACACGATGTCTTCTTCATCGCGCGCGGCGCCCATCTCGACGCTATCAAAAAGAACGGGCTGAAGATCGAGAGTGTGCATGGCGATCTGCATCTGCCCAAGCCGAACGTCACGGACGATCCACGCACGATTGGCCCTGTCGATGTCGTGATCTTCGCTGTGAAATTGTGGGACACCGAACAGGCGGCCGAACAGACCAAGCCGCTGATCGGCCCCAACACCCGCGTCATCACGCTGCAGAACGGCATCGACAGCGTCGACCGCGTCGGCGGCATTCTCGGCCGCGACAAAGTGGTGGGCGGTTATGCCTACATCGCCAGCACGATCAGCGGGCCGGGCGTGATCAAGCATACCAGCCAATTCCATCAATTCCGTTTTGGCTTTGCCGACAACCGCCCCGATGCGACGCTCGACGCCTTTGTCGCCGCCGGCAAGGACGCTGGACTCGATCTCGGCCTGTCGACACATATCGAACGCGAATTGTGGGAGAAGTTCATCTTCCTCACCGCCATGACCGGCGCCACGGCGGCCTTGCGCTCCGGCATCGGCCCGATCCTCGCCGATCCCGACACCAAAGCGTTCTTCCGCCAGCTCATGCAGGAGGCGCTGGCCGTCGGCAAAGCCAAGGGTGTCACACTCGACCCGGCCTATATCGACGAGCGCATGACGTTCGTCGAGACGAAGACCGTGCCGACGATGAAAGGCTCGATGGCCAACGACCTCGATCGCGGCGGCCGGCTGGAACTTGACTGGCTCTCGGGCAAAGTGCGCGCGCTCGGCCGCGAGTTCGGCATCGCGACGCCGGCAAGCGAGACCGTCTACATCGTGCTCAAATTGCACCGCATGGGCACGCAGCACTAGGCGACATCAATTCAGGTTGAACCGCGTCGTACTCCGCTCATTCGCGCGCAAACGGGAATCCGCGCTGGTCCCCACTTTCGCGGAGACCAGCGGAGACAAGCCAGACTCGGGCAACCGCCCGCACAACACGGGTCCGGCATTTGTTCACACTTGAGAGTGACCGCGCGGCTCGCTACTTCAGCCGCTCGATGATCTTGTTCTGCACGGTCGGATCGTTCTGCGCCACCTGCAGGATCTTCGTGTATTCCTCGAGCGACAGCCCCTGATCGGTGACGGCCTTGGCCATCGCCTGCTGCGCCTCGTCGACGATGCGCTTCTTGTCGGTCGTGGATGCCGCCGCCAATTTCTCTTCGTAGCTCTGCCGGACGGCGGTGACGCCTTTAACCGCCGCCGCCGTGGCAGCGAGCTTTTGATCCGGTATATCGGCGGATGAGCCAGGCGATGCGGCCGCTGGCGGAGAAGCTGACGGCGATTGGCCCTGCTGGCTTTGCGCGTTCGCTGCGGACAGCGAGAGAGCAAAGGCCGCCGTTAGCGCAAGAATAGACAAAGAGGAACGCATGCTCGTTTCCTTTTCACGTGGCGCGAGATAGTCCGGCGTCGAAGCGGGGCGAAACGGACGCAACAAAATCGTCACCGCTCCTGCACCCCGTCGGCAGTGAGAACTTGCGGCGCACCGCGACCACGCATCACATCCGGTCGCGGCACGCTCGTACTCGATGAGGCAGAGAGCTAGTTGTGGCGAGCTTCGCCGAGCGACACGACAACGTCCGTCGCTTCGGGCGGATGAGGCGCCAGCTGCGCGTTGCCGCCGTCCGTCCAGTTGGCGAGAGACACGACCACGCCGAGCTGGCCGTCCTGCGCGCCTTGAGCAGGTTCAACGATATTGAGCCCGCCGCCGTCGATGAAATACGTATGATCGCCAAACAGCTGCGTAAGCTGCGGCATCACCGGATGATCGGCCGGAATGGCTTCCGACGGAAACTGACGTAGGGTTCGCTCGATTTGCATGGAGTTCAGCTTCATCGGGCTCTCCTCGGTTAGAGATTTTCATACACGCGGTGAGTCACACGGGAGTTCGTCCTCCCGATCCGATGTAGCTGGGACAGCACCATGCTCGATCAAGGGGGCGCGACGCATTCTCCCTCATTGCCCTGTAATGACCTCGCCTCTGACACGATGCGGACACCTGTTCGCGATGACGTCGATCATGGCGCGCACGAACGACGAACAAAAAAGTCCCGCCGGCGAACCGGCGGGACGTCGACGCGTCGCCAGACTGCGTCAGTCGTACTTACTTCTTGGCGTCCGAGCCGGCCGGCTTGGTTCCAAGGGTCTTCGAACCGGAGTGCGTGCCGCTCGCGCCCGAACCGGTCGTGCCCATGCTGCCCGAATTCATCGAGTCGCGGCCCATCGTGCTGCCCTTCGGCGTCGCCTTCGTATTGCCCGTCTCGGCACCAGCGCCCTGATCCGTCGGCTGCTGCGGAGTCGGGTTCACGCTCGGACCTGACTGGTTCGCCGGAGCAGGCGCGCTCTGCGCGAAAGCGATCGCCGGCGTCACGATCATCGAAGTGGCGAGAACAAGCGTCGAGAGTTTCATAGTGATAGCCTCCCTGTGTGCAATCAACATGAAGCAAACTCACGCGTGCAGTCGTCGGTTCCGAACATATATCGCATGCGTCAATGTCGAACGGCGCAATGGGAACTCGGAACTGGCGCGGCGCGCCCGATATCCTTAAAATTTGCCGGCACTCGAATCGGGGGACATGTCATGCGCGGCTTGCTCGAGCAGATCACCTACTTCGCGACCGCGCCGATACGTTGGTTCGGACGATCGCGCGCGTTCCGCCTGCTGTTCGTGGCCATCGTCGTTCTCGGCGGCTCGTTCATGGCCGCGAACTGGGCGCTCGATTATTTCCTGCCCGAGAGCCAAACCAAAGAGGTGCTCGCGAAAGTGCCGGCACCGCCGCCATTGCCGCAGATCGCGCGCGCGTCGCAAGTGATCGCGCCGGTCACCATTCCACTCGCCGTGATCCGTCAAAGTCTCGATAACACCACGCCGCGCGACTTGGCGGGCAAGAACGACAATCCTGTCAGCAATCTTCTGTCCAAGGCCGATATCGGCATCGCCATCTCGCGCGGCGCCATGGCCGTGACCGGCAAGCCCAACGAGATCACCATCACGACGCCGCTCAACGGCACGTTGAGCATCACCGGCCAACTCGCGACGCAGGCCGGCAACTTGGCCGGCACCATCTCCGGCCTGCTCGGCCAGTCTCTCGGGAAAGAAGTCGGCAATCTGGCGGGCAATGCGCTCAATCAGCGCGCCGACATCCGCGGCCAGGTCATCGTGCGGTCGAAGCCGGCGATCACCGCGAACTGGCGTCTGGAGCCGAATCTCGCGGCGCAACTCGCGCTCAGCGACAGCGCCATCTCGATCGCCGGCATCAAGATCAACACGGCCGGCGAAGCGCGCTCGTTCATCGACAAAGCCGTCAACGACCAAGTCGGCGCGTTGCAGAACCGCGTGCGCAACGATCCCTTCATCGAACAAGCGGCGCGCGAGCAGTGGACGCAGATGTGCCGCTCCATTCCGCTCGGCGGCGGCGCGACCGGTTTGCCGCAGTTGTGGCTGGAGATGCGCCCCGTGCGCGCCGCGGCGGCGCAGCCGCAGGTCGATGCCCGCAATCTGACGCTGACCATCGGCGTGCAGGCCGAAACCCGCATCGTGCCGGCCGCGACCAAGCCGTCGTGCCCGTTCCCGGCGCAGCTCGATCTCGTGCCGCCGATGGAGAACGGCAAATTGTCGGTCGGCCTGCCGATCGACGTCCCGTTCACCGAGGTGAACAAGCTGCTGGAGGCGCAGCTCAAGGGTAAGCACTTCCCGGAAGACGGCAATGCCCCGGTCGACGTCGAGGTCAAGCGCGTGACGCTCGCGGCCGCCGGCGACCGGCTGTTGATCGCGTTGCGGGTGAACGCGCGGGAGAAGAAAAGCTGGTTCGGTTTCGGCGCCGATGCCAGCGTGTTGATCTGGGGTAAGCCCGTGCTCGACCAGAAGCAGCAGATGCTGCGCCTGACGGAGACTTCGCTCGCTGTCGACTCCGAGGCGGCGTTCGGCCTCTTGAGCGCGGCCGCGCGTGCCGCCGGTCCCTATCTGGAAAAGGCGTTGGCCGACAACGCGGTCGTCGACCTGAAGCCGTTCGCCGCCGACGCCAAGAAGAAGATCGGCGAGACCCTGGCCGAATTCGAGAAGAACGGCGGCAACGGCGTCAACGTCAACGCCAACATCAACGACCTGCGCCTCACCGGCATCGCCTTCGATGCGAAGACGCTGCGCGTGATCGCCGAGGCCGACGGCACCGCCAAGGTCGCGGTGACCAAGTTGCCTGGGATGTGACGTCCGGCGCCGCGCACGCGGCACCGGATTATGCTCTCCGGCTAATCGATCACGCCGTATAATTACGACGAGCGAGTGGGTCTGCGGCATCGAGTTGCTGCCGCTCGTGCCGTAGCGCGACGACGACGCCTGCGCATCCTGAATCATCTTCAGGAAGTCCCGCATCAACGGCGCCACGCCGGTGTCGGTCGAGCTGCCGCTCTTCAACCGTGGCACCGGCGAGACCGACTGCATCGATGAAATCGAAGTCATATTCCGATACCTTCGCGGCGCCGGACATGCGCCGGCGCGCCGCAAAGAAACCGCGTTCGTGGTCGATGGGAACGTGTGTCGCCGGACCTCATTTGTTTCGCTTTGTAACGTGGCAAGAACTGGAAACATTCGGATACAATTCGTCCCGCGCACGCGCCCCGCTTCGCCGCTATCCGACATTGCATGAGCAAACAGCCCCACATTCTGGTCGTCGAAGACGATCGCGAGATCAGCGCGCTCGTTGCCCGCTATCTGCGCACCAATGAATGCCGCGTGTCGCTTGCCGCCAACGGCCGCGAGCTGGACCGTCTGCTCGACGGCGCCAAGGTCGACCTGATCGTGCTCGACCTGATGCTGCCCGGCGAGGATGGGTTGTCGCTGTGCAAGCGGCTGCGCGCGCGCTCGCCCGTACCGATCATCATGCTCACCGCCAAGTCCGACGAAGTCGACCGCATTCTCGGCCTGGAAATGGGCGCCGACGACTACATGCCCAAGCCGTTCAACCCGCGCGAACTTCTGGCGCGCATTCGCGCCGTGCTGCGGCGCGCGGCCGGCACCACCGCCGAGCCCACCGCCAACGGCGCGCGCATGCTGACCTTCGTCGGCTGGCAGATCGATCGCCTGCTGCGCGAGGTGCGCAATCCGGCCGGCGCGCGCGTCGCGCTCACCGACGCGGAGTTCGGCCTGTTGCAGGCCTTCTGCGACCGTCCGCAGCGTGTGCTCTCGCGCGATCAATTGCTCGAACTCACGCAAGGCCGCACCGCCGCCGCCTTCGAGCGCAGCGTCGACATTCTGGTCAGCCGCTTGCGCCGCAAGATCGAACCCGATCCGCAGGATCCGAGCATCATCAAGACCGTGCGCTCCGGCGGATATCTGTTCACGCCGGCCGTGGAAACCGCATGAGCGTCATCCGGCCGCGGTTCTTCAACCGCATCGGCGGGCAGATGGCGGTGGTCGTGCTGCTGTCGCTGATCACCATCCACGCGGTCGCCATCACCGCTTTCTACCTGAACCGTCATTTCGAAGGCGAACGTCCCCGTGACGAAAGCCCCGGCCAGTTCGAAGCTCTGGTCAAGCTGGCCGCGGCGGCACCGCGCGGCAGCGATCGCGACGCGGTCATCGCGCGCATCGTCCGGGCGTTTCCGCACCTGAGCATCACGCACAGCCAGGCCGGGCCGCACGTTGAATCGGGGTCGGGCGAGGACCCGCTCGCCCGATTTGTCGAGGAGCGTCTCGGCCCAGGCTTCCACGCGAACGTCCGCCATGCCGATGGCGCCCGCCAGATCTTCATCAGCTTGCCGGACGGCGACGGCATTTCCGCGCGGCTTTCGCCACCGCCGCAACGCCAGCCGTTCCTCGGCAGTCCGCTCGGCCTCACGGTGCTGTTCATCGTCGTCAGCATGTCGCTGCTGCTGTTCTGGGCGACGCGGGCCTTGCGCACGCCGCTTTCCGGCTTCGCGCAAGCCGCCGAGAGCTTCAGCCTCGACCGCCACGATGCGGCATTGCCGGAGCGCGGGCCGGAGGAAATCCGCGCCGTCGCGCGCGCGCTCAACCGCATGCGCGACCGCATCCGCAAACTGGTGGACGACCGCACGCGCATGCTCGCCGCCATGGGCCACGATCTGCGCACGCCGATCACACGGCTGCGGCTGCGCAGCGAGTTCATCCCCGACGAAGACCTGCGCAAGCAGATGCTGGCGGACCTCGACCAGATGAAGGCGATGACCGACGGCGTGCTGTCGTTCCTGCGCGACGGCCACGCGCACGGCGCCATGACCACGATCGACCTCGCCAGCGTACTGCAAACGGTGTGCGATCAGTTCGCCGATATGGGCCATGCCGTCAGCTACGCCGGGCCCGACCACGCGACCGTCGCGGCGCGGCCCGACGATCTGCAACGCGCTGTGAGCAACCTCGTCGACAACGCCGTGCGTCACGGCACCACCGTCGTGGTGCGGCTGACCGCCGGCGGCGACGGCGCCACCATCACGGTGGAAGACGACGGCCCGGGCATCGACGATTGCCGCAAGCCCGTCATGCTGGAAGCCTTCGTGCGCGGCGAGGAAGCGCGCACGATGGACGACCGCACGGGCTTCGGCCTCGGCCTGTCGATCGCCCGCGCCATCGCCGAAGCCCACGGCGGCGCGCTGTCGCTGCACGACCGCGTGCCGCATGGGCTGATCGCCCGCATCACGCTGCCGGCGGCGCTCAATGATGCAGCGCGTTCTTGAGCTGCTGCTTCGACATCTTCGAGCGGCCGGCGATGTGTTCGCGCCGCGCGCGATCATAAAGCTCGTCATAGGTCGGGCCGCTCGCGCGTGAACGGGCGCGGGCGGCGCGCTTGCCCTTGGCGGTGCGATGTCGCGCCTCTTCGCCGCCCATGGCGCGACTGCTCTCGCGCCGGCCGTGTGCGCCGACATGCGACCTGCCCTCTTTCTCCTGCTGCGCAGTCGCGCCGCGCGCTTCCTTGCGCTCGGTCCGCGCCAGGTGTTTGCGGTTCTCGCGCTCGCTTTCAAATTTCGAGGCGCCCGCCTCGTTGAGCGCGATGGCGATCGCCTGGCGGCGGCTCTTCACCTTGCCGCCTTTGCCGCCGCGGCCGCTTTTGAGCTCGCCGTGCTCGAACTCATGCATGACGCGCCCCATGGTCTTGCGTTGACGCGGTGTCGTTTGAGGCATCGGATTCCTCCGCTGGTGATACGTGTGGTTTATCTGATGTGCGTGACCCGCGAGGCGCTGCGCGCGACATCGGGCGGTCTCAGGTTGAACGCATCCGAAACGGCCGCTGTTCCACCGAAACCCGGCCAAGCCTGCGCCGAGCCTGCGCCGAGCCGGCACCTAGCCCGCACCATGCCGCGCGCATGCGGCATCGCCCGTATTCTTGGCGGCGCCGGGTACGCCGTAACCTTTGGGAAGCTTCTTCCTCCCTCACCGCATAGCGAGGGGATGGAGCGCCGCATGGCGCACCGTGTCGTGAGACCGCCGGCGAAGGCGGCCGCGTGCCTTGCGATCGGCACGCTCGCCACGCGGCGCTCCACCTGCGGCGATTTCTGTCTTCGGGTCCGCGCTTCAGCCGCCACCGCACCGATCCGCGAAGAAGCGCTTTGGCCTTTGGCCAGCCTTCTCACCGTGGACGCCAGTTCGGCTCATCGCCTTGTCGCGCCGCGGGCTGCGGATGTGGTCGGCGGCGGTTGCTAGCAGGCTCCCTGCGCAGGAGTCGTAGTGCTCCCAGGTCGGGTCCCGAAGCCTCCCGGGTGCATGCTTGCGAGGCACGCACGCGGGCGCCGCACTCACCGGACGCCGGGTTGCCCCGCCTTCCGGCCCCCATGCGCGATGCCTGTTCTCCGGCACCGCGCCATCGGGCTGCTCCACCTCAGGATCGCCTCTAGAAGCGCCCCTCACGAGCAGGCGAGAGGAATTTAGGCATAGACCGTTATAGGTCGTCAAGGATTATTTTCTTGTGGTCGCGCCAGCGGGAAGGCGCGCCGATCGCGTCCTGCCGAAGGTGGCGCACGACGCACCGATGAAGTGCGCTCAAACTTCTTCACTTGTCACGCGCCGCGCCGCGCCGATCATCCCCCGTCAGCACAGCGCGGAGCATGAACATGACGAAGATCGCGGCCCGACATCTCCTGGTCATGGCTTTCGCGGCAGCGCTCGTCGCGCCGGCCGCCGCACAGGACGCGCCAAAGCTCAGCGTGCCCGCCGCGCTGCGCAACGTGCGCTACTGCGAGATCATCGCCGTCAGACGCGAGCGGTTGACGCTCAATGTCGAGGTCTACAACACGCTGGGTCTGAACTTCTGCCCGGCCGAGGCATGGGGCAAGCTGGACGCCAAAGCGCTGGCGAAGGAGCGCAAGCTCACCGCCGTCAAGCTCAACGGCCCGCGCTATTGGACGATCGACATGATCGAAGCGCAGGGCGCGACGGCGAGCGGCAAAATCGAGCATTTCGGCGGCGTGCCGATGGTGCTGCGCGCGACGCTGTCGACCAAGCTCTGGCAGGGCTCGGTCGGCGACAAGTTCTACACGCCCAACGTCGTCAAGCGTACGACGGTGTTTCACTATCGGGCCGGCCGCCCGGTCTACGAGCTCGTCTCGCCCAAGGGCGAGGTCTACATGATGCAGTCCTACGCGCAGATCGTGGATGCGACGCTGACGATGGACGATTTGCCCAAGCTCGGCGAGCGCCTGAAGCTGCCGAAGGGCTGGACGTTTCGCACGCGCGTGTTGACCGACGACTATGCGCTGACGGCGGACGGCACGGCGTATGTGATCAATGACGAGATGTATAATTCGTATCAGCGGCAGACAAAGTAGCAGACAATGCGCCTAATATGCACGCGCAGAGGATTGCCTAATGGATTGCAACCAGGACCTATCGCACGCACTCGACGCAGCAATGACGATTCAAAATCCTACCGATTACCTCAAGCGAATTGAAGAACTCCGGCAGCAATATGACCACGGGATAACGATCTTGCCTGATGGTGCAGGACGCCTCAGAAATTTTAACTGTTTTGCTTATGCATTCGGCATTTGGGATCATAGCGACTTTATTACGCTTGTGGAGGAGACACTAAAAGGCGCCATCATGAATTCAAAATTTGTATTGTCTGAATTGGCACAAGGATATTTGACCGAGATCGCGATCGCCGACGTTCAAGTTGGTGATGTAGTCCTATATTTCACAGATGAAGCACTAACCCATGCAGGCAAAGTCGTCGCAACGGACAACCGCATAAGAGTCCATTCCAAATGGGGACCAAGCGAGGCGCATGCGCATGGTCTTTATGAGGTGCCCCACGCGTACGGCACGATCACACGTTTCTTTAGGCCGCCAAATCCAGATGAAATCTTGGATCGGCTCTACGACGCCACCTAGCTCGCAGGGAGGGTTGGCCGAAGGCATAACCCGCCGCTCGGCGGACACATAGCGGATTTCGCTTCGCTAATCCGCCCTACTGAACGCGAGCCTCGCCACGCCGTCATTTTGCCGGGCTTGACCCGGCAATCCATGAGGCCACGCCGCGAATTCGACCGTAAGGCTTATTATGTTGCGGCTCATCATGGATGCGCGGGTCAAGCCCGCGCATGACCGTGGGGAGAGGCCGAACGCAATTGCAGGCGCAGTTCGTAGGGCGGTTAGCCGAAGGCGTAACCCGCCGCTCGGAAACACACAGAATGACGCGGCGGATTACGCTTCGCTAATCCGCCCTACGCCGGTGGACGCAAGCGCAGCACCAAACCGTTCCGTTTGCTACGAACCATTCGGCGCGTTACGCTGCGCCGCGCGGCCCTTGGGGCCGCCCTTTGCGACCGTTTGGAATGAGGAGTTGAGCCATGGCGCGCCTGCGGCATTTCGCGATCAGCGTAAAAGACGTCGAGAAGTCGGCCGAGTTCTACGAGAAAACCTTCGGCCTGAAACGCGTCGGGCGCGATGACATCGAGGAGCTCGGTTCCGGCATCTATCTGACCGACGGCGTCATCAATCTCGCGCTGCTGCAGCTCAAGGACCCGAACGCACGCATGGGCGTGCACCACTTCGGCTTCCAGATCGACGATGCCGACGCGACCGCCAAGAAGATCGAAGAGAACGGCGGCAAGTTCTTCTTCAATCTCGGCGACGCCAAAGAAGGCAACTTCGAAAGCAAATACAAAGACCCGGAAGGCGTGGTGTTCGATATCTCCGAGCACGGCTGGCTCGGCACCGACAGCTACAAGGCGTCGGCGTAGCTCGCGGCTCGTAGGGCGGGTTAGCCGATTCGTCCGCCGAAGCTCGAAGAGCGAAGGCGGAAGGCGTAACCCGCCGCCCACCGAGACGCGCCGAATGAAATGGCGGATTACGCTTCGCTAATCCGCCCTCCGGCCGAAATCTCACGCCTTCTTCAAGAACTCGGTCCGCAGCACCAGGCCCTTGATCTTGTCGGTGCGGCATTCGACCTCGTCCGGATCGTCGGTGAGGCGGATGTTCTTGATCACCGTGCCGCGCTTGAGCACCGACGAGGCGCCCTTCACCTTCAGGTCCTTAATGACCGTGACGGTATCACCGTCGTTGAGGATGGTGCCGTTCGAGTCTTTGACCTTGATGTCCATGAGCGCTGGGTTCCTTGATTAGGAACCGGGTATAGGGCGCGCCAGGCACGCCGGGCAACCCCTTCGGTATGCAGGAGAGAGGAAGCGTGATCTTGCCGAGCAATTAGGCTCGTCGCTATTCGGCCGCTTCCGGCACGTAGTGCAAAACCAAGAGCTCGGAGCGCGGAAACGGCTCGACCGCGTAGGCGCGACCATCATCGCCGCTGAATTCCACCAGCAAGGTTTGCGCGTCGAGGTCTTCGACAACAGTGCCGACCTGGCCACGCGCCAACCCGGCCGCCGGCCGATCGGTCAACAACGCCACCACGTCAAGTACATGAGCTGTTCGGTCCTGGTTCGTCATCAAAGCACCCAGCAGGTCACGAAGCGCGGCGCCTGCTCATCGGTTCGCAGTATCCAGAGTGTTCTTACCACAATCCGCCGATCGTGTCGCGCCACCGCGACATCGGCGCGCCAGCGGGTTCCGAAGCTGTCTTTACCAACCTCGGCCGCATCAGCAGTGCGCACTCCTGCCAGCAACGCAAGTCGAAGCCACGCCGCCTCATTGGCCCCGATACCCAACGCCTCGCCAAAGACACGCGCCTTGTGCCGCCCGCGCGTATGTGTCGAGCTCAGGCAATAGTCTTCCAGCTTGGTGAGATCGAGAATGGCGCGCTCGGCATGCGGAAGACGCGCCATGATTCATCAAGACTGGCCGACACCGTGGCCTTTAAGTGCAGTCCCAATCTCGTCCAAAATCACCGGGTCGTCGATGGTCGCCGGCATGGTCCAGGGATCGCCGTCGGCGATCTTCTTGATGGTGCCGCGCAGGATCTTGCCCGAACGCGTCTTCGGCAGACGCTGCACGGTGACGACGAGCTTGAACGCGGCGACCGGCCCGATCTTCTCGCGCACCAGCGCGACGATCTCCTTCTCGATCACATCGGGCGCGCGCGAAACGCCGGCTTTCAGCACGATGAAGCCGCACGGCACCTCGCCCTTGAGCTCGTCCTTGATGCCGAGCACGGCGCATTCGGCGACGTCCGGATGCGACGCCAGCACTTCCTCCATGCCGCCGGTCGAGAGGCGATGGCCGGCGACATTGATGATGTCGTCGGTGCGGCTCATCACATAGACGTAGCCGTCCTCGTCCTTGAAGCCGGCGTCGGCGGTTTTGTAGTAGCCGGGGAATTCCTCGAGATAGGCCTGCGTGAAGCGCGCGTCGTCCTGCCACAAGGTCGGGAAGGCGCCGGGCGGCATCGGCAGCTTGATGACGATGGAGCCGATCTTGTTCGCCGGCAGCTTGTGGCAGCCTTCGTCGACGACGTCGATCTCGTAGCCCGGCATCGGCACGCAGGCCGAGCCGTAACGCACCGGCAACGCGCCGAGGCCGACCGGATTGCCGGCGATGCACCAGCCGGTTTCCGTCTGCCACCAGTGATCGATCACCGGCACGTGCAGCAGGTCCTCGGCCCACTGGATGGTCGGCGGATCGGCGCGCTCGCCGGCAAGGAAGAGCGTGCGGAAACGCGACAGGTCGTAATGCGACAGCTGCTTGCCTTCCGGGTCTTCCTTCCTGATGGCGCGGAAGGCGGTCGGCGCGGTGAACAGCGCGACAGCTTTGTGTTGCGCGATGACGCGCCAGAAGGCGCCCGCATCCGGCGTGCCGACGGGCTTGCCCTCGTACATGATCGAGGTGCAGCCGTGCAGTAGCGGCGCGTAGACGATGTAGGAATGCCCGACCACCCAGCCGATGTCGGAGGCGCACCACCACACCTCGCCGGGGTCGATGCCGTAGAGGTTCTGCATCGACCATTTCAGCGCGACCATGTGGCCGCCATTGTCGCGCACCACGCCCTTGGGGATGCCGGTCGTGCCCGAGGTGTAGAGGATGTAGAGCGGATCGGTGGCGGCGACCGGCACGCACTCGGACGTCTTGGCGTATTCGACCGCGTGCTCCCAGGTCTTACGCCAGTCGTGATCGCGGCCTTCGACCATCGTCGCTTCGCATTGCGGCCGCTGCAGGATCATGCAGGCTTGCGGCTTGTGCTTGGCGAGATGGATCGCCTCGTCGAGCATTGGCTTATACGGCACGACGCGCGCGCCCTCGATGCCGCAACTCGCGGACAGGATCACCTTGGGCTTGGCGTCGTCGATGCGCGTCGCCAGTTCCTTCGCCGCGAAGCCGCCGAACACCACCGAATGCACCGCGCCGATGCGGGCGCAGGCGAGCATGGCGAACACCGCCTCCGGCACCATCGGCATGTAGATGATGACGCGGTCGCCCTTCTCGACGCCGAAGTCGCGCAGCATGGCGCCCAGCAGCTGCACCTCGGACAGCATGCGGCCATAGGTGAAGGTCTTCACCGTGTCGGTGACGGGGGAATCGTAGATCAGCGCCACCTGGCCGTTGCGGCCGCCCGCGACGTGGCGGTCGAGCGCATTGTAGCAGGTGTTACAGGTGGCGCCGGCGAACCAGCGGCCGTAGATGCCGGCGTCCTTGTCGAAGATCTTCGTCGGCTTCTCGTACCAGTCGATGTCCGCCGCGGCCTCGGCCCAGAACACCTCGGGGTTCTGCCGCCAATGCGCGTAGACATCGGGATAGCGGCTGGCGAGAACGTCCATTTTTTGTTTCCTCCTACGCTTAACCCGTCACCCTGAGGCGCCCGCCGAAGGCGGCCTCGAAGGGCGACGGCCCCGGCCGTTCATCCTTCGAGGCTCGCTTCGCTCGCGCCTCAGGATGACGGATCGAAGTTCGATTGTGTCGTGGCCGGCATGCGCAAACAAGGCTGGCGCCTGGCGCGGCCTTGGGCTTTGATCCGGCGCAAATTTTGCTTCCATACCGACTGTCATCGCCCGCGGAAGCGGGCGATCCGGTAGCCACCACGGCCGGGGGCTATCGGATTCCCTGATTTCGCGGGGAATGACGGCCAAGAGTTATCCCTCCCGTGACCATCATCACCGATCCCCTGTTCTATGCGCTGGCCATTCCCGCCGTCGTGGCGCTCGGCCTGTCCAAAGGCGGCTTCGCCGGCGTCGGCCAGATGGCGACGCCGCTGGTCGCGCTGGCCATGCCGCCGCTCGAGGCCGCCGCCATCATGCTGCCGATCATGATCGTGCAGGACGCCACCGCCGTCTGGGTGTACCGCCGCGAGTACAACGCCCGCATCCTCAAGATCATGATCCCCGGCGCGCTCGCCGGCATCGCGCTGGCCGGTCTGCTCGCGTCTTATATTTCCGACTCCGCGGTGCGCATCTTCATCGGCGTCACCACCATCCTGTTCGTGCTGTATTCATGGATCGGCCCGAAGAAGCTCGCCGAGGAGACCAAGACCGCCAGTGTGCCGGCCGGCGTCTTCTGGGGCGCGGTGTCGGGCTTCACCTCGACCATCTGCCAGGCCGGCGGCCCGCCCTATCAGATGTACGTGCTGTCGCAGAACCTGCCGAAGATGGTGTTCGTCGGCACCACCGCCATCATGTTCGCCACGCTCAACTGGGTGAAGGTCATCCCTTACGCCGCGCTGGGGCAATTCTCCTCCGTCGGCCTGATGACCTCGCTGGCGCTGCTGCCGCTCGCCATCGTCACCAACCAGCTCGGCTTCTGGCTGGTGCGGCGCACGCCGCAGAAGGTGTTCTATCAAGTCACGATGGTGCTGATGCTGCTGATCTCGATCGAGCTGACGCGCGAGGGCGTGACCGATCTGTGGCCGCGCTGACGCGGCTTGACGCCGCCGCCCGCGCTCCGACAATGCGCGCATGCTGAGTCTCAAGCCGGTCGTCGCCGCCCCCGCCCCTTGTCCGATCTGCGAAGCGCCCGCGCCGCTGTTCGGCGTCGTCGACTTCAACCGCAATTGCGAGATCCCGGACGGCGTCAAGCTGCCGCTCGCGGGCGCGCCGGTGTATTACCGCCGCTGCACGGCGTGCGGCTTCCTGTTCACCGACGCCTTCGCCGACTGGAGCCACGACGACTACAAGGCGCACATCTATAACGACGGCTACGCGGCGGTCGATCCGGACTACCAGGTGTCCCGTCCGCGCGGCAACGCCGCGCTGGTGATCAAACTGTTCGGCGACGACCGCGCCAACCGCCGCGTGCTCGATTTCGGCGGCGGCAACGACTTCCTCTGCGCCGCGCTGCGCGAGGCCGGCTTCGGCGCCGCCGTCACCTACGATCCCTTCGTGCCGGAGCACGCGGCGCCGCCCGAGGGCACCTGGGACCTCATCACCTGCTTCGAGACGATCGAGCACATGCCCGACCCGGTCGCCGGCATCGGCCTCATCGTCGACAAGCTCGCCGATCCGGGGCTCGTGCTGTTCTCGACGCTGCTGCAGCCGGCGGACATCGAAACGCGGGGCGTCGGTTGGTGGTATGTCGCGCCGCGCAACGGCCACGTGTCGATGTTCAGCCGCGACGCCATGATCAAGGCTTTCGCCAAACACGGCTGCCAGACCGGCTCGTTCAACGAGAACATGCACGTCGCCTTCCGCACCCTGCCCGACTACGCCAAGCACTTGTTCAAATAGCGCGCGCGCCGACCTGCATGACAACGGCCGATTTGCCCGTTAGCCTTCCCCGCAAGAGGGGACCTCAACGATGGCGACGACGCCTTACGATATCGATCTCGACCGCAACCCGGCCAATTACCAGCCGCTGACGCCGCTCGGTTTCCTGGAGCGCGCGGCGTCCGTGTTTCCGCAGCACACGGCGATCGTCCACGGCAGGCTGCGCCGCTCCTACGCCGACTTCTACGCGCGCACGCGGCGGCTCGCCTCGGCGCTGGCCAAGCGCGGCATCACGCGCGGCGACACCGTCTCGGTGATGCTGGCGAACACGCCGGCCATGTTGGAGGCCCATTACGGCGTGCCGATGGTGAAGGCCGTGCTCAACACGCTCAACACCCGGCTGGATGCCGCGATCATCGCCTTCTCGCTCGACCATGCCGAGGCGAAGGTGGTCATCACCGACCGCGAATTTTCAAAGGTGATGGCCGACGCGCTGGCGCTGTGCAAAGTGAAGCCGCTGGTCATCGACTACGACGATCCGGAGTATGCCGGTGCCGGCGAGCGGCTCGGCACTATCGAATACGAGGATTTCCTCGCCGAGGGCGAACCCGATTTCGCGTGGTCCATGCCGGACGATGAATGGGACGCCATCACGCTCAATTATACGAGCGGCACCACCGGCGACCCGAAGGGCGTCGTCTACCATCATCGCGGCGCGCATCTCCTCGCCGTCGGCAACATCGTCACCTGCGCCATGGGCAAGCATCCGGTGTATCTGTGGACGCTGCCGATGTTCCACTGCAACGGCTGGTGCTTCCCGTGGTCGATTTCGGTCGTCGCCGGCACGCATGTGTGCCTGCGCTATGTGCGCGCGGCGGCGATGTACGACGCCATCGCCAGCCACAAGGTGACGCATCTGTGCGGTGCGCCGATCGTGATGGCGACCTTGCTCAACGCCCCCGACGCTGAGAAGAAGCCGTTGCCGCACACGGTCGAATTCTTCACCGCCGCGGCGCCGCCGCCGGAAGCCGTGCTCGCCGCGATGAAAGAGGCGGGCTTCAACGTCACGCATCTCTACGGGCTGACCGAATGCTACGGGCCTTCGGTGGTCAATGACTGGCATGACGCATGGGACGCGTTGCCCGCCGCCGAGCAGGCGGCGCTGAAGTCGCGCCAGGGCGTGCGCTACGGCGCGCTGGAAGCGCTCGACGTGCGCGACCCGGAGAGCCTCGCGCCCGTGCCGCGCGACGGCACGACGCTGGGCGAGGTGATGATGCGCGGCAACGTGGTGATGAAGGGCTATCTCAAGAACAAGGCGGCGACCGACAAGGCCTTCGACGGCGGCTGGTTTCACACCGGCGATCTCGGCGTCATGTATCCCGACGGCTATCTCCAGCTCAAGGACCGCTCCAAGGACATCATCATCTCCGGCGGCGAGAACATCTCGTCGATCGAAGTCGAGGACGCGCTGTACAAGCACCCCGCGGTTCTGGCGGTCGCGGTCGTCGCCAAGGCCGACGAGAAGTGGGGCGAAACGCCGTGCGCCTTCGTCGAGCTCAAGGTCGGCGCGCAGGCGAGCCCCGACGAACTCGTGCAATGGTGCAAGAAGCATTTGGCCGGGTACAAGGTCCCGCGCCATGTGGTGTTCGCGGAAATCCCGAAGACGAGCACCGGCAAGATTCAGAAGTTCAAGCTGCGGGAAATGACGAAGGGGGTGTGAGGCGAGACCGCCCTCTAAGGAAATTACTTACATAATCTAATTATATGGAGTCACATATGACTGCAGCTACTCCACTTGCACGCCTAGAAAGGATTAGCCTTCGAACTGCCTGGCCAAATGAAGCATCCAATTTCACGCCTTGGCTAGCGCAAAAAGAGAATCTCGATCTCTTGGCAGAAAAGATAGGCATCCCGCTGGTCCTCGAAGCGGTAGAGAAACAGGTTGGGCCCTTTTACGCTGATATTCTTGCAAAGGAGCCGGACACCGAGAGATGGGTAATAATTGAGAACCAAATCACGCCTACCGATCACCCGCATTTAGGTCAACTTCTGACGTACGCCGCTGGTTTGGACGCTCGTACGATTATATGGATCGCGGAAGAGTTCCGAGAAGAGCATCGAGCCGCAATTGATTTCTTAAATCGCGCAACAACGGAGGAATTTGCTTTTTTTGGTGTCCAGGTTGAGCTTTATAAAATTGGCAACAGTCCCTATGCTCCCGATTTCTCGATTGTGGCGAAGCCAAATGACTGGAGCAAACGTACTCAGACTGCAAAACAAGCGGCGTCCGAGGCAGAAAACGAATCTCAACGCGCTTGGAGGGAGTATTGGGGCGCGCTCATTGCGGCAGCAAAAGATCGATACGCCGCGCTAGCTGAACGTAGTCCATACCGTAGCAACTGGCAGACATTCGAAACCATTCGAGGCGGCAATCCGAGCTTTGTTCTGAACGCAAGCTTTCCTTGGGATCGCAGTCTTCGCTTAGAGATCTACATAGACAAGTCGCTGGCAAAAACTGCATTTAAATCTTTGCGCGAGCAAAAGGACAAGATTGAAAAAGAGTTCGGATCTCCGTTGGCATGGGAGGAGTTGCCCGACGCTCAAGCGTCAAGAATTGCCCTTTACATGCCAGGCGACGAAAAGCGGAGGGATAGTGGCGACTGGACAAAGCAGCACGAATGGCTTTTGACGTGGGCCCCCAAATTAAGTGCTGCCGCTCGGCCGTTTATTGCCAGTCTTCAATTTCCGGACTTTTTGAAGTAGCGATAGGCCGGCACGTAGTCAGGTGGCGCGAGGCGAAACCCGGGACTGAGAACAGTTGCTCACACCTCGCCCGCGCCCGTCATGCCCGGCCTTGTGCCGGACATCCACGTCTTAAGCAGCAAGGCGTGGATGGCCGGGACATAATGGCGTTTACACCCGTCTTCGACCGGCTATGCCCGGCCATGACCACGGTGTGAGCGCCCCGCCTCCGCGAAACCTGTCACGGTCGGCGCGGCGCGCCGACCCATTGGCTCCATGCGGGCGACGAACGAGCTGCATCGCTTAAGCCGCTTCGATCCTGCAGCAAACCTCACCCCGTCCTCATCCTGAGGAGGTCGCGCAGCGACCGTCTCGAAGGATGGGGCGGCCCATGGTTCGAAACGCGCTCCTTCCGAGCGCTCCTCAGCATGAGGCCGGGAGAGGCTTTGCGTCCGCTTCTACTCGCCGAACGGCCGCGTCGAGCTTCCGCGCATCATCTGATCGAGCATCCGCTTGTGGCCGCGTCCTTCATTGGCGTGCTGGTTCGACCAGCGTCTGCGGCAATCGTCGTACTCCGGGGAACCGGGCTGCAGGCCGGACGAGCGGCAGTTCGCGTCATCGGCCGCCACTTGGTCCGCCGCCGCCGCCTCCAGGTTCGCCTTCCGCGTCTCGTCGTATTGCGCGCAACCGGCAAGAGACGTCAGAACCACGAGCGCCACCGCAAACCGCATGCCAAGTCTCCTTGCACTTCACCTGATCACTCAATCACTCACGCGCACCGGCCGCTGCAAACGCGGCAAGGGCATGGCAGTCCCCTCTCAAGCAACAAGCAAGTAGCCTAAAGGGAAGCGCCCGTGAAATCCGGGCCATCTATCGGTCATCCCCGGATTACGCCGCGCGCACCCCGGCCGCAATCCGTTGCCGCCGGCGTGCCGCCTTCAAATCTTCTCCCCGGGATACACGCCCCACAGCTGCGTCTGGCGGACAAAGCCATCCTTGCCCTTGACGCGGACCTCGCACCACCGGCCGTCGCATCCTTCGACGCTGACGAGGACTTTGTCCTGCAGTTGCGCGACCACCCGCGCGGCCGACGCGGCGCGGCTGCGCAACGGTGCCGTCTTGCCATGCTGCCAAGGCGCGACGAGCGCGGTGCGGCGTCCGGAGAGGAATGCGCCGAGGATCCAGCCTTCGCTGCCGTCCCAATCGCGGACGCGGCGCCACTGTCCGAACTCCGCCGTCACCTCGACCGGCACGAAGCGGCGCACGAAGGTCCATTGCAGCGGATAGCGCACGCCCGGACCGACGCGCACATTCGCCGGCTTCGACTTGACCGAGACGAAGCGTGGAACCGGCAGTCCCGTGACGTTGCCGATCCACAGCGCGCCGGCCATGGCCGGACCACCGATGAGACAAGCCACGATGGCCAGAGGGCGTGCGGATGAATGAAGCGACACTGTTCCTCTCGCCGGAGCGCGCCGCCCCCAGCGCGTGTTGCCGCAACGTTCGGGTTGCCACCGGCAATGCGAATATCCTACAGCGGATTCGGCGCGACGGTAACCCGAACCGATGAAGGCAACACACATGCTTTTAGAAGAACGGATCGCCCGCGGCGCGTCGGCCCTGCTGATCGTCGTCGCGGCCGTCGCCTGCGCATCGCCCGCCTTCGCCGCCGAACCCGCCGCCTATGTGCTCGATGCGACGACCGGCCGCGCCCTCTATGCGCAGCATGGCGAGAGCCGCCGCTATCCGGCATCGCTGACAAAAATGATGACGCTCTACCTGCTGTTCGGCGACCTCGAACGCAAGCGCGTCTCGCTCGACACGCAGTTCCGCGTTTCCAAGCACGCCGCGGCACAGGCGCCGGTGAAATTGTGGCTTAAACCCGGCGACACGATCTCGGCCAGCGACGCCATTCGCGCGCTGGTGACGATCTCAGCGAACGATGTCGCCGCCACGATCGCGGAAAATCTCGCCGGCAGCGAAGTCGCGTTCGCGCGGCGCATGACGCGCACGGCGCGCCAGCTCGGCATGCGGCACACGCAGTTCCGCAACGCATCCGGGCTGCCGGCCAAAGGACAAGTCACGACCGCGCACGATATGGCGCTGCTCGGCGCCGCGTTGCAGGCCCGGTTCCCGGCATACTATCGCTACTTCAAGACGACGCGCTTTGCCTATCGCGGCCGCGTGTATCGCGGTCACAATCATCTGTTGAGCCGCTTCAAGCACGTCGACGGTATCAAGACCGGCTTCACGCGCGCGTCAGGCTTCAACATCGTGACCTCGTTCCGCCGGCACGGCCGCAAGATGATCGTCGTCGTCATGGGTGGCCCGACCTATCGGGCGCGCGACGCACGCGCCGCCGGCCTCATCAAGCGCTATGCGGGCCGCCTGCGCCGCGACAAAGGCTATTTCGCCTCGTTGATGACGGGCGTGCGGCGCGCCGACGCGCATCCGGCAAAGCCAAAGCCGCAGACCGTCCAGGTAGCGGCCGCGGGCGCCTTCAGCGTTCGCGTCGCCGATGTGGTGTCGATCCGCGTCGGCGCCTTGCCGACGCGTGACGCGGCCGAAGCGCTGATCGCCGCGACGAAGCCGGTGGTGAGCCGTCTCCTCGATGGCGCCGAGGCGCAGACCAAACGCGTCGAACGAGACGGCAAGACTTACTTCCGCGCCGCCTACGCCGGATTTGACGATGTCGACGCGGCGAACAAAGCCTGCGCGCTGCTGAAGCGGCACGACTTTTCGTGCTACGCGGCGGTGCGCCCGGCGGCCGCGACGGCGGCGAACTGAGGCGCGATCCGCGGCCAGCGCGGCAGCCGTCTCGCATTGACCGGCACAGTCGTGGCACACTGACGCGCGCGGCCTAACCCGGGCATCGCCCGCCGGTGCGCCGACAACAGCGAAGACAGCATGCCCGACATCCTCATCACCGACGACGGCCCGGTTCGCGTCATCCGCATGAACCGGCCGGAGAAGAAGAACGCGCTGACGCTCGCCATGTATGACGCCATGGCGGAGGCGATCGAGACCGTCGCGAACGACGCCGCCATCCGCTGCCTCGTCATCGCCGGGCACGAGAGCGTCTTCTGCGCCGGCAACGATCTCAACGACTTCGTCGCCATGGCGCAGGGCGGCGGCGGGCTCGGCGCGCCGATCCTGCGTTTCCTGCACGCGCTGGCGCGTTGCGACATCCCGGTGGTGGCGGCCGTCAACGGCGCGGCCGTCGGCGTCGGCACCACCATGCTGCTGCATTGCGACCAGGTGATCGCGGGCGAGAGCGCGAGTTTCTCGACGCCTTTCGTCGGCCTCGGCCTCGTGCCGGAGGCGGCCTCGAGCCTGATCGCGCCGCGGCTGATGGGCCACGCGCGCGCTTTCTCGCTGCTGGTGATGGGCAAACGCTTGAGCGCGACCGATGCCAAGGACGCCGGCATCGTCAACCTGGTCGTGCCGCCGGCCGCGGTCGATGGCGAGGCGCTCACCGCGGCGCGGACAATCGCGGCCTTGCCGGCGGAGGGCGTGAAGATCGCCCGCCGCCTGATGCGCGGCGCGCCGGACGAGATTGCGGCGCGCATCGACGCGGAAGCGGACGCGTTCAAGAAACGTCTCGGCTCGGCCGAGGCGCAGGCCGCCTTCGCGGCGTTTTTCAGCAGGAAGCGCTGATGTCGTCCCGGGCGAGCGCACGCGAAGCCCGGGACCCATAACCTCCGCGCTATCGATAGGTTGCGGCGTATGGGTCCCCGCGTTCGCGGAGACGACAGCGTTGAAGGTCGGCGCGAGGCTTACCGCCCGTCGCGGGCGTAAGGGTCGAACAGGTTGTTCGAATTGTAGCGCTGGTTGAAGGAGCCGCCGCCGGTGCCGGCGCCGCCGAAGAACTTGATGGTCGAATCGCCCGACTGCACGGTGCTGTTCGGCGTGCCGAAGCGCGACGCGGGGATATCGTGCCGCGACGCCGCCGGGTCGAGATCGACATAGCCCTGGGCGTTCCCGGCATTGCCGTTCTGATCGGTGAAGGTGAACGCCTGCGCCGCGCCGGCGGTAAACGCCAGCGCGCCCGCCGCGACGAGACAAAGCCGACCGAAGCGCTTCATGGAACCAACCCCGCGAAATCCGCTCAGGACCAAATCACAGCCGAACAATATGGCCGGACGGCGGCCTTGACCAGTCCTGTCCCCGCGACGTTTCGCGCCCCTATTCCACCTTCAGACCGAGCTTTTTCACCAGACCGCCCCACTTCTGGGCCTCACTGGCGATGTCGGCGGCATACTCCTCCGGCGTGGAGGCCAGCGGATCGCCGCCCTCCATGTGGATGCGCTGCTTCACCTCGTCGGTCGCCACCAGCTTGCGCAATTCCACACTCAGTTTGTCGACGATCTCCTTGGGCGTGCCGGCCGGCGCCAGCACGCCGTAATGCAGCACCGCGTCGAAGCCCGGCAGGCCGTTCTCGTCGAAGGTCGGCACGTCCGGCAGCAGCGAGAAACGCTTCTTGCTGGTGACGGCAACGACGCGCAGCTTGCCCGCCTGAATATTGCCCAGCGCCGGCGGCAACACGCCGAAGGCGACCGGCACGTGGCCGCCGAGCAGGTCGTTCATCACCGGCGCGGTACCTTTATAGGGGATGATGGCGACATCGACGCCGGCGACCGTCTTGAACAGCTCCGCGGCCATGTAACCGCCGGTGCCCATGGCGGACGTGCCGATGTTGAGCGCGCCCGGTTTGTCCTTGGCGAGCTTGATCAGGTCGGCGACGGTCTTGCCCTCGAACGAGGGATGCGCGAGCAGCGCCACCGGCATCGACGCGACGAGGCCGATCGGCGCGAACTCCTTCTCCGGATCGATCGCCAGATTGGTGTAGAGCGCGGGATTGATCGAGATCGTGCCGGTGTGGCCGAGCAGCAGCGTGTAGCCGTCCGGCGCGGCGCGCGCCACGAACTTGGTGCCGACGGTACCGCCGCCGCCGCCGCGGTTCTCGACCACCACCTGCTGCTTCAACGCGTCGGACAGCTTCAGGGCCACCACGCGCGCCATGGAATCGACCCCGCCCCCGGCGGGGTAAGGGACCACCAAGGTGATCGAGCGAACCGGGTAATCGCTGGCGGCGGCAGCCGGCGCGGATACGGCGAACAACGCCGCGACGGCGGCGAGCATAAAAGCGGCGCGAAAGCGCATGGGCATTTTCCTTGGGCGGGCGCGGGACCGTTGATCGGTCGCTCGTTGCGAACGCGGATTATGGTGCAATCGAATTCGCCCGTCGGCAATCCAAAATGCAAAACCGCCGCCTCGCGGCCTGCGAGCCGGCGGTTGAGCGTCAGAGATGACGGGAGGGCCGAAGCCGCTTCAGTGCACGCTGGCGTAAACGTTGATACGCAGACGCGCTATCTCGTCCTTTACCAGCAGCTTTTTTCGTTTGAGTTCCACGACTTTCAAGTCGTCGACCGCGGGGTGGGCCAGGCAATCGTTGATTTCGACTTCGAGTGCCTTGTGCCGCTTTTCAAGTTCCGCAAGGTGCGATTGCATCGACATGCAGTATGTCTCCTCAATCCTGTGACGCTCGCAAAGCGTACACCCGTGATCGCAGCCCCGCAAATCAACTTGAAAGCTGTTGGAATTCTATTGGTTTCGGAAAGACTTGAATGCCCTTGTGGAAACCGCGATAATTGTTCCCGCTTGAGGCAAGCACGAACCGCCTTGAAAGCGATCAGCAAGTGGCGATGACGGAAGAAGAAGAAGGCGCGCTGAGAACGCAACTGGCGCGTTTACAACAGGAGCATCGCGACCTGGACGCGGCCATCGCCGCTCTCGCCGCATCGCCCGCCTCGGATCTGCTCCAAGTGCAGCGGCTGAAGAAGCGCAAACTGGTGCTGCGCGATTCGATTCGGCTGATCGAAGACCAGCTCACCCCGGACATCATCGCTTAGCGTGTCGTCCCCGCAGACAGTGGCTCTACCCAATGTCTGCCATCACGACGCGCAAGTCGGCTGCGGCGTAAGGGTCCCGGCTCGCGCTTGGCCGGAACGACAGCGAAAGATTTCACCCCCTGCGCTCGCGCTTGCGCGCGTACATCGCGCGGTCGGCGGCATCGAGGATTTGCGTCAGGTCGCTGGTCGTCGCCAGCGATACCACACCCGCGCTGGCGCCGACGCTCAAACGCATCGCGCCATGGGGCACGTGGGCTTCTCCGATCAGCTGCTCCAGGGCCAGTGCCTTGGCCACGGCGCTGCTGCCTTCGACATTCCACATCACGACACCGAACTCGTCGCCGCCGAGCCGCCCGACCACGTCCGACGCGCGCACATGGCCGGTCAGCGCCGCCGCCACCGCCTTGAGCAGCGCGTCGCCGACGGCATGGCCGTGGCGGTCGTTGACCGCCTTGAAGCCGTCGAGGTCGATGAACATCAGCGCCGCCGCCGTGCTGTAGCGCTGCACGTAAGCGAGCGAGCGGGCCAGTTCGCGCTCGAAGCCGCGGCGGTTCAGGATATCGAGCAAAGGATCGACGTCGGCCCGCGCCTCGAGCTCGGCGATGCGCCGATGGGCCTCGGCCAGCTCCTGACGCAGCCGCTCGACCTCGGTCTGCAAGGCCTGCTCCGAAGCCGGATATGTCGCGCTATAGGCCACTCACGATCCCCAGCGAATCGCCGCCATTTTACAACCGATAAGAGATGTTTCGCCTTGCCACGTAGAGGTCCCTACCTATAATCCGGCGCTTCCTTCCGCCAGGGGTGGTGCGGAAATAGGGGGCACGATGGCTACGAAACCGGTCGCGATCATCATGGGCAGCCAGTCGGACTGGACCACGATGAAGCACGCCGCCGACACGCTCGACGCGCTCAAGATCGGCTACGACGCGCGCATCGTCTCCGCCCATCGCACGCCGAAGCGGCTCTATGAATTCGCGCACGGCGCGCGGGACGCCGGCTTCAAGGTGATCATCGCCGGCGCCGGCGGCGCGGCGCACCTGCCGGGCATGACGGCGTCGATGACGCCGCTGCCGGTGCTCGGCGTGCCGGTGAATACCCACGCGCTTGAAGGTAAGGATTCGCTGCTGTCGATCTTGCAGATGCCCGGCGGCATCCCGGTCGGCACCCTGGCGATCGGCAAAGCCGGCGCGATCAACGCCGCGCTGCTGGCCGCCGCCATCCTCGGCCTCTCCGACGGCAAAGTCGCCAAGCGGCTCGATCAGTGGCGCACACAGCAGACCAAAGCGGTCGCCAAGCGCCCGAAGGATTGATGATGTCGGGCTATGACCCCGCTCGTCCTCGCGAAAGCGGGGACCTGGAGCGACAGATTTCAAGCTCAGTCGTTATGGCCCTGGATTCCCGCTTGCGCGGGAATGAGCGGAGCGTGTGTTGCTGAAAGTCGGCGCGACCATCGGAATCCTCGGCGGCGGGCAACTGGCGCGCATGTTGGCCTTGGCGGCGGCGCCGCTCGGCCTGCGCTGCCACGTCTATTCGCCGGAAAAGAACTCCTGCGCCTTCGACGTGGTGCATGACTACACCATCGGCGACTTCGAGGATGAAGACGCGCTCGCGCGCTTTGCCGACGCGGTCGATGTCGTCACCTACGAATTCGAAAACGTGCCGGCGAAGACCGCGGCCTTTTTGAGCCGGCGCAAGCGCAAGCCGGTGCTGCCGGATCCGAAGGTGCTGGCGCTGACGCAGGACCGGCTGGTCGAAAAGGACTACGTCGCCTCGCTCGGCATCGCCACCGCGCCTTACGCAGCGGTGAACAGCGCCGCCGAACTCCACGAGGCGATCGACAAGATCGGCCTGCCCGCGGTCTTGAAGACGCGCACGCTCGGCTACGACGGCAAAGGCCAGGCCAAGATCATGAAGGCGTCGGAGGCCGACGCCGCCTGGCGCGCCTTGCGCGGCGTGCCCTGCATCCTGGAAGGCTTCGTGAAGTTCGAGCGCGAGGTCTCGGTGATCGCCGCGCGCGGCGCCGACGGCCAGGTCGAGTGCTTCGAAGTCACCGAGAACGTGCACCGCGACCACATCCTGCACATCTCCACCGTGCCGGCGAAGGTCTCGCCCGCGCTCGGCGCGGAAGCCAAGCGCGTCGCCACCAAGATCGCCAAGGCCTTCGGCTATGTCGGCGTGATGGGCGTCGAGATGTTCGTCGTGCGCCGCAAGGGCGCGCAGCACGTGCTGGTCAACGAGATCGCGCCGCGCGTGCACAATTCCGGCCACTGGACCATCGACGGCGCGACGGTGTCGCAGTTCGAGCAGCACATGCGCGCGGTGGCGGGCCTGCCGCTGGCGAAGCCGCTGCGCCTCGGCAAGAAAGTCGAGATGATCAACCTGATCGGCGACGAGATCCTCGACACCGCGCGCTGGCTGAAACAGCCGGGCACGTCGCTGCACGTCTACGGCAAGGGCAAGCCCAGCCCGCGCCGCAAGATGGGGCATGTGACAAGGGTGTGGCCGGGGAAGTAGCGCGAGCGTCGCGATTTACGCCGCTTTGTACGCGGATATCTTCTTGATCTCCGGTGCCAACTCATCGCTGGCGACCTCTAGGTCGTACTGAGCCTGCATGTTCATCCAGAACGCCGGCGACGTCTTGAAGAATTTGCCGAGACGCAACGCCGTGTCGGCGGTGACTGGCGTCTCCTCCCGCGCAAGCCGCTCGACACGAGTGCGCGGCACCCCGATCGCGGCCGCGACGGCGTAGGGCGTCAAGTCGAGGGGTTTCAGAAACTCCTCCCGCAGGACTTCACCAGGGTGAACGGGTGCAAGCTTCTTGGCCATTTGATCCTCTATTAGAGGTTCGGTCTATTCCGATCCCCCCTTCGACTAGTGATAGTCGATCAACTCGACCTCGTCAGGACCGCTCTCGGTCCAGCGAAACACAATGCGCCACTGGTCGTTCACACGAATTGAGTGCCGTCCAGCCAACTTACCCTTCAGAGCTTGGAGACGCCCGGCGGAGATTTAAGATCGTCAAGCCGCTCGGCATTGTTCGGCATGATGAGTTTCCGCCTCGCCGTCGCGGCGACATCTACCGGAAATCCCTTGGGAACGACCCGTTCCCGAAGGATCGCTTCGGCGAACTTCCCTCTGAAGCCCCGGATCATGCCTTAACGTATCATGACACGATACGTTCCGCAAGGTGACCCGTCAATTCTTCCGCTGCTTCGCCACCACCGCCTGATACGCCGCCTGCAATTTGGCGAAGACCGACGGGCCTTTGTTCTTGCGCTTCATGCCGAGGTGCATCTCGCGCAGTTCGTCCATGAATGCCGCCCATAGTTTCGGGCCGCCCTCGTCGAGCAGCCGCGCGCGGATGCCCAGCTCTTCCGTCACCGGCAGATATTTGTAGCCCCAGGCCGCCATCTGCGCGAGCACGGGCAACAGCTCGATGCCCTTCTCGGTCAGGCTGTAGATGCCCTTCTGCTTATGCGTCGGGTCGTCCTCGCGCGTGAGGACGCCCTGCTCCAGCAGATTCTTGAGACGGTCGGACAGGATGTTGGACGAAATCCCCTCCTCGGACTTGGTCAGCAGTTCGCGAAAATGCCGTCGGTTGCCGAAAATGATGTCGCGAACGATCAGCAAGCTCCACTTGTCGCCGAGCACCTCGAGCGTGAGATTGATCGGGCAGCCGGAGCGATGGGCCTCGTGCATGCGCGTCCTCAAAAAACCGCTTGCAAACTCGCACCAGCAATACCAGAATGCAACTGGTTGCAAAATGAAATCAGTTGGGAGGTGCGCATGTCGAGGCTGGTCGTCAGGGCCTTTTCGGTTTCGCTCGATGGTTACGGCGCGGGGCCCGAGCAGAGTCTCGAGAAACCGCTCGGCGTTGGTGGCGAGACCTTGCACACCTGGGCGTTCGGCACGCGCACGTTCAAGAAGATGTTCGGACAGGAGGGCGGCTCGACGGGCGTCGACGAGGATTTCGCCGCACGCAGTTTCGAGAATCTCGGCGCGTGGATCCTCGGCCGCAACATGTTCGGGCCGATCCGCGGCGATTGGCCGGACGAGAATTGGAAAGGCTGGTGGGGCGACAACCCGCCCTATCACTGTCCGGTCTTCGTGCTCACGCACTATCCGCGCGCATCAATCGAGATGGAGGGCGGCACGACCTTCCACTTCGTCACCGACGGCATTCACGCCGCGCTGGAGCGCGCGACGCAGGCCGCCAACGGCCGTGACGTCCGCATCGGCGGCGGCGCCGCCACCATCCGGCAATATCTGGCGGCCGGCCTGGTCGATGAAATGCATCTGGCCGTTTCGCCGGTCGTGCTCGGCACCGGTGAGCCTTTCTTCGCCGGCATCGATCTGCCCAAGCTCGGCTTCGAGCGCACCGAACACGTGGCGACCGAACACGCCACGCATGTGGTGCTGACACGCCGTCCCAAATAGCTTCGCCGCCCGCGCACGAGGAAAGCCGGCATGCCGCTCACGCTCTATCTCCACCCGCTATCGTCCTACTGCCACAAGGCGCTGATTGCGCTCTACGAGAACGGCACGCCGTTCACGCCGCATCTCGTCAACCTCGGCGACAAGGAATCGCGCACGACGTTCAAGCAGATCTGGCCCGTCGGCAAATTTCCCGTGCTGCGCGACGACGCGCGCGTGGTGCCGGAATCGACGATCATCATCGAATACCTCGCGCGGCATTATCCGGGGCCGGTGAAGCTCATCCCGGACGCCGCCGACCCGGCGCTCGAGGTGCGCGCCATCGACCGCTTCTACGATCTGCATGTTCACACCCACATGCAGAAGATCATCGGCGATCGGATAAGGCCCGAGGGCAAGAAGGATCCGCACGGCGTCGAGCATGCGCTGAACGCCCTGAACACCGCGCTCGGGCTCGTCGAGAAGGACATGGGCGCGCGAACCTGGGCGGCGGGAGAGGACTTCACATTGGCCGACTGCGCAGCGGCGCCGTGCTTGTTCTATATCGACGAGGCGATCGGCCCGCTCGCCGGCCGCTACCCGAATCTCGCCGCCTATCTCGGCCGGCTGAAACAGCGACCGTCCTTCGCGCGGGCGCTGAAAGAGGCCGAGCCCTTCATGCATATGCTGCCGCGCTGAGGCTGCGGACGAGTTAAACTCTTGTTCCGGTTGCGGTTCCGCGCCGTTCGGCGGCCCTGAAACCGCCGGCGCTGGACGCTGGCAGTCCGCCTTTCGACGCTCTATATTGCCGAAAAGCCCGCGCGGAGGCCGTTTTTGGCCGCTCCGCATGGACTCTACCGTCCAATTCTGCTACAGCCCGGCGATTCAAAAGGCCCGCCGCCGCGGACTTTTGACCTTAACCCGTCCGGCCCACAACGAAGGAGCAAGCGTGCAAGTACTCGTTCGCGACAACAACGTCGATCAAGCCCTGAAGGCGCTCAAGAAGAAGATGCAGCGCGAGGGCATTTTCCGCGAAATGAAGCTTCGCGGTCACTACGAAAAGCCGTCGGAAAAGAAGGCGCGGGAAAAGGCGGAAGCGATCCGTCGGGCTCGCAAGCTTGCGCGCAAGAAGATGCAGCGCGAGGGCCTGTTGCCGATGAAGCCGAAGACGACTCCTGGCGCGGGCGGTCCCGGCGCAGGCGGTCGCGGTGGCGCGGGCGGCGGTGCACGCCGGTTCGGCTAAGCCGAACAAGGCGAACGGCCAACACGGGTTTTGAATTTCAAGTTTTGAATGACATGGCGCGGGCCCTTGCGGCTCGCGCTTTTGTTTTTGGGACCGACGAGCGGATGGCTATCGGGGGCCGGACCGGGATCAGCGCACCATTTCCGCCAGCCCGGCAAGAAACGGCTTCACCACCTCCGCCGCGCCGTGATCGTCGAGATCGACGTGATTGCCGTCCGGAAAGCGCACGAAGCGCTTCGGCGCATTGGCCAGCGCAAACAGCCTTTCCCCGAAGCGGATCGGCACGATCCGGTCCGCCACGCCGTGCAGCACCAGCAGCGGTGCGGTGACGCGACCGATGCGCAAATCGGAGCGGAACGGATCCTTCATCAGCCAGCGCACCGGCGCGAAGGGATAGGCGGCGGCGCCGACATCGGCGGCCGAGGTGAACGGCGCATCGAGGATCAACCCGCCGACCGGGCATTCGGCCGCCACCGCGACAGCCACGGCCGTCCCGAGCGATTCTCCGAACGCGACCAGACGCTGCGCCGGATAGTGGGCGGCGGCGAAGTCGTAAGCGGCCTGCGCATCGCGGATCAGCCCGGCTTCCGTGGGCGTGCCGCTCGAGCCGCCGTAGCCGCGATAGGACAGCGCGACCAGGCCGTAGCCCTCGGCCGTCAGCCAGGAAAAGCGGCCAACCCGCAGATTGAGCGCGCCGCCATTGCCGTGGAAGTACAGCACCACCGGCTGATCGCCGCGCGGCGGCACGTGCCAGGCGATCACGGTCTCGCCGTCGCTGGTTTTGAGCTCGACCTCCTGCGCCTGCGGCAGACCGGCCAATGCCGGCGGCGTGCGCGCCGGGTCAGGAAAGTACTGCAAGGAGCGCTGAAATACGTACATCAGCGTCAGCAGGCCGCCATAGCCCAGCACGACGGCGATAAGCAGCCACTTCAGGAACACCATGGTCCTAGAATGCCGCGCAGACGGCCTGGGTGACCAGCCCGACCGATTTCTGCTTGAACCGCTTGATGTAGGCCTGCCTCGCGGCGGCAAGACGCGTGCGCAGCTCGGCGCTGTCGGGCGCGACCAGGATCACGACCTTGCTCGCCTCGCGCAGGATCGCATCGCCCTCGCGCCATTGCCCTTTGCCATCGACGACCGTGAAGCCGCCCGGAAAGCGTGGCGCCAGTTCGCGATCGACGTAGGACTGCCACTGTCGGTCGCTGACGCCGAACCGGTGGCCGATCGAACGGCCGAAGAACAGTTCCGCGCGCAACATCGGCTTGAGGGGATCGGCGCAAGGCTCGGCGAGAACCGGCGCGATCCACACAAGAGCAACGATCACGCCCATCGCGGCGCTCAGACAGGTCCGCTTCGAGGCCGCACCGGCCTTGTGCATCTCACCCTTTCCCAAGTCTTGCTCCAAGTCTTGCTCCAAGTCTTGCTCCAAGGCTCGCTCCAAGTTTTGCCATCGGACTGCCGCCCGGTGCCGCCGCTTACCGTCATGGTCGATTGCGGACAATCAGAACGATTGGGGCAAGAACTCCCTCATTCTCGCCCAGCGTGTAAAATGGTACCAAATTAAGCATTTACCCTCGGCGCAGTGGAAAATCAGCCTGCCGGTGCAACGATATGCGGGCGGCTGCGTTCATGCGGTGATGCGGTAAGGGCGGTCTTCTCCGCTTGACCACCCAGCGCCAGTTGAGGGCCGGGGTAGTGGATTCGAAAGTCAGCTTCCTAGAGAGCGAGTTCGAGCGCGCGGTCGCCACCATGGGTGACGCCCCGCCAAACGACAATGTCGTCCCCATCGCCGACCCGCCCAGCGCCCAGGCGCTCCTGAGCGAGCGCGAACGCCGCTTCCAGGCCTTGCTCGAAGCCCTCCCCACGGCCGTCTACACCACGGACGCCGTCGGCCGCCTGACCTATTACAACAGCGCCGCCGCCGAGATGTGGGGGCACCAGCCGACATTGGGCGTCAGCGAATGGTGCGGCGCCTGGAAGCTCTACTGGCCCGACGGCACGCCGATGGCGCACGTCGACTGTCCGATGGCCGTCGCGGTGCGCGACCAGCGGGCGCTGCGCGGGATGGAGGCGATCGCCGAGCGTCCGGACGGCACCCGCGTGCCTTTCGCGGCGGCGCCGACGCCGCTGTTCGACGCCGCCGGCAAGCTGGTCGGCGCCGTCAACATGCTCATCGACATCAGCGAACGCAAAGCGGCGGAAGACCAGCAAGCGCTGCTGGTGCGTGAGCTGCATCACCGGGTGAAGAACACGCTCGCCACCGTGCAGGCGATCATGGGCTCGACGGCCCGCTCGGCGCGGACGATCGAGGAATTTCGCGACGCCATCATCGGCCGCATCGGCTCGCTGGCGAAGACGCATCTGCTGCTCAGCGACGAAGCCGGCATCGTCGACTTCGGTGGCGTCGTTCACAAGGAGCTCGACGCCTTCGGCATCGGCGACGGCGGACGCATCACGTTGAGCGGCCCCGATGTCGAATTGCCCGCGCAGCTCGCCGTAACGCTCGGCATGGCGATCCACGAACTCACCACCAATGCGGTGCGCTTCGGCGCCTTGTCCGTGCCCGAGGGCAAAGTCGACGTGAGCTGGAGCGTGACGATCGCCGCCAACGGACGTCGCCTGGATTTCGAGTGGGTCGAAACGTGCGGCCCGAAGGTCAAGAAGCCGAAGCACAAGGGGTTCGGCACCAGGCTGATCGATATCGTGCTGCCCGGACAAATCCAGGCGAAGGCCGAGGTCGCGTATCGTCCGGAAGGCGTGCGCGTGACCGGCACCGTGCCGCTGCCGTCGGACGGCACGGTCTGACGCATCACCCGCGGCCGGCCGCGCTCACAGCGCGCCTAGCGTAAAAAGTGCATCAATAATGCGGAGGCGCGGACATCGCGGCGTCCCGCATTTACCGGCGGGTAAGCATAACAGCCGAAGTTCCACGCCAAGGGCGACGCGACCACTGCAGGGCTCACTCCTGCCGGAAGGCGTGTCATGACGGCGATTTCTTCGGTTTCCACCGCGACCAGCTACGCGCAGCAGGGTGATCCGCTGCGTCAGGCGATGAATCAGCTCAGCTCCGCCTTGCAATCCGGCAACCTGTCGCAAGCGCAGAATGCCTTTGCCAATCTGAGCCAGACCGGCGGCACCGACAGCAACAGCCCGTTGGGCCAGGCCCTGCAGCAGATCGGCGACGCGCTCAATTCCGGCGACGTCAACAAGGCGCAGCAACTGTTCTCGCAGTTGAAGCAGCAGATGCAGACGACGCGGCAAGCGCATCATCATCACCACGACAATGACGGCGATGACGCGGCCTCGACCCAGAGCGCCAGCACCCCTGCGCCGACACAAACATCGTCGAGCAGCAACGTCGTTGACGTGACCGCCTAGCAAGAAATCAAGAAAACAAGCGCGCGTCGCGGGGGCGAGGCGGCGCCGATCGTGCACATCATCATGTTCGACACTATCGTCCTGCTGTGCGGGCCGATCGAGCAGACGGCACTTGCCGCCCTGCTCCGGCGCCACAACCCGCATCTGACCCTACGCCTGGCGCAAACGCTCTCCGAACTCGAAGCGTTGCCGCAGTCTGAACTGCGGCACGCGCGCCTGATCGCCTTCCTCACGCCGGTGATCGTGCCGGCGCGCTTTCTCGATGCGCTCGGCTACGGCGCTTACAATTTCCATCCCGGCCCGCCGCAATATCCCGGCTGGCTGCCGTCGTATTTCGCTGTCTATGACGGCGTCGCGCGCTTCGGCGTGACGGCACATCGCATGATCGAACGGGTCGATGCCGGACCGATCGTGGGCGTCTCTTACTTCGACGTCGCGCCGAACACGGGTCCGGTCGCGCTCGAGCAGCGCGCTTTCGTCGAAATCGCGCGTTTGTTCTGGCAGCTATCGGAGACGCTGGCGACGCAAAGCAAGCCGCTGCCCACCTTGCCGGTCGCCTGGGCCGGACGCAAGACGACGCGGCGCGATTTCGTGAACGCCTGCGATATCGCACCGGACATCAGCGCGCCGGAGCTGGACAAGCGCCTCGCCGCCTTCGGCAACGGCGCCTTCGGCATCCAGCCGACGATCACGCTGCACGGCCATTGCTTCCGTTATGTGCCGCCGCAGCTGGACCCATCCGCCGCAGCGGCACCGGCTGCGCCGGCCCGCAAGTCATCCGTCGGGTAAAAAAGAAATGGCCGGGCGATCGGCCCGGCCATGAACGTCTGCGGCGATGGGTGAAGCCTACATCGCCTTGACGATGCTCTCGGTCATCTTCTTGGCGTCGCCCAGCAACATCATCGTGTTGTCGCGGTAGAATAGCGGATTGTCGATGCCGGCGTAGCCCGACGCGAGCGAGCGCTTGATGAAGAACACCGTGCCGGCCTTCCACACCTGCAAGACCGGCATGCCGTAGATCGGCGACGTCTTGTCTTCTTCCGCGGCCGGGTTGGTGACGTCGTTCGCGCCGATGACAAAGGCGACATCGGCTTGCGGGAACTCGGAGTTGATGTCCTCGAGCTCGAACACTTCGTCGTAAGGCACGTTCGCTTCGGCGAGCAGCACGTTCATGTGGCCGGGCATACGGCCGGCGACGGGGTGGATGGCGTATTTGACCTCGACGCCTTCCTTCTTGAGATGGTCGGCCATCTCGCGCAACGCATGCTGCGCCTGCGCCACGGCCATGCCGTAGCCCGGCACGATGATGACCTTCTGCGCGTTCTTCATGATGTAGGCGGCGTCTTCCGCCGAGCCGAGCTTGACCGGCCGCTGCTCCGCGGCGCCGCCCGCCGCCGCCACCTCGCCGCCGAAGCCGCCGAGGATGACGGAGATGAACGAGCGGTTCATGCCCTTGCACATGATGTAGGACAGGATCGCGCCCGAGGAGCCGACCAGCGCGCCGGTGATGATCAACGCCGAGTTGCCGAGCGTGAAGCCGATGCCGGCGGCGGCCCATCCCGAATAGGAGTTCAGCATCGAGATCACGACCGGCATGTCGGCGCCGCCGATCGGCACGATGATCAGGACGCCGAGCACCAGCGAGATGACGACGACCGCCCAGAAGTCGACCGCCGACTGCGAGACGAAGAAACCGTAGATGAAGAAGATCAGCGCCAGCGCCAGCACGATGTTGACGATGTGGCGGGCCGGCAGAAGGATCGGCTTGCCGCTCATGCGCCCGGAGAGCTTCATGAACGCGATAACCGAGCCGGTGAAGGTGATGGCGCCGATGGCGACGCCGAGCGACATCTCGATCAGGCTCTGCGCGTGGATGTGGCCTTCCTCGCCGATGCCGAAGGCGCCGGGCGCATAGAACGCGCCGGCGGCGACCAGCACTGCCGCCATGCCGACCAGCGAGTGGAAGGCGGCGACCAGTTCCGGCATCGAGGTCATCGGCACCTTGCGCGCGATGACCGCGCCGATGCCGCCGCCGATGGCGATGCCGCCGAGCACCAGCACCCAGGCGAGACCGTCGGACGGCGGATGCGAGGCAAGCGTGGTCAGCACGGCGATGGTCATGCCGATCATGCCGAACAGGTTGCCGCGGCGGCTGGATTCAGGCGACGACAGGCCGCGCAGCGCGAGGATGAAGAGGACGCCGGCGACGAGATAAAGCAGTGCGACGAGATTGGCGCTCATGGCCGGTTACTTCTTTTTCTTCTGGTACATCGCCAGCATGCGCTGGGTGACCAGGAAGCCGCCGAAAATATTGATCGAGGCGAACACCAAGGCGACGAAGCCGAGGATGCGCGACCACAGCGGACCGCTGTCGTTCGCGGCGAGCGCAACGCCGACGGCGAGCAGCGCGCCGACCACGATGACCGACGAGATCGCGTTGGTGACGGACATCAGCGGCGTATGCAGCGCCGGCGTCACCGACCAGACGACGTAATAACCGACGAACACGGCCAGCACGAAAATCGACAGCCGAAACACGAAGGGATCGACCGCGGTTGCCAGGTGGTCCATGGCAAAGCCCCCAGTTGGATGATCAGGCTGCCGTCTTTGGCAGGAAGTTCGGATGCACGACGGCGCCGTCGCGGGTCAGCAGCGTTGCTTTCACCAGCTCGTCGTCCCAATTGACGGCGAGTTTCTTTTCTTTCTTGTCGATCAAGGTCTCGACGAAGGTCAGCAGGTTCTTGGCGTAGAGCGCCGAGGCCGAGGCGGCGAGACGCCCCGGCACATTGAGATAGCCGACGATCTTGACGCCGTTCACCACCGCGACCTGGCCGGCCTGGGCGCCTTCGACATTGCCGCCGCGCTCGACCGCGAGATCGACGAGAACCGAGCCGGGACGCATCGAGGCGACCATCTCGGCCGTGACCAGCCGCGGCGCCGGGCGCCCGGGGATCAACGCCGTGGTGATGACGATGTCCTGCTTCTTGATGTGCTCGGCCGTCAGCGCCGCCTGCTTGGCCTGGTATTCTTTCGACATTTCCTTGGCGTAGCCGCCGGCGGTCTGGGCGTTCTTGAACTCTTCGTCCTCGACCGCGAGGAACTTGGCCCCAAGGCTTTCCACCTGCTCCTTGGTGGCCGGGCGCACGTCGGTCGCCGAGACCACCGCGCCGAGGCGGCGGGCGGTGGCGATCGCCTGCAGGCCGGCGACGCCGACGCCCATGATGAACACCTTGGCGGCCGGCACGGTGCCGGCGGCGGTCATCATCATCGGCAATGCGCGGCCGTATTCGGCCGCCGCGTCGATGACGGCGCGGTAGCCGGCGAGGTTCGCCTGCGAGGAAAGCACGTCCATGGACTGCGCGCGGGTGATGCGCGGCATCAACTCCATGGCGAAGGCGGACAGCCCGGCATCGGCCAGCGTCTTCAGCGCCGCGTCGTTGCCGTAAGGGTCCATGATGGCGATGACGAGCGCGCCGCGCTTGTAGCCGGCGACCTCTTCCGCCGTCGGCCGGCGCACCTTCAGAACGATGTCGGCATCGGCCGCCGGGGTGTCGGAAATCGTCGCCCCGGCCGCTTCGTAATCCGCATCGGTGACGCCGGAGGCGACACCCGCACCGCGCGCAACCGCGACCGTGGCGCCAAGCGCCATGAACTTCTTGACGGTCTCGGGGGTGGCGGCGACACGACCTTCGTAGAGATCGCTTTCACGCGCTACGGCAATTCGCATTCGCCCCTCCTGCGGTCCGCTATGTTTGGTTCGAGCTTATGACAGCGCGAGGAAGCCGAAGATCAGGAAGCAGAGCGCGAAGGCGACGTAGCTCGACGTCTTGGTGCCGGTCACGAAGCCCGGAATGGCGCCGAGGATGGCGATGATGAACACCAGGAGCGCCCACAGCCAGTGACCCAGCACGCCGCCGGTCGCCAGACCCAGCACCAGATTGATCACGTGGATCGAGCCGACGAAGGTGAACTGGACGAAGCGCTCGTACGTGTTCTCGTGCGTCGGATAGTCGTTGCCGGTGGCGGTGGCGTATTCGACGGTGCCGTGGTCGGCCATGGGGAAGGATCTCCGAGGTCTCTCAAAAAGGCGGGCCGCAGAGGGGTTACCGCAATTGTGGCGCGAGAGCAACGGCGATGGGATGAGCGCCGGTGGACGATCAGAGCCCTGCGGCGGCGAGCGCGCCCGATTGGCGGGCCGCCACTTTGCCGATATCGAAATCCTCGATCGCCTCGTTGAAGAGCTTGTAGAAATTCAACTCTGCGGCGAGGTGCAAAAAGACCGCGCCGAGACCGATTGCCGCGCGATCCATGAAAACGAATTCGCGCGGCACGGTGACCGGCCCCTTCTCCTTGAGCGCCTGGTGCACGCGGAAGGCTTCCCTGCGCCCGTAGTCGGAGGGTTTCACGCCGTCGGCGATGCTGCGCACGCGGTTGTCCAGCAGCGGGCCGTAGATGAAACGTGCCCAAATGTTGAGCGTGTCGATCAGGTCGCGCGTGAGCCGCTTGAAGCCCCAGGTCTCGTAGGCGTGCACGATCAGATCGTCGTCGCCGCGCTCCAGCCCACGATACAGGTCAACGACACCGCCGACGAAAGACGGCGGGAAGATGCGGATACAACCGTAGTCGAGCAGATTGATGCCGGCCGGCGCCCCCGCTTCGTCGGCGAAGACCGTGTAGTTGCCGAGATGCGGGTCGCCATGGATGACGCCGAAGCGGCTGAACGGGAACCACCAGGCCGTAAACATCGCCGCGCCGAGCGTATTGCGAACCTCCTGCGGCGCGTCCTTGTGCGCCAGGAGCTTGGTGCCCTCCATCCAGTCGAGCGTCAGCAGACGGCCGGTGGACAGCGTGGGCCACACGTTCGGCACCCGCACGGCGGGCCGGTCCTTCAGCATGCCCTGATAGAGCGCGACGTGTTTGGCCTCGCGCGCGTAATCAAGCTCCTCGCGCAGGCGGGCGGAAATCTCCACCGCGATCTCCGAGGTGTCGATCGCCGGATCGAAGCGCTTGCGCAACGAGAGCAGCAATTGAAGCTGGGTGAGATCGGCCTCCACCGCCGACTGCATGTCGGGGTATTGCAGCTTGCAGGCCAAAGGCGCGCCGGAGATCGCCGTGGCGCGGTGGACCTGGCCGAGCGACGCCGCGGCGGCCGGATGATGTTCGAAGCTGCCGAACTTGCTCTGCCAGTCGGCGCCGAGCTCCGCGCTCATGCGGCGCTTGACGAAAGCCCAGCCCATCGGCGGCGCCTGGCTCTGCAGCTTCATCAATTCGCTGGCATATTCCGGCGGCACCGCGTCGGGAATGGTGGCGAGGAGTTGCGCCACCTTCATGATCGGGCCTTTGAGCCCGCCCAGCGCGGACGCAAGCGCCAACGCGTTGCCGGCACGCGTATCCTGCGCACCGACCAGCCGTTGACCGGCCATTCGCGCGGCAACGCCCCCGACCCTGGTGCCGACGCGGGCATAACGCGCGGCGCGGGCGGTGAAGCGGTTTCTTTCGGAGTCTGACATGATTGCCCTGTTTCCCGCTTACATAAGCACGTCAGGGGGCGATGCCAGGCGCATCCAGCGGGACCACATTGTCGCGCAGCCATTGCGCAAGCAGGTCTTCAGCGATCTCACCGGCGGCCAGGCTCAGAATCATCGCCGTCGCGGCCTCCTGCGGCACATCCAGATCGAGCCCGTTGAGGCCGAGAAAGACGATCATCGAAGCCAGAGCCGTGCGCTTGTTGCCATCGATGAAGGGATGATTTTTGGCGATGCCAAAGCCGTAGGCCGCGGCCAGCGACGCGATGTCGTGCTCGCCATAAGCGAACTTGTTCTGCGGCCTCGCCAGCGCCGATTCCAGCAATCCGCGATCGCGCATGCCATCGGCGCCGCCGAACAAGGCCAGTTGCTCGGCATGGAAATCAAGAACGATCTCGATGTCGAGCCACTCGGGCTCGTCGCTCATTTTGCCAGGGCTTTGTAAGTGTCGGCGTATTTGCGGAACGAACGGCGCGCCAGCTCCATCGCCTTGGCGTGCTTGGGATCGTAGGGCGAGAGTTTGACGCCGCGCTCGGTCTGCTCGACGACGTGAAGCTTATCGCCTTCCTTGAGACGCAGGCGCGCAAGCAGTTCCTTCGGCAAAATCAGCCCGAGCGAATTGCCGACCTTCTTCACCTGCAGAAGATAGCCCTCGAGGGCCGACGTGCGTGCCTGATCGTTCATGGCTCGCTCCAATGGAAATCGGACCCTGTATAACAAATGTTATACAGGGTCCGCAATGCTCGGTTGAGCCAGCTGAGCAGCCCTACTTGGCCTTCTCCAGCGCCTCGAGCTCGTCGATCAGGCCGGCGATGACGGACAGGCCGCCGTCCCAGAACTTGGGGTCGCGGGCGTCCAGTCCGAACGGCGCCAACAGCTCGGCGTGATGCTTGGTGCCGCCGGCCGAGAGCATTTCCAGATAGCGTTCGGCAAAGCCCGACGCCGACTTCTCATAGACGGCGTAGAGCGAGTTCACGAGGCAATCGCCGAAGGCGTACGCATAGACGTAGAACGGCGAATGGATGAAGTGCGGGATGTAGGTCCAGAAGGTCTCGTAGCCTTCCTTCAGCTCGATCGCCGGGCCCAAGCTTTCGCCCTGCACCGACATCCAGAATTCGCAGATCTTGTCGGCGGTCAGCTCGCCGTTGCGGCGCTCCAGATGCACCTTGCGCTCGAATGTGTAGAACGCGATCTGCCGCACCACCGTATTGATCATGTCCTCGACCTTGGCGGCGAGCATGGCCTTGCGCTGCTTCTTGTCGGTGGTGGCGGCGAGCAGCTTGCGGAACGTCAGCATCTCGCCGAACACGCTCGCGGTCTCGGCGAGCGTCAGTGGCGTCGGCGCCATCAGCGGACCGTTCGGCGCGGCCAGCACTTGATGCACGCCATGACCGAGCTCGTGCGCGAGCGTCATGACGTCGCGCGGCTTACCCTGATAATTGAGCATCACATAAGGATGCGCCGACGGCACGGTCGGATGCGCGAAGGCGCCGGGCTGCTTGCCCGGGCGCACCGGCGCGTCGATCCAGTTCTTGGTGAAGAACTGATCGGCGACCTCCGCCATCTTCGGCGAGAAGGCGCCGTAGGCGGTGAGCACCGTCGCGCGCGCGTCGTCCCAGCGGATCGTCCTCTGCGGCACCTGCGGCAACGGCGCGTTGCGGTCCCAATGCGGCAGCTTCTTCTTGCCGAACCACTTGGCCTTCAGCGCGTAATAACGGTGCGACAGCTTCGGATAGGCGGCGCGCACGGACTCGACCAGCGCGTCGACCACTTCGCGCTCGACGCGGTTCGACAGATGCCGCGCGTCGGCGACGTCCTTGAAGCCACGCCAGCGGTCGGAAATTTCCTTGTCCTTGGCGAGCGTGTTGGTAATCAGCGTGAACGGACGCAGATTTTCCTTGAAGGTCTTGGCCAGAGCCTCGGCCGCCGCCTTGCGTTTCTTGCCGTCGGCATCCGCCAGGAAATTGAGCGTCTGTTCGATGCCGAGTTGCTTGGTGCCGACCTTGAAGCGCAGGCTTGCGACCAACTCGTCATACTGGCGGTTCCAGGCCGAGTAGCCGGTCACCGACTTCTCGTGGAACAGCTGCTCGACGCGGTCCTCGAGCTGATAGGGCTTCTCCTTGCGCACATCCTCGAGCCACGGCCGGTAATGGCCGAGCGCGGCATCGTCCATGGCGGCGTCGAGCGCGGCGTCGTCGACGCGGTTGAGCTCGAGCGTGAAGAACAGAAGATGGATCGAGGCGGCGGTGATGCGCTCCTGCACGTCGCCGTAGAACTTGGCCAGCGTCGGATCGGTCGAATTGCCGGCGTAAAGCAGCGAGGCATACGAATAGAGCCGACCAAGCCGATCCTCGATCGCCTCGTAGCGCTTGACCGCCTCGGCGAGCTTCTTGCCGGCGTCGGCGCCACCCGCCATCGCTTGCAGCTTGCCCTTGAACGCCTCTTCGAACGCGGCGCATTCGGCATCCGCCTCGTCGAGGTCGCGCTTGAGTTCCGGACTGTCGAGCCCCGGATAAAGATCGTTCAGATTCCACTCGGGCAGGCTGCCGAGCTTGGATGACGGGGCGGCTTTTTTGCGGGCTGCTGTTTTCGCCATTGGGACCGGTCGGATGCGAGGGAAGGAACCCTCACCATATGGCGTGCCGGTTAACGCAGTTCAATGCACCGATCAGAAGGTGGCGGCCGCGGTCAGCCGCAGGGCAAACGGCTCCACCGGGTGGAAATGGACATCGGCGACACCGGCTGCCGGCTCGCCCGGCAGGCGCGACGTGTAATAGTAGTCGATCTGGCTCGCTTGGCTGTTGAACAGGTTGAGCGCATCGAGCTGGATACGCAGGCCGTTGTCGAATTTGTACCCGAGCCGGGCATTGACCAAGGTGGTGGCGCCGGAACGCACGCTTCCGTCCTCCACCAACGGCCGCGGCCCGAAATAGCGCAGCTTCACGGTGCCGAACCAGCCGGTTTCATAGCCGACCACCACGCTCGCAGACGCGACCGCCGCCGGCGCGCCGGGAATGTCGTTGCCGGCCGGATCGTCGTCGGTGAAGCGGGCGCGTGTGTAAGCGAGATCGGCATCGAAACCGAGCCAGCGCAGCGGCTGATAGTGGTTGGTCCACTCGACGCCGAAGCGGCGGCTCGGCCGGCTCGGCTCGGTGGTGCCGGCATCGCCGACGAATAGCAATTCCGACGCGTAATCGAGCACGAACACCGCGATCGAGCTCTCGAGGTTCGGGATCGCGCGCGTACGCAAGCCCACCTCCGCGCCTTGCGAGCGGACCAGCAGCGGCACGCGCAGCAAAGGCGTCACCTTGTCGCTGGGGTCGACGGTAATGGTGGCGCCACGCAGATCGTTGCTGTGAAAGCCGCGACCGGCATTAAGAAACAACTCGGTGCCGGCGAAAGGCCCGAAGATCACACTCGCCTTGGGGCTGGCGATCCAGGCCGCGGCATTGCCGGAATTCTCCGGGGTGTCGCTGTCGACGCGGCCGTCATAGCGGTCATAGCGCAGGCCGACGACGGTGCGCAGCCAGTCGGTCCAGCGCACCATGCTTTGTCCGTAGAGGCCGACGCTGCCTTCCTTCACGTGATCGTCACGCGTCGTCGACGTGATCTGTCGCTGCACCGTGTTGTACAGACCGACGTGAATGTCGTCGTAGCGCGTCTGGATGCCAACCATCGTCTCGGTGTCGAAGGCGCCAAGACGCCCCTTGATGGTGTGGCTGGCATTGAGGCCGAGCACGCTGCGATCGTCCGACTGGCTGAACTGGTCGCCATTGACCGGGTCGTCCAGGTAATAGGTGAAGTTGTTGAACAGGCGCATATGCGCGCGAATGGCATAGGCTTCGACCTTGGTGGCGCTGGTGTCTGTGCTCGTGCTCCAGCGGCCGGACAGACTGTAACGGCTGGCGTCGCCGCCGTCGGTCGGATCGAGCGTGCCGAAGCGGTCGATCAGCCCCGATGTCACGGCGCGCTGCGCGATCTGATCGGTCGAATTCCAGCGGTTCGCATAGGCCATGCCGGTGACGGAGAAACCGTCGCTGGCGGTGCCCTGGCTATAACGCACGACGCCGTTGATCTTGCGCACGTCGTCGGGCGTCGCCCAGGGACCATTATAGGTGTTGCCCTCGACCGCCGTCAGCACCGTCCCGCCATTAACCGGCGCCGAAGCGGCGGCGAGCCCGCGGCGATAGCCGAAGCTGCCGAGCGTCACTTCGGCAACGTTCTTCGGCATGCGGTCGAGATAATCGATGCGGATGGCGCCGGCGGAGGAGAAGTCGCCCTCGTCCGCGAAATACGGACCTTTGCGCACGCGTATCGACTGCACCAGTTCCGGGATCAAGAAATTGATGTCGGCATAACCTTGGCCGTGCCCATGCGTGCGCATGTTCACCGGCATGCCGTCGACGGTGATGGCGAGATCGGTGCCGTGATCGAGATTGAAGCCGCGCAGGAAATACTGGTTGGCCTTGCCCTCGCCGCTGTGCTGCGTGACGATCAGACCGGTCGCCGCCTCCAATATTTCCGCCGGGCGCGCCACCGGATCGGCGAGCACCTGTTCGCGCGTAACGGTCTGCTCGCTGGCGGCCGCCGGCGGCGGCGCGTCGCCCGAACCGGCGATGGTGAGCGTGGGCAAAACGACCGACGTCGACGCGGGCCCGGGCGTCTGAGCCCGAGCACTTCCGGCTGCAAGACACGCAACAGCCATCGACAGGAGAAGCCGGGACACGGCGACACCTCACCAAAATCGGTTAGATTGTTTGGATGACGCCGCCGGAAAAGGCGGCGTGAAATCCCCCGGCCGCTACAGGTTGGGGCGACGGTGTGATGAAGTCAACAAAACATCATACCCTCATCCCCTGGAACGAGGATCATGCAGCGCATCACCATCACGCTCGACGAAGACCTGATCGCGGACCTCGACCGCCTGATCGAACGACGCGGCTATCAGAACCGCTCGGAGGCCATTCGCGATCTCGCGCGGGCCGGGCTCGCCGAAGCCGAGCATGACAAGGGCGCCGGCGGACAATGCGTGGCGGCGTTAGTTTATGTCTACGATCACGCGGCGCGCGATCTGACACGGCGTCTGACCGAGAACTATCACCATCATCACGATCTCGCGCTCGCGACACTGCATGTGCATCTCGACGAGGATCACTGCATGGAGGTGACGGCGCTGAAGGGAGAGGTCGCCGAAGTGCAGCACTTCGCCGATCACATCATCGCCGAGCGCGGCGTCCGTTACGGCCGCGTCGTGACAATACCGGCTGGCACGGGCACAAAGGGCCGCCGCTCGCGCGGGCATTCGCACTGAGAGCCGGCGCGCGCGATTAGACCAAGGCGACGAGTTGCGGCGCCATATGCGACAGCAATTCCACCGGTTCGCCGAGGATCGGCTCCATCCGCTCCTCGATGCTTTCCTTGATCGCCAGCCACACCACCGTCGCGCGCGCGATGATCGCCGCCTTCTTGTGACGCAGCGCGTGGCGCACCTGGTCGCTCAGGCTGCCGATGGCGTCGTGCTCGCAGAGGATGCGGCCCTCGCCGTCCTCCAGCACGTATTGGCGGCCGAGCCGCGACACGCAGAGAACGCATTCATGGTCCGGCGCCGGACCGAGCAGATAAAGCTGCGGATCGCCGCGCTCGGTCTCGCCGATCTCCCAGCCGGTGACCGTGCCTTTGTCGAGCGACTCGCCGGCCGCGGCGAGCAGCGCATTCATTTCGCTGCGCTGCCAGTCATGCGGCAGATCGCGCCCTGGAAATTGGAGGACGTTCATTCCTTCACCTCGAACAGCAGCCGATGAAGCTCGGGGTCGTAATAAGACAAGAGCTTCCGCGCGAAAGACGACGGCTCCTGCCCGAGCGCCCGGCCCCAGGCTTCGATCTGCTCGGTGGGCACACGGCCGAAGCCGTTCTCCACCTGTGAAATGAATGTGTAGTACTTAAGCGCCAATTTTTCGGCGAGCTCGACCTGCGACAAACCGGCGCGCGCCCGGAGCTCTTTCAGCCAGGTTCCCGCTTCTTTCCGCGCCTGGGCTGCTTTCGAGGCAGTCTTGGTGGCGTGCATGGACCGTCCCCGGCGCGGAACTGGTGTTGCGTTTGTCACGTTTCAGAGTTACGAAACTAGTGGATATATATTATGCATCGACGCGTTATGTTACCACAGTCGCGTCGAACGTAAATGCCGGTTGGCTGTTGGCGGAAAGCGCCGACGGAGCAAGAGGATGGATCGTAGAAGCGTTCACCGCTCATGGTCGCACGGGCTGGCCGCCGGCCTGCAGCCGCACATACGGCTCGGCGGGCTGGTCCTGCTCGCCGCCGCGCCTCTCTTTGTCGTTGCCGTCTTTGTACCGCGCGCGCTGTTCCTGCCGAGCGTTGCGCTGGCAGCGCTTGGCGCGGCAGCGACAGTTGCCTTCATCGCCTGGTGGAGCCGCGCGCGACGCCATGGCCAGACCATCACCTTCTGGGACATCGCCGGCGCCTGCACGCTGATCGGCTGCGCCGCGGCGATGCTCAGCGAACCCGAAATTGTCATCACCACGATCGGAAAAAACTCAGAACCTTAGACCCCATCTCCAGACCGGGCCCCTCTGGCAGCCACTGGCTGCGATGTCGGCTGGAAACCTAGAGCAGCGGCCCGCGACGAAAGACCTGCCGTGCAAACGCTTGACCGCGTTGGCGCTCCGCATATGCGGGTTCGGCACGGTGGGATCGGTTCAGCCAGGCGCTGCTCACAGCAAGACGAGGAGCTAGCGCAACATGATGGAAGCCATCACTTCTGAAGCTTTGGTCGCCTTTCTCCAGGTCGTGATGATCGACCTGGTGCTCGCCGGCGACAATGCCATTGTCATCGGCCTCGCCGCCGCCGGCTTGCCGGCCGCGCAACGGACCAAGGCCATCATGGTCGGCATTGCCGCCGCCACGGTCCTGCGCATCGTTTTTGCCGGCATCACCACGCAGTTGCTTCAGATCGTCGGCCTGCTGCTCGCCGGCGGCATCCTGTTGTTGTGGGTGTGCTGGAAGATGTGGCGCGAGCTGCGCAACACGGCACATGAAGAAGTAGAGGCGAACGAAGCGCTCTCGGGCGTCGACATCAATGCCGACGGCACCATCGCCGCGCAGGCGCCGCGCAAGACCTTCGGCCAGGCCGCGATGCAGATCCTGATTGCCGACGTATCGATGTCCCTCGACAACGTGCTGGCCGTCGCCGGCGCCGCGCGCGAGCACCCTTACGTGCTGGTGTTCGGCCTCCTGTTGTCCATCGCGTTGATGGGCATTGCGGCAAGCTTCATCGCCCGCCTGCTGCAGAAGCACCGCTGGATCGCCTATGTCGGCCTCGCCATCATCCTCTACGTCGCGCTCGAAATGATCTGGCGCGGCGCCCTGGAGGTGAAGCCGGCGGTCGCGCAGATCCTGGCATTGCTGTAACGCCGCGCTCTTCCGTCCTTCCGTACTCCGTCGTCCCCGCGCAAGCGGGGACGCAGGCACTGGATCTCGGCTGCCCGGGATGAACGGAGATTGGTGTGGCGCCATCGTCCGGACGGTTACACTTGGCCATCCGGGGTGAGGCGTACGGCGGGATAGCGTGGAAAAGAGGCTCGTAGAGCCCTTTATGTTCCATGTTTAATCACCCGTTAAGCAAGCGCAGCCACATTGCCCCAAATCGGTACACTAGGTAGCCGTGTGGAGTGCGCATGTCGCAAGTTGTGCTTGTCGTCGACGACGATCCGGTCCAGCGCCGCCTGGTCGAGGCCATGGTCCAGCGCTTCGGATACGAGGTCCTCACCGCCGACAGCGGCGATGCGGCACTCACGCTGCTCACCGGCGGCAATCCGATCGACGCCGTCGTGCTCGATCTGGTGATGCCCGACCTCGACGGTCTTGGCGTGCTGGCGCGCCTGCGCGATGCCGGTATCGGCACGCCGGTGATCGTGCAGACCGCGCACGGCGGCATCGACAATGTCGTCTCGGCCATGCGCGCCGGTGCCGCCGACTTCGTGGTGAAGCCGGTCGGCCCCGAACGTCTTCAAGTGTCGCTGCGCAACGCGCTCGCCGCCAAGGCACTCGCCGGCGAACTGCAACGCATCAAGCGCAAGCAGGAGGGCACCCTCACCATCGACGACGTCATTTCTCGCTCGCCGGCGATGCAGTCCGTGCTGCGCGCCGTCGAGAAAGCCGCCGCCTCCGTTATTCCGGTGCTGATCGAAGGCGAGTCCGGCGTCGGCAAGGAATTGATCGCGCGCGCGATCCATGGTTCGGGCGGGCGCCGCGCCAAGCCGTTCATCGCGGTCAACTGCGGCGCGCTGCCGGAGACTTTGGTCGAGTCGATCCTGTTCGGACACGAGAAAGGCGCCTTTACCGGTGCCACCGAAAAACACACCGGCAAATTCATCGAAGCCGATGGCGGCACCTTGTTCCTCGACGAGGTCGGCGAGTTGCCCCTGCCCGCGCAGGTGAAGCTGCTTCGCGCCTTGCAGGAAGGCGAGGTCGAGCCGGTCGGCGGACGCAAATCGGTCAAGGTGGACGTTCGTATCGTCTCCGCGACCAACCGCGATCTCATCGCCGACGTGAAGGCCAGCCGCTTCCGCGAAGATCTGTTCTATCGCTTGCACGTCTTCCCTGTGAACGTGCCGCCGCTGCGCCGCCGGCCCGAGGACGTGCCGGAGCTGACGCGCCATTTCCTCACCCGCATCGCCGCCGAAGAAGGCAAGCGCGTGCGCGCGATCACCGGCGAAGCGCTGGCGCTGCTGTCGCGCTATCGCTGGCCGGGCAATGTGCGCCAGCTCGAGAATACGGTCTTCCGCGCCGTGGTGCTCGCCGACGGCGAGGAGATCGGCGTCAGCGAATTTCCGCAGATCGCCGCCCAGATCGACGACGACAACGCGACCCCCGTGCAGCCCGCACTGGAGCCGGTTACCGCGCTCATCGATCCCTGGGTCGCGCGCGAGGCAAGCCTTGCCCCGGCCGAGCGGCACTCGCTGGCCGGCATGGGCCCGACCTTGCGATTGACCGACACGCGCGGCGAGGTTCGCCCGCTCGAGGATATCGAAAGCGAGGTCATCCGCTTCGCTTTGTCGCATTATCGCGGGCAGATGTCGGAAGTGGCGCGGCGGCTGAAAATCGGCCGCTCCACGCTCTATCGTAAGCTCGAAGAGCTGGAATTGGATGGCAAGGAAGCTCCCATCAAGGTGAACGGAGCCATCGGCGCGCCGTGATAGGGTAAACGCGGGCGCTTTAACTATCCGAGCGTGGCGCGTTAGCCGTGATTGCAAGTATTCGGAAGCAGGCGCTCACTTTCGATACGAGAACGCGTACATTCGGCCGCATAATGGTAGTGGCCGAAGACGCGGCGCCTCCCGTTCCGGCGCGTCGCGCAACGGCATCCGCAACATCCGTTGCGCTGGTGTGTGGGGTGCGAGTGATGCGTAACAAACGCTTCGATCGTCTGCTGGCGGGCACCGTGCTGGGGGCCGCGATGCTGACGCCAACGCTGTCGATGGCACAGCAGGACCGCGTCGAGCCGGCAAGGCCATTGCCGCCGTCGCTCAACGGTCAGATGTTGCGCCATCGCGATCCGGCACCGCCGCCGCAATTCCAGATCCCGGCGATGCAACAGCGCGAAGCAACGCCCGCCCGCGCCCTCGCGACGCCGACGCCGCGCGAGGCCGACAACATCGACCTCAAGGGCTCGCTCGACAATGTGATGGCCGCCAGCGACACGGCCGTCATCGACCGGCTGCGCGCGCTCGTCACCGCCAAACAACTCGACAAACGCATCGACAATGCCACCGATCGCAAGGCGATCGAGACCTTTTATGCCGCCCGCAATTATGCGCCGGTGTGGATCCGCGACGGTCAAGTCACGCCGCAGGCCAAGTCCGCCATTGCGCGCCTGAAGAACGCGGCCGCCGACGGCCTCGATGCGTCCGATTATCCGACGCGCGACTTTGCCGGCAACGCCGATGCCCTCGCCGACGCCGACCTGAGGCTGTCGCAGTCCTTGCTCGTCTATACCCGTCATCTCGCGGTCGGCCGCGTCGCGCCGACGCGCGTCACCGTCGAGGTCGACTACGGCAACCACACGCCGGATGCGGACGACGTGCTCAAGAAGCTGGCGAGCGCGCGCGACATCGACACGACCATCGAGAGCTACAATCCGCCGCACGCCGGATTCCGCGCGCTGAAGGCGCGGCTCGCCGACCTGCGCGCCAATAGCGCGCGCGCCTCGGCCGATGAAAGCCGCATCCCCGAGGGGGCGGCCGTGAAACCCGGCGCCAAAGACGAGCGCATTCCGCTGCTGCGCGAACGGTTGAAGACGAGCGCGCCTGGCGACAGCCGCGTGGTCGTGCGCGAGCGCGGCCGGCAGGTCGTCAAACACGTGAAGGCGGACGAACTCGTCTACGACAAGGCGCTGTACAACGCGATCCGCAACGTTCAGGCCAACGCCGACATCAAGCCGACCGGCATCATCGACAACAAGACCATCGCAGCGATCAACGGGCCGAAGCCCGGTCAAGTCGTCGATCGCGTGCTCGCGAACATGGAGCGCTGGCGCTGGCTGCCGCGCGATCTCGGCCGCGCTTACGTGATGGTCAACATCCCGGACTATACGCTGAAGGTCGTGCGCGACGGCTCGCAGGTCTGGACGACGAAGATTGTCGCCGGCAAGCCGCAGACGCCGACGCCGCTGCTCACCGCCGCGATGGACAACGTCATCGTCAACCCGTCGTGGTACGTGCCGCAATCGATCATTCAGAACGAGCTGCTGCCGCTCTACGCATCGGACCCGAACATCTTCGACCGCATGGGTCTCGAAGTGAAGAAGGGCCCGGACGGCCACATCAACGTCGTGCAGCCGCCGGGCGCCGCCAACGCGCTGGGCCGCATCAAGTTCAACTTCCCGAACCGCTATCAGGTCTATCTGCACGACACGCCGGAGAAGCGCCTGTTCTCGGCCGACAAGCGCGCCTTCAGCCACGGCTGCATGCGGGTGGAGAACCCGACCAAGTTCGGCGAGATCATGCTGGCGATGGCCATCCCCGGCCAGACACCGACGCAGCCGCAGCTCGAACGGCTGATCGGTCATGACGAGAAGACCTTCAAGATGGTCAACAAGCCTATGGTGCATCTGACGTACCAGACGGCTTATGTCGATGACGGCGGCAAGCTCGTGCTGCGCGACGACATCTACGGCTTCGATGCGCGCATCAGGGCGATCCTGCACAGCGACGAGCGCCGCATCGCCGACGTCGCGCCGCCGCAGGACCCCAAGCGCGAACTCGCGACGATGAAGAGCAACCAGGAAATCCTGCGCCGCGTCGAGCGCCGCGAGGCGCAGAACCCGATGGCGTTCTTCGAGCGGTTGTTCAGGTAGCGGTGTCGATCCGTCATCCTGAGGTGTACGCTCTTGCGTGCCTCGAAGGATAACGGCCCCGGCCCATTACCCTTCGAGGCTCGCTACGCTCGCGCCTCAGCGTGACGGGGACCATCACAAACGGTAATCCATTCCACCCCACGCGCTAATTGAGTTCGCCCCGACCATATTCTGCCACGGTCCGACATTACGGTTTGGACATCTCCGGGGGCAATTGCCGAGCGATAAGCGCTCGTTAACCAATCCCGACAACACTCGTCCGGTCGTCGTCGCGGCGGCCGAAAGGGCATGTGGCGGCGATAGTGGGACGATTTTCGCGGAACATTCTTGTGTCAGTAAGTGCGGCGCGTCGGCTGAAGACGACAACTTTTCTCATCAGCGTGCGCCTGAGCCTCGCCGGCTTGGTCATCGTCGGCGGCAGCAGCGCGCTGCAGACCGCGATCGCCGAAGGCGACACCCGCACCCTCTCCTTCCATCACCTGCACACCAACGAAGACATCACCATCACCTTCAAGCGCAACGGCCGCTATGACGAGGCCGCGCTGAAGAAGCTCAACTGGTTCATGCGCGACTGGCGCAAGAACGAAGACGTGCGCATGGATCCGCATCTCTTCGATCTGTTGTGGGAAGCGTATCGCGAGGCCGGTGCCACGCAGCCGATTCAAGTGATCTGCGGTTATCGCTCGCCGGCGACCAATGCGATGCTGCGCGCGCGTTCGAGCGGTGTCGCCGAGGTCAGCCAGCATTCGGCCGGCAATGCGATGGATTTCTTCATTCCCGGCGTGCCGCTCGCGAAGATCCGCGAAATCGGCCTGCGCATGCAGCGCGGCGGCGTCGGCTTCTATCCGACGTCGGGCTCGCCCTTCGTGCACATGGACACCGGCACCGTACGCCACTGGCCGCGCATGACATATGCGCAGTTGGAGAAGGTGTTCCCCGACGGCCGAACCGTGCATGTCGCTTCCGATGGCCGCCCGCTCCCAGGCTATGCCCTCGCGCTCGCCGATGTCGAACGCCGCGGCAACACGCCGAACCGTGTTTCGCTCGAAGCCGCGCACTCGGCCGGCGCGATCACCGCGCAGCAGGAAGCCGAGGCGACCAGCATCGCGGCCGCCAACAAGCAACAGCCGACGCGCAGTCTGTTCGCCGGCCTGTTCGGTTCAGGCAAGACCAATACGGAAGAGGCGGACGACAAGGCCGCGTCGACCACGGTGGTCAAGAGCACGCGCGCGCGCACGGTGGTCGCCAGCGCGGCACCGCCCAAGCCGGTCGCAACCGAGCGTATCGTGCCGCTGCCGGCGGCGCGGCCGCAGATGCCGGTCGACGTCGCCTCGGCTGAACCGCAGCAGGCGAGCTATCAGACCGCCTCGGCCTCGTTCGACAACCGCGGCGTCTGGCCCGCCGTCGTCAACCAGACGGCGTCCGGCAATGCCTCGCCCTTCATGGTCGCCGATGCCACCGGCAGCACGCCGCCGCTCGCTTACGCCGCCCCCGATTCCGAACCGGCCCCCATGCCCCGGACGCGGCCCATGGGCCGGACGGCGCCGCATGTCGCGCGGAATGCGCCGGCGCTTTTGACGCAGACCGCCGACGCCACGGCGAAGGCGCCTCTGCTCGTCGCCGGCACTCAGAACCCGGACAGCCCGTGGCTGCGCGCGGCCATGCTGACGCCGAGCGTGTCCGCCGTAATGAGAGCGACGCAGAGCGGCACCTTCGATCCGCGCCCGTTGCAGTATCTGCTGCACAAGCCGAACGACGCGCTGACCATGAGTTTCTCGGCCGATCCGTCCGGCGGCGTCTTCGCGGACCGCTTCTCGGGCGCCGCGGTGGTGTTCGTCGAAACGACGACCTTCGTCAGCGCGAAGACCGCGGCGCTGCGGTAGCCATCCGCGCGACGTCATGCGCGGGCTTGACCCGCGCATCCATGATGCCCCTCACCTCGAAGAACTTTACGTAAGACCGAGCCGTGTTGCCGCTCGCCATGGATTGCCGGGTCAAGCCCGGCAGTGACCGTGTGAGAGGGTGTCGTCCCCGCGCAGGCAGGGACCGGTACGCCAGGCGGTCTCGATCGTACCGAGATATGGGCCCTATCGGTCCGGGCCCTCGCGTCAAAGACGCCCGGGAACGCGCTTACGGCGCTCGGCCGTGACGACTCACCTACGCCAGCATCCCCAGCGCGTGCATGTAGGTCTCGAGCACTTCTTCCTGCTCGCGGCGCTCGTCCGAATCCATCTTGCGCAGGCGCACGATGGTACGCAGCGCCTTGGTGTCGAAGCCGTTGCCCTTGGCCTCGGCGTAGACGTCCTTGATGTCGTCCTGGGTCGCCTTCTTTTCTTCTTCCAGGCGCTCGATGCGCTCGATGATCGCCTTGAGCTGGTCCTTGGCGAAGCGGTGCGCGCGTTCGCTGTCTTCTTTTTCGGCCGCGGCGGGCATTGCCATCGAACTCTCCTCGACTCTCTCACCGGCGGGCGGACCCGCACCAATCCAAACGAGAGCTTTCGGATTTGCCCGCCTCCGGGTCAAGGTAAGGCGGCGTTCATCCACACTGTTCACACGTGTTGAGAAGCCTCGAGAAAAAGCTTGCCTATCACCGTCATCCTGAGGTCGCCCCCGAAAGATGACGGCGTCAACATGAGTCTCGCACCCTGTGCGGCTCGCCCCTCAGCGTGCGGGGCCTAATGATGCGGCTTGGCCTTCTCGAAGGCGACCTTCTGGTCGGCGCTGGCTTCCTTCTGATACTTCGCGCGCCATTCGTCGTAAGGCATGCCGTAGACGAACTGCCGGCTCTCGTCCTTGCTCATCGGCACGCCCTGGGCGTCAGCCGCGTCCTTCATCCAGTTGGAGAGGCAATTGCGGCAAAAGCCGGCCAGATTCATCAGGTCGATGTTCTGCACGTCGGTGCGCGTGCGCAGGTGCTCGAGCAGGCGCCGAAAGGCGGCGGCTTCGAGTTCGGTGCGGGTTTTGTCGTCCATGGCGAGTTCCTGTGTCCCTGATAAGGTAACCATGCGCGCCCCGTATTTGAAGGCCTCTCGCCGATCGCCTCTCCGCGAAGACAAAAAAACCGCCGCGCTCCCCGCAGGAGCGCGGCGGCTTGTGTCGGGCCGGACGATCAGCCCAGCGCCTGCTTCACGCGATCAGGCGTCATCGGCAGGTGCCGCAGCCGTTTGCCGGTGAGCTGCGCCACCGCATTGGCGATCGCCGGCGCGATGACAGGCACGCCGGCTTCGCCGATGCCGGTCGGCTCGGAGTCGTTCGAGATCACCTTCACGTCCATCGGCGGGATGTCGGACATGCGCAGCACCGGATAGCCGTCGAAATTGCGCTCCTCGACGACGCCATCCTTGATGTGCACCTCTTCCCGCAATGCCGCGCCAAGTCCGAACACCATGGCGCCGCGCATCTGCGCCTCGATGTTTTTCGGCTGCACGGCGAGACCGGCATCGACCGCGGCCCAGACATGATGGACCGTGATGGCGCCGGACTTCTCGTCGACCGAGACCTCGACCACCGCCGCCGTATGGCTGTGCAACGAGTCGGAATAGGCGAGCCCCAGCGCCCGCCCCTGCCGCTTCTCGTTGTACCGGGACATGTCGGCCACCGCCTTCACCACCGCTTGCGCGCGCGGATCGTCCTTGAGCATCGCGATCCGGTAAGCGAGCGGATCGGTGCCCTTGCCGGCGGCCAGTTCGTCGATGAAGGTCTCGATCGCGAACTTGGTGTAGCCCGCCGCGATACCGCGCCAGGCGCCGACATCGACGCCACGCGCGGCGCGCACCCAATCGACGCGATGATTGGCCACGGCGTAGCTCATCTCACCGCCGCCGCCCGAGACTTCATCGCGCATGCCGATCTTCTGGAAGATCGGCGGCGGCAGAACGCGGCCGAGATAGCTCTCGTTGACGATACGATGCCGCCAGCCGACGACGTCACCCTTGGCATCGAGACCGACCTCGAGCCGCTGTACCGTCAACGGCCGGAACTTGTCGTTCATCATGTCTTCGTTGCGCGTCCAGATAAGCTTCACCGGACGTCCGTCGGATGCCTTGGCGAGCATGGTCGCATGCGCGACCGTGTCGGCGTCGGAACGACGGCCGAAGCCGCCCCCGAGCAGCATCGTGTGCACGGTGACATTGGCCGGTGGCACGCCGGCCACGGCCGCCGCCGCCATCTGCTGCGTTACCGGCGCCTGATTGCCGGCCCACACCTCGACCTTGTCGCCCTGGATGTGAACTGTCGCATTGAGCGGCTCCATGCAGACATGCGACAGATGCTCGGAGAAATACTCCGCGGTGAGCACCTTCGCCGCCCCCTTCAAGGCCGCGTCCGCGTCACCCTTCTTGACCATATCGACGCCGGGCTTCGACCAGTCGGCGGCGATGGTGCGATAGTCGGCAAGAACGCCGTCGTTCGAATAGGTCTGCGCGGGTGTCGTTTTGGTCCACGTGACCTTGAGTGCCTCCTTGGCGCGGAAGGCCGCTTCGACCGTCTCGGCCAGAACGCCAACGCCGACCGGCAACGGCACGATCTTGACCACGCCCTTGATCCGCTTGGCGGCGGAGTCGTCGATCTGGACCGGCTTCTCGTGCTGGACATCGCAGTAAAGGATCGCCCCGTACACCATGTTCGGGACCTGCACGTCCATGGAGTATTCGGCGGTGCCATTGGTCTTCGACGGCACGTCGATACGATCGATGTTCTTGCCGATGAGCCGGAACTGCGCCTCCGGCTTCAGATCGGCCTTCGTCACCTCGGGCAGCGGATTCGGCACCGTCGCGGTCTTTGCGAGTTCGCCGTAGCCGATCTTGCGGTTGGATTTGGCATGCACGACCATGCCGGGCTCGGTGGTCAGTTCGCCAACCGGCACCTTCCACGCATCGGCCGCGTTCATCAGCAGCACTTTGCGCGCCTGCGCACCCGCGAGGCGCAACTTCGCGTAATAGCCGGTCACGGCATAGCTGCCGACCGTCGATTGCTGATTACCGAACTTCGGATTGCCGTAAAGCTTGGCGTCCGCGGGCGCCTGCATGACGCGCATCTTGCTCCAATCCGCGTCGAGTTCTTCCGCGAAGATCACGGCGAGCGACGTGCGCGTTCCCTGCCCCATCTCAGAAGCCGGGCAGATGAAGGTGACGATGCCGTCCGCGCCGATGCTGACGAAAGCGCCGAGATCGGCCGTGCCCGCGGCACTCGCCGAACGAAGGCCGCTGCCGAAGGCGACGGCGATGGCGGCGCTGCCGCTGCCGATGAGGAAGCCGCGGCGCGAGAAAGCGGTGGTCTGGATGTGTTCGGTCATGATCAGCCCCTCGCCACGGATTCGATCGCGGCAATGATCTGGCTGTAGGTGCCGCAACGGCAGATGTTGCCGTCCATGTGCTCCACGATCTGCTCGCGGCTCGGTTTGGGATTTTCTTTCAACAGCGACGCCGCCTGCATGATCTGGCCGGACTGGCAGTAACCGCATTGCGGCACTTGCGCCTCGATCCACGCCTTCTGCAGCGGATGCGTGCCATCCGGCGACAGGCCTTCGATCGTCGTGACGTGACGGCCACGCACTTCGGAGAGCTGCGTCTGGCAGGAACGCACGGCCGCGCCGTCGAGATGCACCGTGCAAGCGCCGCAAAGGCCCGCGCCACATCCGAACTTGGTGCCGGTGAGCTTGAGATGCTCACGCACGGCCCACAAGAGAGGCGTATCCGGCTCGGCGTCGACCGTCGCCGCTTTTCCATTGATGGTGAAAGTTATGGTACTCATTGTTTCTCTCCCTCGAGAGGGTGTTGACCCGCCCCGCGCTCCCGCGGTGGCGTCACGACCACTTTCAAACACTACCCGCGCGCGGGCAAGTTTTAGCTAGAACGATTCGAATCAATTCTTGAAGGCCTGGCAGTGATGTCGAGAATGAATGATCGTCTGCGCGGTTTTCTCGTGAGCCTCTACCGCACTGCGGTAGACGCAGCGCACCCGGCAACGTTTCTGCCCACACGACTGCCCGCGCCACCCGCTGGCCGCATCATCATGCTCGCGGCGGGCAAAGCGGCGGGCAGCATGGCAGAGATCGCCGAACACTATTACCTCAACAAGCAAGGGGTTCCTGCCGAACGACTTTGCGGACTGGCGGTCGCGCGGCACGGCTATGGCCGCCCGCTCCAACGCATCGAGATGATCGAAGCCGGGCATCCGATTCCCGATGCCGCCGGTCTGGCGGCCACCGAGAAGGCCCTCGCGCTCGCCGATGGTGGGACCCCCAACGATCTCGTGCTGGTTCTTATATCGGGAGGCGCTTCCGCCAACTGGATCGCACCAGCGTCCGGCATATCGTTTGAGGACAAGCAGTCGGTGACGCGCGCCTTGCTGCGCTCCGGCGCGCATATCGGCGAGATCAACACCGTGAGGAAGCACCTGTCGCGCATCAAAGGCGGCCGGCTCGCGCGCCACGCTTACCCGGCGCGCGTCGTCACGATCGCGATCTCCGACGTACCCGGTGACGATCCTGCCGTGATCGGCTCCGGCCCGACCGTGCCCGATCCGACGACGCTCGCCGATGCCCGCGCGGTCATCGCCAAATACAAACTCGACGTCCCCGCCGCTGTCACACGCGCGCTGAACGACGCTGCTAATGAATCGCCGAAGCCGGGCGACCCGGTGTTCGCAGCGAGTGAATTCCATCTCGCGGCGCGGCCCGCGGACTCGTTTGCCGCTGCCGAGAAGGCCGTGCGCGCGGCGGGATACGAATGCGTCTCGCTCGGCGCCGATGTCGAAGGCGAAGCGCGCGAGGTGGCAAATGAACATGCGCGGCTCGCACAATCGCTGCGCGCGCAAGGGCGGCGTGCGGTTATATTGTCGGGGGGCGAGCTCACGGTGACGATACGCGGTCACGGCAGAGGCGGGCCCAATCAGGAATATGCGCTGGCGCTGGCCATCGCGCTCGCGGGCGTGCCGGGCGTCGCGGCCGTGGCCGGCGACACCGACGGCACCGACGGCGGCGGCGGCTCGGCGACGGACCCCGCCGGCGCCTTTGCCGATGGCGACACGGCGACGCGGGCCCAGGCGCTCGGCCTCGATCCGGCCGCGTTTCTGGCCGACAATAACTCGACAGCCTTCTTTTCCGCGCTCGGCGACCTGCTCGAGCCGGGCCCGACCTACACCAACGTGAACGACCTGCGCGCCATCGTCGTTGACAGCCTGTGACGGGTCACGTCAAAACCCGAAGCAACGAAACCGACGACTGTGACCGCATTGCGATCTTTTCCCGCCTGGCACTCAGCTTCTCGTCGTCTCGCGTGCCTGCTGGTGCCCGCCGTGCTGCTCCTGGTGGCATCGGCGCACCCCGCCCGGGCCGACTTCCGTTTGTGCAACAACACCGGCAGCCGCGTCGGCGTCGCGCTCGGCTACAAGGACGCCGACGGATGGACCACCGAGGGCTGGTGGAACATATCGGCGCGCTCCTGCGAAACGCTGCTGCGCGGGGCGCTGGTCGCGCGTTACTACTATATCTACGCGGTCGACTACGATCGTGGCGGCGAGTGGTCGGGCAAGGCCTATATGTGCTCGCGCGAAAAGGAGTTCACCATTCGCGGCACGGAGAATTGCCTCGCGCGCGGTTACGACCGCACCGGCTTTTTCGAGGTCGACACCGGCGAGCAACGCTCCTGGACCGTGCAACTGACCGAGACCGCGGAACAAACGCCAAGTCCGCTCGGTCCGCGACTACCCGGACCCGGACGTCCGCCTTTGATGATGCCGACGCCGCCCGCCGAAGGCGGGAAGCCATAAAGCAACGGAAGAGACGCCATTCATGAGACGCTTGCGCCGCGCCAAGATCGTCGCCACCCTCGGACCGGCGTCATCCAATCCGGACATGATCGCCCGCCTGTTCAAGGCGGGTGCCGACGTGTTCCGCATCAACATGAGTCATACGAGCCCGGACCGCATGCGCGAGATCGTGTCGATGATCCGCGCCGTCGAGCGGGACACCGGGCGACCGATCGGCATTCTCGTCGACTTGCAGGGCCCCAAGCTCAGGCTCGGCACCTTTGTCGACAAAGCGGTGACGGTGAAGAATGGCGACACCTTCGTGCTCGACTCGGACAACACGCCGGGCGATGCCACGCGCGTGTTCCTGCCGCATCCGGAGATTTTCAGCGCAGTCGAACCCGGTCACGTGCTGCTGATCGACGACGGCAAAGTAAAGCTGCGCGTCGTCGAGGCCGAGCCCAAGCGCATGGTCACGCGCGTCGAAGTCGCCGGCAAGCTGTCGGACCGTAAGGGCGTGAGCCTGCCGGATTCCACCATTCCGTTCTCGGCGCTGGCGGAGAAAGACCGCACCGATCTCGAAGCCGCGCTCGACGCCGGCATCGACTGGGTTGCGCTCTCTTTCATCCAGCGGCCCGAGGACATCGCCGAAGCCAAGAAGATCACGCGCGGCCGCGCTGCCGTGATGGCCAAGATCGAGAAGCCGCAGGCTGTCGTGCGGCTGTCGGAGATCATCGACCTCGCCGATGCGCTGATGGTTGCGCGCGGCGATCTCGGCGTGGAGATGCCGCTTGAAAAAGTGCCCGGCGTGCAGAAGCAGATGACGCGCATGGGCCGTCAGACCGGCAAGCCCGTCGTGGTCGCGACCCAGATGCTGGAGTCGATGATCTCGTCGCCGGTGCCGACGCGCGCCGAAGTGTCGGACGTGGCCACAGCCATCTTCGAAGGCGCCGACGCGGTGATGTTGTCGGCGGAATCCGCGGCGGGGCAATATCCCGTCGAAGCGGTGTCGACGATGAACCGCATTGCCGAAGAGGTCGAGAACGACACCTTCTTCCGCAACATCATCTCGGCACAGCGCGGCGAACCCGAGGCGACAGGCGCCGACGCCATCGCCGACGCGGCGCGCCACATCGCCGATACGCTCGATCTTGCGGCGGTCATCTGCTGGACCTCGTCCGGCTCGACCGGCCTGCGCGTCGCGCGCGAGCGGCCGCGCCCGCCTATCGTGGCGCTGTCGCCGAACATGTCGACGGGACGGCGGCTGGCCGTGGTGTGGGGCGTGCACTGCGTGGTCACGGAAGACGCGCACGACCAGGACGATATGGTCGATCGCGCCTGCCGGATCGCCTTCAAGGAAGGCTTCGCCAAGCCGGGGCAGCGCGTCATCGTGGTCGCCGGTGTGCCGCTCGGCACGCCGGGTGCGACCAACATGCTGCGCATCGCCTATGTCGGCGCCGACGTGGCGAACGACTAAACTTCGTTCCTTCGCATTTTTTTCGCTGACGGGTCGGCTGGCGCACAACGCGCCCGCCGTTGCTATTTTTTGCGCGCGTTGCTCCTTTTATTGCACCGCAACAAAAGCGCGTGCAGCGCACCATACAAAAGTTTGACGTTTAACTTAAGCAGGGGTTTCAAACAGGATTGATGAGTTCATAAGTACCGTGAATAGCAGCCCTGCCAGGCCGACCTGCCTTCGCCCCTCCGTTCAACAACCCGAGGCCACCGACGGCGCACCTGCCGGCACCTGCGCGTATAGAGACCGGAGCGCCTTTCATGACTACCACGACAACCGCCGCTCAAGACGAACGGCTCGATCTCGCCGACATGCGCCGCCGTATTAAGGCGATCTTCATCGGCTCTGTCGGCAATCTGGTCGAATGGTACGACTTTTACGCCTACGCCGCGTTCGCGCTGTATTTCGCTGGCGCCTTCTTTCCGAGTTCCGACCCGGTCGTGCAGCAGCTCAACGCCGCCCTTTTGTTCGCGGCCGGCTTTATCGTGCGGCCACTGGGTGGCTGGCTGTTCGGGCATCTGGCTGACAATTACGGCCGCCGCCTATCGCTGATGCTGTCCGTCGCGATGATGTGCTTCGGCTCGCTCATGATCGCCGTGACGCCGACCTATGCCTCGATCGGCATATGGGCTCCTGTCTTGCTCGGCCTTGCGCGGATCATTCAGGGCCTCAGCCTCGGCGGCGAGTACGGTACGAGCGCGACCTATCTCACCGAGATGGCCGATCAGCGCCACCGTGGCTTCTATTCGAGCTTTCAATACGTGACGCTGATCGGCGGCCAGATTACCGCGCTGCTCGTGCTGCTGTTGCTGCAGAAGGTGTTCCTGACGAACGATGAAATCCGCGCCTGGGGCTGGCGTATCCCGTTCGTCATCGGCGCGCTGCTGGCCGTCACCGCCCTGATCATGCGCCGCAACTTGCATGAAACCGAGGCATTCGAAGCGGCGAAGAAGATCGGCAAACGCACGTCGTCGATCGCGACGCTGCTGAAGTATCCGCGCGAGGTTCTGCTCGTCGTCGGCCTGACCGCCGGCGGCACGGCCGCGTTCTACACCTACACGACCTACATGCAGAAGTTCCTGAAGCTGTCGGTCGGCCTCACCGACGACCAGACCACGATGGTCACGCTGGCGGCGCTGGTGTTCGGCATCGTGCTGCAGCCGATCTATGGCGCCATCTCCGACCGCATCGGCCGGAAATGGCTACTCATCGCCTTCGGTGTTTGCGGCGTGCTGTTCACCGTGCCGCTTCTGACCACGCTGCAGTCCGTCAAAGGCCCCTTCGCCGCATTCCTGCTGATCGCCGCGGCGTGGATGATCGTCTCCGGCTACACATCGATCAACGCCGTGGTGAAAGCCGAATTGTTTCCAACCAATGTGCGCGCGATCGGCGTGGGCCTGCCTTACGCGCTCACCGTGTCGATCTTCGGCGGCACCGCCGACTCGGTGGCGCTGTGGTTCAAGTCGGTCGGCCACGAAAGCTGGTTCTATTACTATCTGACCGGCATGATCGGCATTTCGCTCATCGTCTACCTGTTCATGCGCGACACCAAAGCCAACTCGGCCATGCACCGCCACGAGTGAGCCCGGCCGAGACCGGGCCTTACCCCGTTCCTGACTTGAGACGGTGCCGTCGCAGTCGTGACGGCGACACCGCTGAAGCCGGTTTACTCATTTGCAATAACAACCTGTGATATTAGCCTGGTAAATATCTATTAAGGTCCCCTGGTGTCTGTACGCGGCCAACGGGGAAGTGGGATGCAAAGCGACAGCAGGGTTTATAGCTTGCCGCGCTGGCGCATGACGCGCTGGCTGGTGGATGCTGGCCCCGGCGTGCCCGACGACATTCGCCACGCCCTTGTCGGACAGCTTTACGGCACATTGCCGATCTTCGCCGGCGGCGTCGCGAATACGATCGTCGTATCGGTAGCCATCGCGGCGCGGCTTGGTTCATGGCCCTTCGTCGCCTGGGTCGTCGTCGAAGTGGCGGTCTGCCTGGCGCGCCTGATCGTGCTCATGATCGCCCGGCGAAATGCACTGACGGGCCGCAAGACGCCGACCGACATTTACATCCTGCTGGGCATCGCTTGGGCCGCGACCGTCGGCTATGGCGTAATCGTCAGCCTGGTCAGCGGCGACTGGGTCGCCTCCGCGCTCGCCTGCCTCTCGGCCGCGGCCATGGTTGGCGGCATCTGCTTCCGCAATTTCAGCGCCCCGCGGCTGGCCGGGACTATGACGGTGTTCAGCCTCGGGCCGTGCCTGCCGGGGGCGATGATCGCTGGCGAACCTCTGATGTACATCGTGTTCGCCCAGATACCGATGTACGTCTTCGCGATGACGGTGGCGGCATTCCGGCTCAACAAGATGCTCATCGCCACCATGCGCGCGGAGCGGGAAAACGACCACCGCGCCCGGCACGACGCGCTCACCGGCCTGTCGAACCGGACCGGCCTGATCGCCGCCGTCGATGCGCGGTTGGCGACGGCACCGCGCGAGGGCGAGATGCTGGCCCTACTGTTTCTCGATCTGGATGGCTTCAAGAGCGTCAACGACACCTACGGGCACGCCGCCGGCGATCGCCTGCTCGCCATGGTCGCCGACCGGCTGCGCCGTGTACTTCTGGCCGCCGACATTGCGGCCCGTATCGGCGGGGACGAGTTCGTGGTGCTTGCCGACGGTCTCACCCCTGACAGAGCGATCACGCTGGGTGAGCATCTGATCGCCGCCATCGCCACGTCCTACGATCTCGGCGACAACATCGCCATCAGCATTGGCGTCAGCGTCGGCATCGCCATGGCGCCCGAGCACGGCGCCAAATTCGCCGACCTGCTCGCCGTCGCGGACGCCGCGCTCTACGAGGCCAAGCTCAGCGGCAAATCGCGCTGCTGCATGGCCTCCGCGGAAACCAACCTCGCCGCCCTCCAACGTCTGCGCGGCAACACCGGCAAACCCGGGGCGGTTGGTGCGGCTGCCTAGATGCTGTGCTTGCTGGCACGCGTTCGCGGCTCTAAGCTGAAAGCACGATAAGCCGCGCGAGTGCCGCCCATGCGCAAGCAATCCGCTACAATCATCGCCGTGGGGCTGTTGATAGCGCTGAGCGTTACGGTCGCGCGCGCACAATCGGCCGATCTCGTGCTCTGCGACCGAGTCGCCGCGGAGCCGTCGGATCCCGACAAGCCCGCCGACGTCAAAGGGGTCGCCGAAATCGCGCGCAGCGACGTCGCCATTGCTATCAAATTCTGCAAGTCCGCCTCGGCTGCGTCGCGGCGCGCGCTGTATCAGCTCGGCCGCGCCTACGCGGCGAACAGACAAATGCCGGAAGCGATCGCCGCTTATCGCAAGGCCGCCGGCAAAGGCAGCACCTCCGCCATGGTCGAGCTCGGTGTCATCTACGGCACCGGCACGGGCCTTCCCAAGGACGAAGCCCAGGCGCGCGCTTTGTTCACGCGCGCGGCCGAGGGCGGCAATGCCCGCGGTGTCACCAATCTCGCAGCGGTATCGAATGGGGCGCCCGCCGATCCGACGAAGACGCGCGCGCTGCTTGCAAAAGCCGCCGAGGCCAATGCCCCGGCCGCGCAATACCAGCTCGGCGTGATGATGGCCGATGGTGTCGGCGGCCCGCAGGACGATGTTGGCGCGCGCGCGCTATTCGAGAAGGCGGCGGCGCAGGATCACGCTGGCGCCTTGGAGCGTCTCGGCGCCTTCGCCGAATCTGGTCGCGGCGGGCCGAAGGATCCCGGGGCGGCGAAGACCTACTACGAGAAGGCCGCAGCGCTCGGCAATGCCGAGGCGAGGGCCGCGCTCAAGCGCGCGGAATGTCCTTACGTCATCAAGGACAAGAACGGTAAGTTCGTCACCAATCTCTGCTTCTGACGTCGGCCGCGCGTTACCGCTCTCTTAACCGTGCACGCATGCGCCAGACACATACGCGACACGCGCGGCACCGCCCCATAATGCGCCCTGGAACATAGAAATACAGCGAAGTTCCACACGCCGCATTAAATGTTGTCCATCTACCCAGCTACGCGCCAGCCTGATCATTATCTTTATGACAACGTAACAATAACCGCGTGTGCCGGCTAATCATCAATGCGACCCTTGGATGCCAACGAGCTCGAAGCGCTCAAACTATTTGCGAACGGAAGAAGCGCCGAGGAAATTGCGGCCGAGATGAACGTGAGCCGGAGCATGGCGCAACATTACGTGCGTGTCGCCGCGCGCAAATTGGGCGCCCGCAACCGTGTCCATGCGGTCGCGCTGGCCGTGCGTATGGGAATGTTCGAGGTCGCCGGCGGAGGCAACTGACGGCACGCGCCGCCAGTCGCCGCATTCCATTTCAGGCCGCGTCGCTTTCGAGGAAAGAAGCTCCGAGCCGATAGGCAGCCGGTCCCAGCAAGGCTGCGACCAGACTCTGCACTTCGAGCTGCGCGGTCACGTGCGACATGGTTGGCCGCGTACCCAACGTCAGTTCATCGAGATCGTCGACGGCGGTCAATCCGCGCGGATAGAACTCGCGGAAGATAACGCGCTCCGCCAGCCCTTCGATGCAGCGGAAGTCGAGCCGCTGCGCGAGATCCGCAAGCGCCTCGCCGACCGCACGCTTGTTGCGCGAGTTCAAAGTCGAGAGCCGGTTGCGTAGCACGATCCATTCCAGCTCCGGCTTGCCGAGGCTGCGCCGCGTGGCGCGGGCTTCCTCCACCAGGCCGGCATAATGGCTGACATCGGTGACGGCGAAGGTCTCGGCATCGACATGGCCAAGCACATCCAGATCCACGAAGCTGTCGTTGAGCGGCGTGATCAGGGTATCGGCATAAGTGTGCGCAAGACGCGACAGATAATGATTGTGCCCGGGCGTATCGATGATGACATAGCGATGGTTCTCGCAAAGCCCGGCCAATGTCTTCTCGAAGGTCGCGCGGCCTGCGGCCTCGTCTTCGCTCGTGGTGAAATCGGCGTCCTCGTCGAAGCACACATGGGTTGGTGCCGGTAGCGACTTGCCCCGCTGGCGCGACCACGTCAGCCGATTATCGACGTAATGGGTGAAGCTGCGCTGCCGCGGATCGAGATCGATGGTGGCAACGCTCTCGCCCGCGCGCATCAGCGCGACGGCAAGATGGACGGCAACGGTGGACTTCCCGGACCCGCCTTTTTCGTTGGCGACGACAATGACACTGACGCACGGCGCACTGGAGATCGTTTGATTCATGGGCGTGCTCCCTGGCGTTTTGAACCGCACTTCTCGCGCCTTACTAACGTGAGTGATTCGTGGCCATTTGAAGCCAAGTTTTTTGGGATAGAGATTTTGTCGTGATTTCAACGAGATGATTCGAAACTCCAACATCGAAGCAACAAAGCGGGACGGCTTGCCGGACGACCCAGGCCGTTGATCCACATCAACGCGGATGCGCCGCGCTCGCCTTGAATGGCGCAATGTGTGCCGGATGCAACCCAGGATTTCGTGCCGCCTTGGAAGGACTATCTTGGCCGTCGCGCCGGGGCTTCCTGAAAGGCGCGGCAGCACTGTCCGCGACGGCGACGTTTGTCGCCGAAGCGGTTCCGCCGGCGCATGCCGACGGCAGCATCAATCAAAGTCTGCAGCAAGGCTTGGGCGGAGAGCGTGCGACCGAGGCGCCGGGCCAGCCGGTCGTCTTCATCGCGCGCAAGGTGATCACCATGGAGCGTGGCCCGCTGGACGCGACCGCGATAGCGGTCGCCGGCAAGCGCATCGTCGCGGTCGGCACGCTCGATCGGGTGAAGGCCGCGCTCGGCGCCCGCGCTTATACGACCGACGAGTCGTTCAAGGACAAGGTGGTCCTACCGGGACTGATCGACCAGCATCTGCATCCTATCCTGGGCGCCTTGACATTGGCCGTACCGGTCATCGCGCCGGAGGACTGGGTGCTGCCGAAGGTCGTGCACAAGGCGGCGCTGACGCCGGACGCCTACTGGGCGCGTTTGAAAGAGGCCGAGACCGCGCTGACAAACCCAAGCGAGTGGCTGATCACCTGGGGCTATCATGCGCTTTGGCACGGCCCGCTCGACCGGACCGCGCTCGATAAGCTCAGCGCTACGCGCCCGATCGCCGTCTGGCATCGCTCCTGCCACGAATTCTATCTCAACACGGCGGCCCTCGCCGCGCTCGGCATCGGCGAGGCGATGACTGTCGGCAAAGGCCAATACAGCGAGCAGGCGAACTGGCGCGAAGGCCACTTCTGGGAAGGCGGACTCAATCTGATAATGGCGCCTATGCTGAAGGTGCTGGCGAGCCCGGCCCGGCTCGCTTTCGGCCTCAAGCAGATGGTGGCCTATCTGCATGGCAACGGCGTCACCGCTTACATGGAGCCGGGCGCGCTCTACACGCCCGATATCTGGAAGCTCTACGAGCAGATCCTTGGCGCGCCCGAGACGCCGATGTATGCGACGTTCATCGCCGACGGCCGCGGCATCGTCGACCGCGTCGGCCTCGATCGCGCGCTCGACGCCACCGAAGCGCAGATCGCGGTGGCGCCGGAAGGCCCCGGTAAAAAACTGATGTTCTTCCCCGGCCAGGTCAAATTGTTCGCTGACGGCGCCATCATCTCGCAGCTCATGCAGATGAAGGACGGCTATCTTGACGGCCACAAGGGCGAGTGGATTCTCCAGCCCGACGAATTGGAAAAGCGCGCGCGGCTCTACTGGAACGCCGGCTATCAGATCCACACCCACGTCAATGGCGACCTCGGCCTCGAGGTCCTGCTCACGATCCTCGAGAAACTCAATGCCGAACATCCGCGCAGCGACCATCGCTGCGTCATCGTGCACTTCGCCAACGCGACCGAGGATCAGATCGCGCGGATCAAGAAGCTCGGCGCCATCGTCAGCGCCAACCCGTATTACACCGTCGGCTTTGCCGACAAATACAGCGCGGTCGGTCTCGGCCCCGAGCGCGCCGACATGATGGTGCGGTCACAGTCGGTGCTCGACCGTGGCATTCCGCTTTCCTACCACTCCGATCTGCCAATGGCGCCGAGCGCGCCGCTGTATCTCGCCTGGTGCGGCATCAACCGCATTACGCCGTCGGGGCGTGTCGCCGGCCCCGCGCAGCGGGTTTCCGTGGACGCCGCTCTGCGCGCGATCACGATCGAAGCCGCTTACTCCTGGCGCAAGGAAGACCAGATCGGCAGCATCGCGCCGGGCAAGATCGCCAACTTCACCGTGCTGGAGGAAGACCCTTATATCGTGGCGCCGGAGAAGCTGAAGGACATCCCGGTGACGGCCACGGTGTTCGAGGGCAAGGTGTATCCCGTCGCGCGCGGCTAGCGGCCGCCTTGCGACGCCGTCGCCTCAGCCGATGAACTGGTTGGTGTAGAGCTCGTCGACCGCCACCTTGTTCTGCACGATGCCGTTCTTCAGGTAGAAGTCCTGCAGCTTCGCCAAGCGCGCGCCGTCGACTTCGCCGAGTCGCTTCTGTCCGGGATAGACGTTCTTGGCGTAGTACTCGAACGTCCATTTGATGGCGCCTTCCTTGCCCTGCCAGGACGGCACGAACTTGACGAAATCCGCGGCCGCGCCGGCGGGATCGTCCATGATGTCCTTCATGCCCTGCAGCGCCGCGCTGACGATCTTCTTCACCAGGTCGGGACGCTTCTTGATCATGTCGTCCGAGGTGGCGATGCCCTGCGCCATATGCGGGAAGTAATCTTCCGTCTGCAGGATGTTGACCTTCACGTTCTCGGCGCGCACCGGCGGAATCCAGTCGGGCACCCCCGCCATGCCGGCGGCTTTGCCAGCGGCGACCAACTGCCAGACGCCGGTCGGCCCGGCCGACTGGATGTTGACGTCCGCCTTCGTCAGGCCGGCGCTCGCCAGCAACCCGAGCAACGCATAATAGGTCGTGTCCTGATAGGACATCACCGTGATGGTCTTGCCCTTGAGATCGGCCGGCTTGGTGACGCCTGAATCCTCGCGCACGACCATCTGCATGAAGCCGCGGCCGCCGAACACGCAGACGATCTTCACCGGAATGCCGTTACCGCGCACCAAAATGGGGCCATCGGCGACGATGCCGCCCACGGTGGCATTGCCGGCACCGACCTGTTGCGCCACATCGACACCGCCGCGGCCGACCATGAAATTCATGTCGAGCCCGGCTTTCTCGAAATAGCCCCTGCCCTTCGCCAACTGGATCGGACCGAAAGCCGGCAACACCGGCGGCGCCGGGAAAAGATAGGACGATGCTTCATTGGCCAGCGCCGGAAAACCGGCCACGCTCGACAAGGCGGCGGCGCCAAACACTCCGCAAAAGGTTCGCCGGTTGACGCTCGCGCGTGACTCGTTCGTCATCGTCATGTCCCCTCGAGGCCCGTGGACCGGGCTTTTCCTTCGCGCCGTCGGGCGCGGGCGCATGCTATACTGACCAGTCTCGTTTCGTCATGCCCGTTTTTCCGGCTCGCGCGCGGCGCGGTTCGCAAGCGATGCAACGGTTTCATCGGCGCAAATCAAGCATCGGCATACCGCTGATGGCGATCGCGGCAAGGCTGCCCAACTTCGCAGCAAGACTTACGGGCGCAACACGTGGCGCACGGCGCCGGTAATCCGCGCTTCGACCTCCTGCGGCGTCAACGCTTTGCTGATCTTCAGCAGCACGCGCAGATGGCCGTAGCCGCGCAGAAGCTCGAGGAATTCCTCGGCCGTCCGCGTCGGATCGCCGATGCGGAAGCGGGGGTCGTTGCGGTTCTGCTTGAGATACCGCGCCAGCACCTCGATACAGACCTGCGGGCCTGACGCGTAAAACAACTCGCCGAGCTTGGGAAAGCGGCTGCTCTCGGCGATGACGATGCGATGCAATTCGATCGTCTCGGGCGCGAAAACCGTGTCGATCATGCGCCGCGCGTAGCCGCGCAAGGCTTGCTCCGGCTCCTCTTCGAACAGGCGCTCCAACTCTTTGGCCACGATCGGATTGCAGAGCTCGGTGATAACGCCGGCGAACAAGTCCTCCTTGCTGCCGAAGTGACGATAGACGGTCATCTTCGAGACGCCGGCGCGCGCGGCGACCTCGTCCATGCTGGTGCGCTCGAAACCGGACTTCAGGAATACGGCCATGCCGCCGCGCAGAATGGCCTCGCGCTTGGCGTCGGATTTCACCCGGCCCCGGCGGCTGCGCATCGGCGCGGCCGGCTGCGCGCGCGGGGCGGCGGGAGCCCCCTTGCGACTAACGATACTCTCCGGTATCGTTTCACTATCGCCGGCGACGGTGCGACGTGGCCGGGTTGCTTTGCCAGCAGCCGCACGCGCTTTGATCTGGAGTTCCCGCATGTCGATGACTGCCAATTATTCCCCGGAAGATCTCGCGCGCATGGTCGAGCCTGCTCGCGTTCATCGCCGAATCTACACGGACCCTGAGATCTTTGAACTGGAAATGTCACGGATCTTCGGCACGGCATGGGTGTATGTCGGGCACGAAAGCCAGATCAAGAAGCCGGGCGACTATTTCACCGCCCGTGTCGCGCGTAAGCCGCTGGTGATCGTGCGGGCCAAAGACGGCTCGATCCAAGCGCTGCATAACCAGTGCGCCCACCGCGGCGCCATGGTGGTAGCCAACGATACCGGCTGCACCGACGAATTCCAGTGCTGCTACCACGGCTGGACTTACCATCTCGACGGCCGGCTGAAGGCGGTGCCGCTCAACAACGGCTATCCGGAAGACTTCGACACCAAGAATCCGAAGACCGCGATGGTGCGGGTACCGCGCGTTCAGAGCTATCGCGGCTTCATCTTCCTGAGCCTCGCGTCCGAAGGTCAGAGCTTCGAGGACTTCCTCGGCTACATGAAGACCTCGCTCGACGACATGGTCGACCGCGCGCCGGACGGCGAGCTCGAGATCGCCGGCGGCGTGTTCAAGCACACCTATGACGGCAACTGGAAGCTCTATCTCGAGAACCTGTGCGACGCCGCGCATCCCTGGTACACGCACCGCTCGTCAATCGCCGCCGCTCAGCAGCAGAAGGACGATGTGTTCAGCGACGGCACCGGCGAAATCGCCATCCGGCAGATGCGTCAGAACGGTGCGCCCTACTCGTTCTGGGAAAACCAGGTCGGCATCTGGACCTACGCTAACGGCCACAGCTATCTCGGCGACTACCACGACGACTCCAAGCTGGTCGCCGCGCTGAACGATCCGACCTTCCGCGAGTATCACAGCGCGATGGAGACCAAGAAGGGCAAGGCCGAAACGCAGCGCATCATGGAAGTGCGCCGCTGGAACAGCAATTTCTATCCGAACATGTCGATGATGAGCCAGTTCCAGCAGCTGCGCGTCATTCATCCCATCTCGGTGAACAAGACCGTCGTGCACACCTACTGCTTCAAGCTGAAGGGCGCGCCGGATCAGATGTTCCGCAATACCGTGAGCTTCGCCAACGTCGTCAACGGCACCGGCTCATTGGTGCTCACGGACGACCTCGAGATCTACAACCGCATCGCGCTCGGCCTGTCGAGCGAAGGCGCCGAATGGTTGGAGATCGGCCGCGGCTTCACGTCGGACGAGCCGGATCCGCACGGCGGCCGCAAGGGCAAGAATTCGACCAGCGAGGTCTACATCCGCAACATGTTCGATGCCTGGCGCGGCTACATGTTCGGCGACAGCGGCAGCGGCGCCAAGAAGCAGGTGGCCTGATCATGCTCGACAAGACCAAAAAGATTCCCGCTTTGCCGGACGCCAAGCTCGACGTTCGGGCTTACGAAGCCTTTTTGATCCACGAGGCGCGCCTGCTCGACGAAGGCTTCTTCGACGATTGGGTGGCGCTGTTCACCGACGACGCCCGCTACTGGGTGCCGATCGAGGCCGGCCAGGCCGATCCGTTCGAGACCGTGTCGCTCATGTATGACGACCGCCGTCTGTTGGAGACGCGCGTACGCCGGCTGTCCGACCCGCGCATCTATTCGCAGGAGCCGCGCTCGCGCACCAGCCGCACCGTCAACAACGTCACCATCGAGCCGTCGACCGGCGAACCGGGCGTGATCGTACGTTCGAAGTTCGTGCTGGTCGAATACCGGCGCGAGGATCAGCGGCTGTTCGCCGGCACCTACTTCCATCGTCTCGTCGGCGAAGGCAATGCCATGCGCATCGCCATGAAGAAGGTCGAGCTCGTCAACTGCGACGCGCCGCTCGACGGGTTGGTGGTGCCTTTCTGAACGAAGAGCCGGGCGCGCCGCAAGCGCGCCCGCTCACTTTTTCCGATAAGGGTCGCTGTTTGCCGGAATAGCGTACCCGGCCGCCGGGCCGGCTCGATGTTCCTTCGCCTTGCCCGAGACGCGCAACACGTAGCCCAGCACCTCGGCCACGGCGCGATAAAGCTTCTCCGGAATTTCGGCCTCCAGCTCGACCTGGGACAGCGCTGCCGCGAGCTGCGGATTCTCGTGCAGCGGCACGCCGTGCTCGGTGGCGAGTTCGACGATCCGCTCGGCGAGCGCATCGTGACCGATGGCCGTGACGCGCGGCGCATTCGGCCGCTCGTACTCCAGCGCGACGGCGAGTTTGCGCGTCGTCATGTTTTGCTGTCCAGAAACATGCCGGGTTTGCCGGCCGGCATCGACTGGGCTGGCGCCTCGCCGCCAACACAGGAAAGCGTGCCGGGCTCGAGAGCGGCTTCGCGCAGGGCGGCCTCGAGTTGCGCGACACTGTCGTTGAACAGCGCCGCGCTCTCCGGCCGCTCCGCGCGCAAGGTGACGGAGGTGCGGTCGCCAACGAGCGCGATATGCGCATGCACGCGGCCGAGCGGCTCGATATCGATGGCGAAGCTCGCGCGCCAGGCGGGCTTGGTGGCCTCGGCTTCATTGCCGGCGCCATCCCGCTCGATGCGGAATTGCGCGACGGCGGTGCCCTGCGGCATCGCCATCGGAATATCGAACAGGAGATGACGCCCGTCGGTGCCGGGCTTGGCTGCGGCGGCATCGCCGTCGGAGAGCGAAGCAACCTGCATCAGCGTTTGACGCGCGATGGCGGCCTCGGTGCGATCCAACAGATGCTGCGCAAGCGCCAGATCGGAGACGTCCTCCGGCAACGCTGCTTCGACCGGCGCCTGCGGCACGGTCGGTCCGTTGCGAAAGGGCGGCGGCGGCGCTTGCCGGGCATCCGTGGCCAATGCGCGGCCACTGTTCGCGGCAACCGCCGCCGTCCCGGTTCGCGCCGTATCGGCTTGCTCGTCGTCGCGCCAGTTCGTCAGCGCCCGTCGCATCAAGCCGAGCACCAGATTGAGACCCGCGACTTGTGCCTGTGGCGCGGCCATGGCCGCGGAAGCGCCGGCGTTCGCCGCGGCAGATGGAGCCGCCACCAGGCCAGACTGCATCAGCGCGGCCTTGATCTCGGCGGCACCGACCGTCGACTTGCTCACAATATCCAAAGGCGCGGCCAGCAGCTGCCGCACCAGCGCCGCCACCGGCGCGGGGAGTGACTGCCCGCTTTTCACGAGCGCCGCCAGATCGGCATAGAGCGGCGCGAGGCCGTTCTGCCGCGAGGCGGCATCGCCGATGATCGAGGCGGCGATCTGCTGCGGCGACAGCGCCGCCACCGCTTGTGCCACCGACGAAAGAGCCGCGCCCTCCGTCGGAGGCGTAACGGATGAATTGGCCGCGGCGCCGCCGGCCGTCGCATCGACGCGCGTGCCGGCATCAGCCGCGCCGGAACGCAGCGCCGCCGCTTGCGGCAGGCCGGTGACAGAAGATGTCGCCGTGACGACCGACATCGTTTCCCAGAATCCTTGAGACGTTGCCGACGATGCTAGCCGTTTGGCGTTAATGGCTTGTTAACTGTCGGCTGCGGGCGCGGCAAAGGTGACTGAAGGTGCCAACCTCCGACCTTCGCGGCTGGCTTGATCTAGGCCAAATCACGCCATGCGATTGGCGGTACGATTCATCGGATACGCAAGGGGGACAGAATGAAGTGGGTTTATCTCGTTGTCGCCGTGACCGGCGAGGTCATCGCCACATCGGCCCTCAAGTCGTCCGCGGGCTTCACCAAGCTCGGACCATCGGCGATCGTCGTCGCGGGCTATGGCGTCGCGTTCTATTTCCTGTCGCTGACGCTCGACGTCATTCCCGTCGGCATTTCATATGCGCTGTGGTCCGGCATCGGTATCGTGTTCATCTCGCTGATCGGTTGGATACTGTTCGGTCAGCGTCTGGACCTGCCGGCGATGGTGGGAATCGGCCTGATCGTCGCCGGCGTCGCCGTCATCAATTTGCTGTCCGAGTCGTCGTCGCATTGATCGAGCGTCAGACGCCAAGGCCTCTTGCGCGCGTGCGACCGCACCTCAGATGTCCCGGCCCTCGACCTTCTGCTGGAGCTCTTTCACGAGATCGGGGATGCGTTGCAGGCGGGGATAGACGTTGAGCGCGCGGCGGTAGACTTCTAGAGCCTGTTTGTCGTCGCCGATGTCCTGCAGGATCAGGCCCAAGCCCGATAGCGCGCCGAAGTGGCGCGGCTCGCGGCGCAGCACCTCCCGGATGTCGGAGATCGCGCGGCCGTAATCCTTTTGCATGTAGTAGAGCGTCGCACGCCGGTTCCAGGCTTCGACGTAGTCCGGTTTGATCGCGATGATGCCGTCGAGCAGCTTGATGGCGAGGTCGAGGTCCTTCTGCTCTACCGCCGTGCGCACGCGCGTCATCAGCAGATTGGCAGTGTCGCTGGGCGAGATCATCCAGACCGCCCAGATTCGCTCTTCGACCGCCTTGGCGCTCTCTTCGTTGGGCGCCGCCTTGAGCGCCCCAAACAGAAAGTCGAGATTGCGGAGGCGGTCGCCCTTCGGCGCCTGCGGCAGCTTGGCCGGCGGCCCGACCACATCGTCCGGCGCCGCCTGGACAGGCGCAGCCGAAAGCTCGGCGGCAAGCGCCGCGGCCATCAGGAAAACGTGGAATCGTGTTCCCATGGATAGAGGGTAATGTCTCTATCCATTGCGGCCAAGATGCGACGCCTCACGTTGCGACGAATAAGGGCGCCAGAAGGCGCCCCGGTCGTCCACAGCCGGCATCATGCCAGCCTATGCGCAGGCGTCAGCCCTGGCGCGCCTTGAAGCGCCGATTGGTCTTGTTGATCACATAGACCCGGCCCTTGCGCCGCACGAGGCGGTTGTTGCGGTGGCGGCCGCGCAACGATTTCAATGAGTTACGGACTTTCATGACAATCTCTGGACGCTGTTTGACCGGGTTTCTAAGGGAGGGGGCCCCCCCTGTCAATGTAAACGGCCACTGGTGTTAGAGTGCGGCGCCCCGGCACCCGAACCGGGGGTCCTGGGGAGGCCGAAAGCCATGCAAAGAAGCACTGACCGTTTTCTCACCACTCATACCGGCAGCCTGCCGCGTCCGGACGACCTGATCCGCATCATGTACGCCAAAGAGGAAGGCGTCCCGGTCGAATCGGCAGCCCTGGCCCTAGAGATCAAGGCGGCGGTGGCCGGAGTGGTAAAGAAGCAGGCGGCGTCGGGGGTTGACCTCATCAACGATGGGGAAATGTCGAAACCCTCCTATGCCACCTACATCAAAGATCGCCTCAACGGCTTCGGCGGCACCGGCAACACATTCATCTATCAAGACGTCCACGAGTTCCCGCGGCTCGAACAGAAAGTGTTCGGCGACCCTGGCCGCTCGCGGCGCAAGACGCCCGCCTGCAACGGCCCGATTTCGGTGCGTGACCGCGTGTCGCCGAAGTCCGACGCCGAGAACCTGAAGGCAGCGCTGTCCGAGGTGAAAGCCGTCGGCGGCTTCATGAGCGCCGCCTCCCCCGGCGTCGTCTCGCTGTTCTTCCGTAACGACTACTACAAGGACTTCGAGAGCTACATCTACGCCATCGCCGATGCGATGCGGGAGGAATACGAGACCATCGCCGAAGCCGGCTTCGTCGTGCAGATCGACTGTCCGGACTTGGCCATGGGTCGGCATATTCAATATGCCGACCTCGATCTCGCCGGCTTCCGCAAGCGCGCCCAGCTGCACATCGAAGCGCTCAATCACGCCGTCGCCAACATTCCGGCCGAGCAACTGCGCATGCATCTGTGCTGGGGCAATTACGAAGGCCCGCACCATTACGACGTAGCGCTCGCCGATATCATCGATGTCGTCTTCAAGGCGAAGCCAGTCGCGATTTCGCTCGAGGCCGCCAATCCGCGCCACGCCCATGAATACACGGTGTTCGAAACGGTCAAGCTCCCGGATGGCAAGGTGCTCATCCCCGGCGTCATCGAATCGAAGTCGAACTTCATCGAGCATCCGGAAGTCGTTGCGCAACGCATCGGCCGCTATGCGAACCTGGTCGGCCGCGAGAACGTCATCGCCGGCTCGGACTGCGGCTACGGCACATGGGTCGGACAGGCAGCGGTCGATCCCGACGTTGTCTTCTCCAAGCTCGCCGCCATGGCCGAAGGCGCGCGCATCGCCACGAAGCAGTTCTGGAAGTAGGAAGCCGCAATGTCGTTCGAATTCGCCCGCACCGATCGCCCGGAAGACGCCGGCTTTTCTTCGGCGCGGCTGCAGCGTCTCATCGACGTTCTGTCGCGTGATATCGATGCGAAGCTCGTCCCCGGCGCCGTGGCGCTGATCGCCCGCAAAGGCAAGGTCGTGCTGCATGAAGCCTTGGGCCTGCGCGACCGCGAGGCGAATGCGTCGATGCAGCGCGACAGTGTTTTCCGCATCGCCTCGATGACCAAGCCGCTGACCTCCGTCGCCGCCATGATGCTGGCGGAAGAAGGCAGGCTGAGCATCGCCGATCCGGTAGCGCAGTATCTACCGGAATTCGCGGAGACCCAGGTTGCGGTCGACTCGGATCACGCGGCCACGCTCGCCACCGAAGCCTGCCGCCGGCCGTTGACCGTGCAGGACCTGCTGCGCCACACGTCGGGCCTCACCTATGCGCCGCTGACCGGGCCAGCGCTGAAGCAGGCCTACATCGACGCCGGCGTCGGCGATCTCAAGCACACCAATGCCGAGTTCACGGCCAAGCTCGCCAGGCTGCCGCTCGCGTATCAGCCGGGCACTACTTTCCAGTACGGCTTTTCGACCGACGTGCTCGGCCGCGTCGTCGAGGTCGTCAGCGGCATGAGCCTCGATGCCTTCATTGAGCAGCACATCTGCGCGCGCCTCGGTATGAGCAACTCCGGCTTTGCCGCTGTGGACGCGTCCCGCGCCGCCGAGCCGCAGATCGATCCAGCAACCGGCAAGCGTCCGCCGATGTTGCGCGAAGCAACGATGAAACCGGCCTGGCTCTCCGGCGGCAGCGGTCTCATGTCGACCGCGACCGACTACCTGCGCTTCTGCCAGATGCTGCTGGACGGCGGCGCGCTGGGCGACACGCGTCTGCTCTCGCCTGCGACCGTGCGCCTGATGACATCGGACCACCTTGCCCCCGACAGCCAGCATGGCCCGATGATGCGCACGATGTTCGGCGCGCTGGCGCCGCTGCCGGAAAACGGCATCGGCTTCGGCCTCGGCTTTGCCGTGCGCAAGGAGAGCGGCCGCTGCGCCCTGCCGGGCTCGATGGGCGACTGTTCCTGGAGCGGCGTCAGCGGCACCTATTTCTGGATCGATCCGCGCGAACAGCTCATCGCCATCCTGATGATGCAAGCGCCGCTGCAACGCATGCGTTATCGTTATCTGATGCGCGCGATGGTGTATCAGGCGATGGTAGGCTGAGAAGCTAGACCGCCTGCGGCGCGCGCTCGCGCTGCACGATGCGCTTGAGCTCCGGCAGGCAGGAGCCGCAATTGGTGCCGGCACGCAGCGCCGCGCCGATCGCCTCCACACTGGTCGCACCGCCGTTGACAATCGCGTCGCGGATGACATTGAGGCCGACGCCGAAGCAGGCGCACACCACGGGGCCCGGATCGGCGAGGCCGTCGGCGGCCTTGCCCGACAGCACGGCGCGGCGCTGTGCTTCCGCAAGCTGCTCGCTCTCGAACAAGGCTTTGACCGCGTCCCACTGCAGGGTCGCTGTGGCCGGACCGATGAACACGCAGCCCTCGAGCCGTCCATCGACAAAGGCCGCCATGCGATAGAGATCGCGGGGCGGATCGCAGTACTCGGCGATCTCCGCATGGCCGAAGGCCGCGTGCGCAACGTCGCGCCACATATCGGAGGCAGCCTCGCTCGCGAGGAGATAACCGACGCCACGTCCCACTGTCACGCGCGACCACCACGTGTGAGACGGCAAGGCCAGAGGGGAGCGCGTCAGCACGAAACCGCGATACTTGTAGTCGACCGGCGCGATCGCTACCGGCGTCGCTTTGGCTTCCGGCTGACCGGAAAAAGGATCGGTCGCCGGCATTACCAATTCGCCGACACGCGCCATCGCGGCTGTCTCGTCGCTCCAGTGGATCGGCGCGAACAGCGAACCGCGCTGCTGTCCCTCGGAGACCCGCACCTTGAGCACGCAGGCGCCGTAACGCGAATGCAACCGCGCAAAGCCGTCGTGCGACAGGCCGGCGGCGATCGCATCGTCGGGATGCACCTCAACAAAAGGCTCCGGCAGATGCTTGGCGAGGCGCGGGCTGAGCCCGCTGCGCGTCATGGTATGCCACTGATCGCGGACGCGCCCGGTATTGAGGCGGAACGGCAAGGCATCCGACGTTTCCGCCTGCGGTCTCGGCATTTCCGGCGCGATCATCTTCGCCTTGCGGTCCGACGTAAAGAAGCCGCCTTGCGCAAAGAAGCGCTCCGTGCCGGCCCGCGTCGCGGGCGCCGGCCATAGCACCGGGTCGAGTGCGTCGAACGCCTCGTCGGACAACAGCGCCAGCGCACCGATGTCGAAGTCTCGCGTACCGCCGTTCTCGAACATCGACAGCTTTGCGTGCTCGCGGAAGACGTCGGCCGACGAGCGATAGGCGAAAGCGTCGGCGAAGCCGAGGCGCTGGCCGACCTGTGACACGATCCACCAATCGGGTTTCGCCTCGCCGGGCAGCGGCAGGAACGGGCGCTGCCGCGAGATGCGGCGCTCGGAGTTGGTGACGGTGCCGTCCTTCTCGCCCCAAGCCGCCGCTGGCAGCACGAAATGCGCGCCGGCGCTCACGGTATCGTTCGACAAAACGTTTTCCGACACGACGAACAGATCGAGCTTGCGCAAGGCCTCACGCACAGCACCCGCCCGCGGCAGCGACGCGGCCGGGTTGGTCGCCATCACCCACAACGCCTTGATCTCGCCGCGCGCGATCGCGTCGAACATCTGCACCGCCTTGAGGCCCTCGCGCTTGGCCATGGCCGGTCCGTTCCAGAAGCGGCCGACGCGGTCGACTTCCTGGGGCGAAAAGCCCATATGCGCCGCGAGCTGATTGGCGAGGCCGCCAACCTCGCGCCCGCCCATCGCATTGGGCTGGCCGGTCAGCGAGAACGGGCTTGCGCCGTTCTTGCCGATGCGACCGGTCGCAAGATGGCAATTGACGATGGCATTGACCTTGTCGGTGCCCTGCGCCGACTGGTTCACGCCTTGCGAATAGCAGGTCACGGTCTTCGCCGTTTCGCGGAACAGCGCGAAGAACGCGGCGACGTCATCCTGCGCAAGCCCCGCCAGCCGCGCTGTCGTCGCGAGGTCCGGTGCGATTTCGCGCGCGCGCGCCAGCGCATCCGGAAAACCCGAGACATGCGCATCGATGTACTCGTAGTCGAGCGCCAACACGTCCGACAGGTGCACGAGCAGGCCGGAGAACAACGCGGTATCCATGCCCGGCGCGATGGGCAGAAACAGGTCGACGTCTTCTGCTGTCGCCGTGCGACGCGGGTCGATGACGACGACCTTGGCGCCGCGCATGCGCCGATTGGCCATCATGCGCTGATACAGAATGGGGTGGCACCAGGCGGCGTTGGAGCCGACGAGGACAATCAGGTCGGCTTCGTCCAAGTCCGAATAAATGCCCGGCACGGTGTCGCTGCCGAAGGCGCGGCGGTGGCCGGCAACGGAAGACGCCATGCACAGCCGTGAATTGGTGTCGACATTGGCCGAGCCGAGGAAGCCCTTCATCAGCTTGTTGGCGACGTAATAGTCCTCGGTCAGCAACTGGCCGGAAAGATAGAAGGCGACAGCGTTCGGCCCATGCTTGTCGATGGTGCGCGCAAAGCCGGCCGCCACCTGATCGAGAGCAGCGTCCCACGACGCCCGCGCAAGCGCGCCGTCCGCCCCGCGCCGCATGGGATGCAGCAGGCGGCTCTCCAGCCCCAGCGTTTCACCGAGCGCCGATCCCTTCGAGCACAGGCGGCCGAAATTCGCCGGATGCGCCGGATCGCCGGCGATCACCGCGCCGCCCAATCCGTCGGGCTTGGCCAGCACGCCACAGCCGACGCCGCAGTAAGGACAGGTCGTGCGCACCGCCGGTGGATGCTGGGAGGGAGCGTTCATCGGACGCCTCTGCCCTCTCCCCGTGCTTGTCCCACGTCACCCTGAGGTGCGAGCGGCCGAAGGCCGTAAGCCTCGAAGGGTGGCGGGGCCGTCATCCTTCGAGGCTCGGCGGCTACGCCACCTCGCACCTCAGGATGACGGAACAGAGCGCGGTCGCTCATATCAATACACGTCCTGCTGATAGCGGCCCTTCTTCTTCAGGTCGTGCACGAACATCGCCGCCTCTTCCGGCGTGCGCGCGCCGTGCTGGGAGACGACGTCGACCAGCGCCGTTTCGACATCCTTGGCCATGCGCTTGGCGTCGCCGCAGACATAGATGTGCGCGCCCTCCGCGATCCAGCTCCACAAATCGCGGCCGACCTGGCGCATGCGGTCCTGCACGTAGATCTTCTCGTCGCCATCGCGCGACCAGGCGAGCGACAGGCGCGTGAGCACGCCAGACGCCTTCATGTCCTTGAACTCGTCTTCATAGAAGAAATCGCAAGCGCTGCGTTGATGGCCGAAGAACAGCCAGTTGCGCCCGGGCGCCTTCATTGCGCCGCGGTCCTGCAGGAAGGCACGAAACGGCGCGACGCCGGTGCCGGGGCCGACCATGATGATCGGCTTTGTCGGATCGATCGGCAGGGCGAAGCCGTGCGCCTTCTGCACGTAGACCCGCACCTTGGCGCCGGGCGCGAGGCGGTCGGCAAGGAACGTCGAACAGACGCCGAGCCTGCGACGCTTGGCAATGGTGTAGCGCACGGTGTCGACGGTCAGGCTGACGCGGCCGGGGATGGCCTTGTGCGACGATGAGATCGAGTAAAGCCGCGGCTGCAACGGCTCGAGCGCCTCGATGAAAGCTTCCGGATCGGGGCGCACACCCGGGAATTTCTCCAGCGCGGCGAGCACGTCGAGCGTTGCTGCGTCACCATCCGGGTCCTCGCCGACCGACAACGCCCGGGCCTTCTGCCGCCGTTCGCCGCCGGTGATGTAGGAGAAGAGTTGGAACAGCATGTCCGGCGCCGGCGACAGCGAGACGCCGTCGATCAGCACGTCGCGGAGCGGCCGCCCACCGATGGGGAAATCCGGCGGCGCGCCGAGCGCCTTGATCACGGCTTCGACCAATGCCGGATCGTTCGTCGGAAACAGGCCAAAGGAATCGCCGACGGTGTAATCGAGCCCGCTGTCGCTGAGGTCGAATTCAATGTGCCAGGTCTCTTTCTCCGAGCCCGGCTTGTTGAGCAGCCGGCGCGACAGCAAGGTCGCAACGGCCGGATTGTCCCGCGATCGGCCCGCCTCGCCCTGCGCTATGGGTGCCGGCGCTGCTTCGGCCGCAGCCGGGGCAGCCGCCGGCTTCGCCGCAGGCGCAGGCGCGGCCTTCAGCTCTTCCGCCAGCGCCTTGACCATGCGCGCGGTGTCCTTGCCGCCCGGCACGCACAGATTCAGCCGCTCTTCTTTGCCCGAGGCGATGGCGCCCGAATAATTCTTGCAGTCATAGCCGCACTGGCCACAGTCCTGCTGCGCCATCGCCGCCATCAGCTTCCAGCGCACCGGCTTGCCTTCGGCGAGCTTCATGCGCTCGGCGATCGGCAACGTCTGATCGTGCCACGGCGCGCCGCCATCGTCGTCCTCGTCGCTCTTGGCCGGACCGCCGATCAGCGCCGCCGCCTGATCGCCCGAGAGCGGCGTGACACCGAAACTGTCGAGCGAAACGAAACCGGCGAAGAAGCCGTTGAGCCAGGCACGCTGCTCCTCGGTGAACGGCGCGGTCTCGGGGATCAGCGATGGCAGCGGCGTCGGCACGTTCGTTGTCATTCTCCGCCCTCCGCATCGAACAGGCCCTTCAGCGCGTCGATCTCGTGACGGCGCGAGAACGCGAGAAACGTTTCGTCCGGTGTCGCTCGGTGCGCGAGATAGCCTTTAAGCATGCGCTCCACTGTACGCGGCGCGTCGCTCGCCTTCACGTCGCGGTAAAGCTCGCGAGCGATCGCAGCATCCGGGCCGAAGCCGCCACCGACAAGGACGTGGTAGCCTTCGACCTGCTCCTCGCCTTGTTCAACCTTGCAGGCGATGAGACCGATGTCGCCGATATAGTGCTGCGCGCAGGAGTGATGGCAGCCGGTGAGATGGATGTTGACGGGCGTGTCGATGGTCACGCGCGTCTCGCACCAGGCGGCGATCTCTTCCGCCTGCTCTTTCGTATGCGCGGCGGCGAAGCGGCAGCCAGTGGCACCGGTGCAGGAGATGAGGCCGGCGCGGATCGGCGTCGCCTGCGTGGCGAGACCGAGCGCAACAATCGCCGCCTCCGCCTCGGCAACGCGCGTATCCGGCACGCCGGAAATCAGCAGGTTCTGCCACACCGTCAGGCGGATATCGCCGTCGCCGAACGCCTGTGCGACTTTGGCGATCCCGCGCATGTGCGCCGTCGTGAGCTTGCCGACCGGCAGCAGCACGCCGATCCAGTTCAGCCCTTCCTGCTTCTGTTTGTGGACGCCGATATGCGACGTCCGATCGAAATCAGGCCGGTGCTCGATCGCTTCGGCCGGCAATTTGAGGAGCGCACGCCCGAGCTTCTCCTCGACATGGGCGATGTATTTCGGCAGACCCCAGGCATCGAGCACATATTTGAGCCGCGCCTTGTTGCGGTCGGTGCGGTTGCCGTGCTCGATATAGACGCGGACGATCGCGTCGGCGACCTGTGTCGCTTCCTCCGGCCTGACTACAACGCCGGTGTCCTTGGCGAAGTCCTTGTGGCCGGTGATGCCCCCGAGCGTGAGGCGGAAGTAAACACCCGGCTCGACGCCGAAACCGTCCTTCACCACCACGGCCTGAAAGCCGATGTCATTGGTGTCTTCCAAGACCGGAATGCGGCCGGCGCCGTCGAAACCGACATTGAACTTGCGCGGCAGGCCATAGAGCGCCCGTTCGTTGAGGATATGGAAGTGCCATTCGCGGGCGTAGGGCCGCGTGTCGATCAACTCCTGCGGATCGATTCCCGCCGTCGGTGTGCCGGTGACATTACGGATGTTGTCGGCGCCGGAGCCGCGCGAACAGAGCCCCAACTCCTGAATCCCTTCCACGACGGCGACCGCGTCCTTCGGTTCGATCTCGCGGATCTGCAGGTTCGCGCGCGTCGTGACGTGGCTATAGGGCCCGGCATATTTCTCGGTGAGATCGGCAAGCCCGGCGAACTGCCAATGCGTCAGAATGCCGTTGGGAATGCGCAGCCGGCACATATAGGAACTCTGCGCCGGCGCGACGTAGAACAGGCCATAATAGCGCCAACGGAAATTGTCCGGCGGCTTCGGCGGCTCGTTCTTCTTCGCCTGGTCCTTCAGCCGCTCATAGGCGTCGAACGGATGCTGCTCGCGCTTGAACTTCTCCTGATCGACGAGCTTGCCGCCTTCGGCGACCGTGCGGTCCTGCGCCTTGAAGTGAACCGCGTCGGGCCCGGTCGGCTCACCCGCCGCCGCGCCGCCCGCCTTGCCACGCGCGGAGCGCGCAGCCGCCAACCCCGAGGCAAAGCCTTCGAGATAACGTTTTTGATCGGGGGTAAAGTCGCTGGACATAATCGTCTCACGCCGCCTTCCGTTCGGCGAGGGCACGGCCGAACATGATGTCGTCACGGATGGGTTCGATGGAGGCGCCAGTGCGGATCAACTCGAGATACCAAAGGCCGTCGATCGTATCGCCGTAGAGCACGGCGCCGACCAGACGCCCGTCCTTGATCACCAGCTTCTTGTAGGTGCCGAGGCCCGCGTCGGAGAACACGATCTGCTCCGTACCGGCCGCGCCGAGGAAATCGCCCGCCGAGAACACGCTGACGCCGGACACCTTCAGATTGGTCGCGATCACACTGCCTGGATAAGAGACGGCGCCGCCGCAGAGATGCACCGCCAGGGCCCGCGCCTGCTCGTAAGCCGGCTCGACCAGGCCGTAGCAGATGCCACGATGTTCGGCGCATTCGCCGATGGCGTAGATGTCCGGCTTGCTTGCGCGCAGGGTGTCATCGACGACAATACCGCGGCGAATATCGAGATCGGCGGTCGTCGCCAGATCGATGTTCGGCCGGATGCCCGCGGCAACGACGACCAGATCGGCCTCGAGCGTGCGGCCATCGGCCAGCACCACCGCTTCCGCTTTTTTCCGCCCACGGATGGCTGCGGTTTCAGCCTGCAGATGGACGGCGATGCCACGTGCTTCGATCGCGCTCTTGAGCATCGTCGCGGCGCGCTGATCGAGCTGGCGCTCCATCAGGCGGTCCATCAGATGCAGCACCGAAACTTGAGCGCCGGCCTTGGCGAGGCCGTAGGCTGCCTCCAATCCAAGCAGACCCCCGCCAATCACCACCGCCTTGCTGCCTGGCTTTGCGCTCGATTCGATCGAGGCGACATCGCCGAGATCGCGGAAGGTCATCACGCCCGCTAGATCCATACCGGGAACGCCCAGGCGGATGGCGCTCGAACCGGTGGCCAGCACCAGCTTGGAGAACGGCAACGTCGCGCCATCGGCGAGCCGCACGCGCCGGATTGCCGGATCGATCGACACGGCGCGGCGCCCATAAAGAAGCGTCACACCGCGATCGCGCCACCAGTCGGCCGCCTTCAGTTCGATATCGTCGTGCGACACCTCACGCGCCAGCACCGACGACAACAGCACGCGGTTATAGGCCAGGCGAGGCTCGTCACCGACAACAGCGATGGCGTAGCGGCCGAGCGCGCGCTGAGCGAGCTCCTCGACCAGCCGCATAGCCGCCATTCCGTTGCCGACGATGACGAGCGGTTCGCTCATTGCCTTCTCTCCTTACGCCGCCGCCGGTTTGGCGGCGGGGCGCCCGCCGACGCCGTGCTCGTACTCCTCGAGGAAGCCGAGCAACTCCTGCCGGTATTCGTAGTAGCGCGCGTGTTCGAGCAGACCGCGCCGCGTACGGGGCCGTGGGATTTCGACCGGCATGATCTTGCCGATGCGCGCATTCGGACCGTTGGTCATCATCACCACGCGGTCGGCCAGCAGGATCGCCTCGTCAACATCATGGGTCACGCAAATCGCCGTCACCTGTGTGCGTGACCACACCTCCATCAACACGTCCTGCAACTCCCAGCGCGTCAGCGAGTCGAGCATGCCGAAAGGCTCGTCGAGCAGCAGCAGTTTCGGCGACAGCGCGAAGGCACGGGCGATGCCGACGCGCTGCTTCATGCCGTTCGACAGGTCGGCGGCACGCTTGTCCATGGCGTCACCTAGGCCGACGCGCGACAGGTAATAGCTGACGATGTCGTTGCGCTCGGCCTTGCTGGCATGCGGATAGACGCGGTCGACACCGAGCGCGACATTCTCCCGCGCCGTCATCCACGGCAGCAGCGACGGACTCTGGAACACCACGGCCCGGTCGGGGCCGGCCGCGCTGACCTCCTTGTTGTCGAGCACGATTCCGCCCAACGACACATCGTTGAGCCCGGCGACCATCGACAACACGGTCGACTTGCCGCAGCCCGAGTGACCGATAAGCGAGACGAACTCGCCCTTGCGCATCAACAGGTCGAAACCATCGACCACGGTCAGCGGACCGTTGGGAGTCGGATAGACCTTATGCACGTCGTAGAACTCGACGTAACGCTGCTCGAACGGCGTCTCGCCGGCATTCTTGTACGCCCGCGGCGGGCCCGGATCGAGTTGCAGCGGCGACACGTTCGGCAGTTGGCGCAGGTCCTCGCTGGCGGTCTTCGCCCGCTGCTTTCCGGCCTCGATCAGATATTCGGTGACGCCTGCCCGCAGCCTCTTGAAGGCCGGACTCGTGTTCATCGCCGTGCGATCGCGCGGACGTTCGAACGGTACCAGAAATTCCGGGCCGAAGTTCGCCTCCGGCCCGGGATTGAGCGGGATGATTCGGTCGGCGAGCAGGATCGCTTCGTCCACGTCATTGGTGATCAAAACGACGGTCTTCTTCTCCTGCTCCCAGATGGCCTCGATCTCGTCCTGCAATTTGGCGCGTGTGAGCGCATCGAGCGCGGACAGCGGCTCATCGAGCAGCAGGACCTCCGGCCCCATCGCCAGGGCGCGGGCCACCGAGACGCGCTGGCGCATGCCGCCGGACAGTTCGGCCGGCTTACGCTCCGCCGCGTGCGCGAGACCGACCATGCCGATATAGCGCTCGACGCGTTCGCGCCGTTCGGCCGCGGGCCGGCCGCCGAGCACCGCATCCACCGCGAGCGCGACATTGCCGCGCACGCTCAGCCACGGCATCAGCGAATAGCTCTGAAAAACCAGCCCGCGCTCCGGACCCGGTGCCTTCACCGGCGCGCCTTTGAACAGCACGGCGCCGGTGTCCGGCATCGTCAGCCCCGCCATCAGATTGATCAGCGTGGTCTTGCCGGAGCCGGAGAAGCCGACGATGGCGACGAACTCGCCCTCCTTCACCTGCAATGTCACATCCTTGAGCACGCGGGTGCGCGCCGGATCGTCGCCGAAGCTCTTCGACACAGACTGCAATTCGAGGATGGCCATGTCGGATGCCCTCAGCGCGTGGTGCCGTATGTGAAAGCGGCCTGCAGCGCCATCATGACGCGGTCGAGCAGAAAGCCGATGATGCCGATGGTCAGCACGGCGACCATGATGCGCGAAAGCGATGCGGATGAGCCGTTCTGAAACTCGTCCCAGACGAATTTGCCGAGGCCGGGATTTTGCGCGAGCATCTCCGCGGCGATCAGCACCATCCAACCGACGCCGAGCGACAGACGCAGCCCGGTGAAGATGAGCGGCAGCGACGACGGCAGCACGATCTTCACGATCTTGGTGTACCAGGGCAGCCGCAATACACGGCCGACATTGACCAGGTCCTTGTCGATGGAGGCGACACCGACCGCCGTGTTGATGAGGGTCGGCCACAGCGAGCAGAGGGTCACCGTGATCGCCGAGATCAGGAACGACTTTGGAAACAGCGGATCGTTCGACACGTAGAGCGCGCTGACCACCATCGTCACCAGCGGCAACCAGGCGAGCGGCGACACCGGCTTGAAGATCTGCACCAGCGGATTGACCGCGGTGTTTACGCTCTGCGACAGCCCGCATACCACGCCGAGCGGCACCGCCACCAAGGTCGCGAAGATGAAGCCGGTGAACACGGTCTCCAGACTGGTGAGGATCTGATCGAGATAAGTGGGTGCGCCCGTATAAGGCCTGATCCGCACCTCGGCCTTGGGATCGCGCGCCAGCAGATCCGCGTTGCGCTTTTCCTGGCGCTCGTAGAACACCCGCTCCTTCTCGCGCGCGGCAAGATGATCGGCCCAGAGATTTTGCGCCTGCTGCCAGACCTCCACCGGTCCTGGCAGCGTGCCAAGACTCGTCTTCACCTTCGGCGCGAGGAAGCCCCATGCCGCCAAAAACAAGACGATCGCCGCGAGCGGGATGCCAAGCGTGCGCCATAGCTCCTTGAGCTGCGGCTGCGCACGCTCGCCGGCCGCAATACGCATGACCGGCACCAGCCAGCCGACGCCGAGAATGTTGAGAAAGCCGGCGACCCGCGAAATGCGTCCGAGCCATCGCTCGCGCCGTTCCGCCCGGGAGGCGGAGATGGCGGCAGGTGTCGTGAGAAAATCGCTTGCCGTAGACATTCGGACTTCCTGGCGGTTGCTGTCGAACGCGACGATGAAGGCCGGGCGGTGCGCCGACGCCCGGCCGCGGTCCTCAGTTGGCGACCACTTTCGAACCCGAAATGCGCTGGTCGCCCTTCAGGCCGATCGCCAACCGGTTGAGGTAGTCGTTGGGCTTGCGGCCGTCGTACTCGACCTTGTCGATGAACTCCGCCGTGGGCGCGCGATAGCCGTCGCTGTCGAAGGGGAAGTCCTCTTTCTTCGCCTTGCCGTCCGCGACGAGCAGCTTGGCCGCTTCGAGATAAAGGTCCGGCCGATACACGCTCTTGGCCGTCTCGGCGTACCAGCTGTCGGGCTTAGCATCCGTGATCTGGCCCCAGCGCCGCATCTGCGTCAGATACCAGACCGCGTCGGAGTAATAGGGATAGGTCGCGAAGTAGCGGAAGAACACATTGAAGTCCGGCACCTCGCGCTTGTCGCCCTTCTCGTATTCGAACGTGCCGGTCATGGAGTTGGCGATGACCTTGGCGTCGGCGCCGACATATTCCGGCTTGGCCAGGATCTGCACCGCCTTCATGCGGTTGGCATTGTTGTTCTCATCGAGCCACATTCCGGCGCGGATCAGCGCCTTGGTGGCCGCGAGCACCGTGTTCGGATATTTCTTTTGGAAGTCGGCGGTGAAGCCGAACACCTTCTCCGGATTGTTCTTCCAGATTTCGTAGTCAGTGATGACCGGCACGCCGATGCCTTTGAACACGGCCTGCTGGTTCCAAGGTTCGCCGACGCAATAACCGAGGATCGTGCCGGCTTCCATCGTCGCCGGCATTTGCGGCGGCGGCGTCACCGAGAGCAGCACGTCGGCCATGATCTGACCGGTGATGTCGGTGGACGAATAAAAGCCTGGATTGAGTCCGCCGGAAGCCAGCCAGTAGCGCAGCTCGTAATTGTGCGTCGACAGCGGGAAGACCATGCCCATGTTGAAGGGCTTGCCGTCGGCCTTGTACTTTTCGACCACCTTCTTGAGCGCTTCGGCCTTGATTGGATGCACGAGCTTGCCGTCAGGCCCCGTCGGGATGAAAGGCTTCATCGCCTCCCAAACGGCATTCGACACGGTGATACCGTTGCCGTTCAGATCCATGGAGAACGGCGTGATCACATGCGCCTTGGTGCCGAAGCCGATCGTGGCGCCGAGCGGCTGACCCGCGAGCATGTGCGCGCCATCGAGTTCGCCGGTGATGACGCGGTCAAGCAGGACCTTCCAGTTGGCTTGGGGCTCGACCGAGACGTAAAGGCCTTCATCCTCGAAGTAGCCGTTCTCCTTGGCGATGGCGATTGGCGCCATGTCGGTCAGCTTGATGAAGCCGAATTTGAGGTCTTCCTTTTCGGGTTTGATCGCCGCGCGCGCGATCGAAGGCGCGAGCAACCCGGCTGCAGGCAAGCCGCCGGCCAGCGCGGCGGCACCAACGCTGGATTTCAGAAAGGCGCGGCGATCCACTCCCCGGGCGGGCCGCTTATCGAACTTCTTCGTCATTCGCATGTCCCCTTCGGCGTTGTGCGTTGATCCAGCTCTTCGCCCGGCCGTGCAGTTCGTCTTGAGCCATAAAAAAAGCCGCAGCCCTGCAGCGCGCATTAGCGCGTGAAGGACAGCGGCGTTGCTTCGTGGCCCGTCATTGGACCTGAATGGCGCAGCCAGCGGCCGCGCCTTCGATATCTCCTAATTCAAGGGTCGTGCCAGTTCGGCCCCGGCCACAAAAAACTCTACGTATCAATTACTTATTGGCCGAACAGCGTTTAACGGGCCAAGCCGCCGACCGGCGGCGACTGCCCACTGCAGTCGCAAGCTGCATCCAAATTGTGCTGTGCGATATCAGCGCACCAGAGACAGGCGGGGCCGTCCGGACCGCTTCAATTCCCAGGCTTTGAGATACCCGGCGATGTCGCCCGGCACGAAATCCGGGCCGACAAAGGCGCCGATGCCGTCGCGCGGGCCGCCGTCGTTCGTCGGTGCCGGCCGTCCGAGCGCAGCGTCATAAAGGTCCGCCCGGAACACGCGCTGCGCCGTGGCCGCCGCTTCGTCCGACAGCGGCGTCTGTCCCCATCGCACCATCTGTGCGTAGAACCACGCCGCATGCGCCGGATCGGGACGGTTGGCATTCTCGCGGCCGATGAGAATGTAGTGATCGCTGCCGCGCATCGTGCCGTCCGGCGCGACCTTGAGCAGGCCGTTGAGCGTGCGCGACACCAGCGACGGCTCGACGCCGAGCCGCTCGGCGATCGATGCCGTGACGTTCGCGCGATGTTCGACCGCCTCGATGTATTCAGCTGCGCGCGCCAGCGAACGGATGAGGGCGGCCAGCACATCGGGCCGCGTATCGGCCCAATCCTCCCGCACCACCAGCATCTTCTCCGGCAGCCGCAGCGTCAGTTCGGAGCCGAAATGTTGGATGCAGCCGACGCCGGCCTCGACGGCGACCGAGTTCCAAGGAGCACCAACGCAAAAGCCGTCGACATGGCCGTTGGTGAGACTCTCGACCATGTAAGGCGGCGGCAGAACCACCATCCTGACGTCTTCGTCGGGATCGACGCCGCCGGCCGCCATCCAGTAGCGGAGCTGATAATTGTGGTTCGAGAACGGAAAGGTCATGCCGAAATTGAGCGGGCTTGCGCCTTTCGCCCTGCGTTCGGCGACCACGCGCGCCAACGCACGGGCCGACACCAGCGGATCGGCGGGATCGCCGTCCGCGAAAGCCGCCAATTCGGCATGCAGCGCCGGTGTAACCGTGACAGCATTGCCGTTCAGGGCCAGATTGAAGGGCGCGATCAAAGGCACGCGCACGTGGCCGATGCCGAAGCTGGACGCGATCGGCAGAGGCGCGAGCATATGCGCGGCGTCGAACAACCCGATGTTGAGCTTGTCGCGAACGTTCGACCACGACACCTCGCGCACGAGCTCGATCGCCAGGCCTTCGGCCGCCGCGAAGCCATGATCGACAGCGACGAGCAAAGCGGCAGCGTCGACCAGTGGGATATAACCGATACGCAAGGGGGTTTCGCTCATTTGAACAACTCCGCGGCCGTGAGCAGCGATTGCGCGATCTCGACGATCTTCTTGTTTTCGTTCATCGCCGTCTTGCGCAACAGCGCATAGGCTTGCTCTTCACTCAGGCCCTTGACCTTCATCAGCATTCCCTTGGCGCGGTCGATCACCTTGCGCTCTTCCAACGCGTCCTTGGCGCGGTCGAGTTCCGTCTGCAGCCGCGAAAAGGCGTTGAAACGCGAAATGCAGAGATCGAGAATATTGGTGATGCGCTCTTTTTTCAGGCCATCGACGATATAGGCCGAAACGCCGGCGTCGACGGCGGCCTGGATCGACGCGGCATCGCTCTGATCCACGAACATGGCCACCGGCCGTTTCACGACGCGGCTCATTTGAAACATCTGCTCGAGCGTGTCGCGGCTCGGACTTTCCAGGTCTATGACGATGACGTCGGGGTCGAGCGCGTAAATGCGCGCCAGCAGATTGTGCGTCTCAGGGATGAGCTCGACATGCGTGAGACCGGCCTCGCGCAGACCGTCGGCAAGGATCGCGGCGCGGATCGGGCTTTCATCGACGATGGCGATCTTCAGCGAGGCGTCTCGCTGCTCGCCGGCCGAGGGCGCGCCCGCGCCGGACAGATCCGATCCTTTACCCATCACGGTCAAATCGCTGGTCCCTCGCAGGCCGTACCGCCCCTCGGCGGCCTGGGCCACGGCTCTCACGATCACGGTTTTCATGCAAGACTCGTGCTAAGTGCCTTGGCCGACCGCTTGCGGCGATCGACCAAGGCGCTGATCTAATTTAGCTTTCAGCGGCGGGCGAGCGGCTCGCGGCGCCGTCCTGCGCCGCCGCCATCATGGCCCCCGCCAGGGTCGTGTAGGCTTCGGTCCAGGCCGCTTTGAGCGGCGGCGTAAATTCCGGCCCCAGCCCTTGCTCCAAGGTCCACAACAGCGCCGTACCCACCGGCTCGTAGTGCTGCGGGGTCACGCCGTAAGCAATATGCCGCTGACCGAGGCTTTGTACCGCCGGCAGGATCGTATCGACCTGATGCAGATTGGTCACGGCGGTCGCCAGCATCGCGATCAGCTTTTTCTTCTGCTCGCGCAGATCGGCGGGGAACATCGCTCGCACATCGGGCGCTATGGTGAACAGGCGGTCGTAAAAGAGATCCGCCGCGGTGTCGGCGATCGGCACGACTTTCCTGAAGCTGTCTTGGACCATGCTCACTTGTTCGGGCGTCATGATGCACTCTCTTGATTGCGATAATGGATGTCCGTGCCGCCTGCCAATTTTGGGCTGGATCGGCCGCGGACGACTGAGTGCGGATCGCCGTTGAACCGCGCTGTCTTAGTCGCAGCCCGGCCAAGATCGGCTCACGGGCCACCGAGCTCCATTGCTCGCTGATAAAGTCCAGCAAACTTCGTGCCACGGGCGCGCGGCATCCCGCGCCCTCTGATTTTAAGCGCTTGCGTGGGCGGCCCCCGTGCCCTAATGCGACCGGACCGAAGTCAAACGGCCGATCGCAGCAATGACAGAAAGCAAAATCGACGCTCGCCTGCGCGAGCTCGGCATCGAACTTCCCTCGCCGCCGCCGCCGCGGACCGCGCGCATCCTCATGGCCAAGATCGCAGGCGGATCGCTCTACGTCTCCGGCCAGTTGCCGAGCTGGAATGGCGAGCTTCGCTACGTCGGCAAAGTCGGCCGCGAGTTCACGTTGGCCGAAGCACAGGCGGCAGCACGTCTGTCCGCATTGAATGTGATTGCACAAGCGCGCGGCGCGCTTGGCGGCGATCTCGATCGCATCGCCGAAGTGACCTATCTACGCGGCTACGTGAACGTCACGCCGGATTTCATCGAGATCGCACAATCGGTCAACGGCGCCTCGGATCTGATGATCGAGGTGTTCGGTGCCGCCGGGGCCCACGCGAGGACCGCGATTGGCGTCGCGATGATGCCGTATAACGCCGCAATCGAAGTCGAAGCACAGTTTCTGCTGAAGTAAGCGCTAGAATTCATCTGCCTGGAGATCGTCATGCTCTACATCATCTACCAAGAAGACCGCCCCGACGGCACCGCGATCCGCGACGCGAACCGCGAACAGCACTTCGCTTATCTTGCCAAGCACGAAGACATCCTGGTTCTCGGCGGCGCGCTTCTCGGCGATGATGACAAGAACACGCGCGTCGGCAGCGTTCTCATCGTCAATGTTCCCGACCGCGCCGCGGCGGAGAAGTTTTCCGAGAACGAGCCGTTCCGCAAGGCGGGGCTGTTCTCGTCGGTCAAGATCACCCGTATGCGCCGCGGCCAGTGGAATCCGGCTGCCGCGCCCAAGACCGCCGAAGGCAATTGATGGACGAGGCCTTTGCCTCGTCGCCTTCGTTGAAAGGGTGAACGCGGACATCCCCGCGCATGCACGTACGCCGCTGCGAGCGAGGGTTTTAAGCACCGCGCGAGAATGGAGAGAAGGCGGACCTCAAGGTTTTTAGATTCCGCGAATGACACCGCCATCGACAGGAATGGCCGCACCATTGACGTAGGCCGCCTTTTCCGAAGCGAGGAAGGTGACAACCCCGGCAATGTCCTCCGGGGTCCCAAAGCGCTGAACCGGCACGTCACCGATCTTGGACTTCAGGTACGCCTCGGCGCCGAGCTTCGAACTCTCGACACCGCCGAGAAAACGGTCCGTCATGATGCGTCCCGGCACGATGGTGTTGAATAGAACGCCATCGGCCGCGAGTTCGCGCGACATGTTCTTCATGAGGCCCGCCGCGCCGGGACGGGTGGAATTCGATGCAAACAGTTCGGGAATGGTCTCGCGCACCGACCGCGACTGAACCGTTACGACGCGTCCCCATTTGTGCGCCCGCATGGACGGCGTGACGAGGCGAACCAGCCGGGCGAGCGACAGCACCGTCGCCGCGAAGGCATTCGTCAAATCCTCGTCGGTGATGTCGTCGAACGATCCTCGCTTGGGCGAGCCGCAAATCGCAACCAGAATATCGATGCCGCCGAAGGTGCTCTCGGTTTTGGCGACGAGCTTCTGCAGATCGTCGAGAGAACTGAGATCGGCGGTGTGCGCGAGCACCTGAACGCCGGTCTGCGCGCGAATCTCTGCCGCCGTCTTCTGCAGCTCTTCGTCGCCGCGCGCACAAATTGCGAGATTGCAGCCTTCGGCCGCCAGACTGAGGGCACAGGCACGGCCGATGCCGCGGCTTGCGGCAGTGACCAACGCCGTCCGACCTTTGATTCCAAGATCCACGTTAGACCTTCATTGTTGAAGAGACATTTGCGTCAAAAATGCCGCGACGTTCCAGAGCGTCAAGCACGCCAGGCTCGTAGACGTCGCCCACGGCAAGGAGGCGCTCACCCGCTGCCTTCTGGCTGCACGATTCAATCACAGCTTCGAGGCCGGCGACCGACGGTCGCGGAATGTCGGAGAACCGGGCGGCATAGAATGCGTGAATCCGCGCGATACCATCCACATCGACGAACGGCAGGTGCTTCTGAAGGACGGGAACTGCAATGTCCGGCCGGGTCTTAAACGCGCGAATGGCCCCGGAGTAGCCTTCGACTACGCGTTCGACGATGTCGCGGTTGGCCGCCAGAAATTGCCGTGTGGTTGCCAGGAGCGGTCCCTGAAAGCCGAACTCCTTGCCGAGGTCGGCCAGAACCGACAACGCCCCCTCCGGCGCCGCGAAGCGATAGTCCGCCGTCAACACGCCGCCGCGAATGTCGCCGCGCAGAAGTCCGTCGTAAATTGCCGGATACTTCATCAACTCCGCAAGATCGACGCCGTCCCGCAAATCCCACCGGTCGAGCATCTCCAGCGCGCTGTAGCCTGTTTGCCCGGCGCGCGTGAGTACACCGATCCGGCCGCCCACGAGATCATTGGCCGTGGACACGCCCGGACCGCCGAGGATGTAAAGCGCCGACACTGGCTCAGCCGCCATGAGGATGACGGGATCCTTGCCCTCCATCGCCCACTGCACGACCGGGATCGCGCCGAATTCGGCAAACTCCCAGCGGCCCTGCAACAGGCCGTCGATACCGGCCGGTCCCGCGGTCTCGATCTGCGCAATTTCAAGATCGATACCGCATTGCGCGAACGTATCGGCGGCCAGCCCTACCAGGGACAGGCTTTGTGCGGTCGAACGAAGACCGATAGCCAAACGCACGCGCGAGCGATCCGTCACAAGCGCAGTCCTACTTATCGGAAGACGCTTACGGCGCAGCCCGTCTGCCACGCCTTGATGGGAGCATAGCTCAACGTGCGCGCGGGACGCCCCTTGGTCGCACCGAGGGCGATCGCCCAGAGCCTTACTTCCCAAGTGCCGAAGCCGGCGCGATCGAGTCGCGAGGCCGGGATGTCGAGGATGGCTTTCGGGTTGTCGCTGTCGAGCAGCGCCAGAAACTCCTGATCGAACTCGGGGTCCAGATCATAAGCTTCTGCGGCGCCCGGCGAATGCGATAGCCCGCCCGTACCGATGACGGCGACACGTTCGTTACGGCCGTCGATGACCTTCCGGAGAACCTCGCCGAACTGATAGCAGCGCTTCAGCGACGGCATCGGCGGAATCTGGCAATTGGCCATGACCCAGACGATCGGCAGATCGCGCTCAGGCCGGATCAGGTTCATCGGCACCATGACGCTGTGCTCGAGCTGCAGGCCGCGCGAGAAGGCCGGATCGAAGCCGCTGTCCATCGCCTCTTCGAGCAACTGGGTGGCGAAATCGGGCGCGCCGTTCACCTTGCCCTTCTCGATACGCAGCCACTTCTCGACCGGTCCTTGATAAGCCTCGTTCACACCGATGCAGAAGGCCGGCATCTTGTCGACGAAGAAGTTCGTGAAATGATCCGGCGCCAGGAAGACGAGCAGATCCGGCTTCGCATCCGCGAGAACCTGGCGGAGCTCTGCCGCCGCGCCGAGGAATCCGGCGCGCTCCTCCTCGGTCGCCCGTTCGGTGAAGGCCGCGATACCGGGGGCGTGGCTCATCGCCGCGGCCATAACCAGCTCACCCATGATTGCTTTCCCCTGGCTTCGCGAAACGCCGTTCGCTGTTGAACTTCTGCACGCCCTTCAGAACGTCGAGCCGCTTGTGATAGTCGGGAGGCGCGATGCCGGCGTAACGCGAATAGGGAGCGAGCAGAAGCGGGTGCACGCCCATCCGATACAACGTCTCGACATCGCCGTCGCGCAACGCCGCCAATTCATCCGGATCGAGATCGAAGCCCTCGAATGTGCCGGCGGCGCGCTCCTTCAGCGCGGCTTGGAGCGCCTCATCCTTCTTGAGCTCGAAGATGAACCGTTCGACTTCGAAGCCTGCCACGAATGCCTCCACCACAGCCGCGATCGCTGAAATTAGTTAGATTGCAATCTAGTTATTTTGCCGTTTAGAGTCAAACAATGCCGCCGCCTTTGAGGTACGAAAGCTGGTCCCCACAACGCTATCCGATCACAGGATGTCAGATGCCTCACGACGATGTCGCGCAGAAATCCGCCTCGGAAATGAGCAGGCTGCTTGAACAGAAGCAGGTCAGCGCGCTCGAGATTGTCGATGCGGTTCTGGCGCGCAATGCGCGACTGCATCCGGCTCTGAATGCCTGCATCGACGTCGATGCCGATGCCGCGCGCGCCGCCGCCCGCCAATCCGATCGACGGCGGCGAGACGCGCGTTCGCTCGGTCCCCTCGACGGAATTCCGGTCACCGTCAAAGACAACCTCGCCGTTAAGGGCATGAAAGCCACCTGGGGCAGCAAAGCCCTCGCGCATCGGATCGCGCCGCACGATGACCCTTCCGTTGCGCTGTTGCGCGCGGCTGGCGCAGTGATCTGGGCGAAAACAAATCTGCCCGAGCTCGCACTTGCCGGCGTCACCGACAACGAGCTGTTCGGCGCAACCCGAAATCCTTGGGATACGAGTCTGACGCCAGGCGGATCGAGCGGCGGAGCCGCGGCTGCGCTTGCGGCCGGCATTGGCCCGTTGGCGCTGGCCACCGACGCCGGCGGCTCCGCCCGGCGGCCGGCGGCCTACACCGGCACGGTCGGATTGCGTCCCTCAAACGGCATGATCCCGCGCGGCAGCTTCTTCCCCACCACGACGTCAGACTGCCAGGTCGTCGCGCCGATGGCCCGCAGCATCGCCGACATCCGTATGACTCTCGACGTTCTCGCCGCGCCGCACGTCAACGACCGTACGTCGTCGACGAGCCTTCTGCCCGCGGCAACGCGCCCCCCCAGCGATAGACCGCTGCGCATCCTTTACTTTAGTGCGGTCGGCAGCAGTCCCGTTGATGACCGAATCGCGGCCGCGCTCGACACGGCCGCCGGTCGTCTCTCGGACATGGGGCACGACGTGATTAGCGACGCGGCGCCATTCTCGCTCGAGGAAATAGAGGCCATCTGGTCGGCCCTTATCGGCGCCGGCACCGCCGCGGCCGTCACGGCGAGCGCACTGCCGCTCGCCGAGTTGACGCCGACCATCCGAGGCTTGGTCGATCGCGGAACAAAGCTTTCGGCCGCCCAATATGTCGAGGCCATCGAGAGCATCAACCGCATCAGGCGGCAGTTCGACGAACTCTTCGAACGCTATGACGTCCTTCTTTCGCCCACCTCGCCGTGCTTCCCCTGGAGCACGACCGAGCCCTATCCCAAGGTCATCGGCGGCAAAGATGCCGGACCGCGGGGCGCCGCGACTTTTCTGCCATTCGTCAATGTCGCCGGCATCCCAGCCATCAGCCTCCCGATCGGCGACATCGAAACGCCTCTTCCGGTTGGGATGCAGCTTGCCGCGGCGTTCGGCGCCGACCGATCCTTGCTCCGGCTTGCCGAAGCGATCGAGGCCCGGCACCCCTGGCCCGCCACTGCCCCGGCCTTCGCCTAGGCGCGCTTTGCGGTCGAAGGCCGCCGCTGTGGCTGCCGCACCGGCTTGAAAGTGCCTGAATCGATGTTGTGCCTAATCTTGCGCAGAACGTTGCGGAGAACCTTGAACTCCTCCTCGGTCACGTCCTTGAGCGCGAAGTCGTTGATTTGGCGCAGCATGGGAAGAATTCGCGAACCGATGCGACGTCCCGCGTCGGTCAGGAAGATGCGCATACGGCGCTTGTCCTTCTTGTCTTCCTTGATCGAAACGTAGCCGTCTCGCTCCATGGCGCGCAGCGCCGTCACGGTCGTCGGCTGCATCATGCCAACGCGTTCGCTCAACTCCTTCTGCGTCAGACCGTCCTCCTCGAAGAGGACACGCAGGAAGTACCACATCCCGTAGGCGAACCCCTCGGCCGCGACGCATTCCCGGAAAAGCGGCTTTAGCCTGCGCTCAGTAACTGTGATCATGAATCCGACGCTGTCATCGAGCTTGTACTCGAGGACCCGACGCGCGGGGTTCAAGGTGCGGGACTTTGCCATCCTGTGTACGGTCCGATGTTCGGCCCGAACAACATGGACATATCTCGATGTCACGTTGACGCGCCCTGTCGTTCTTTTACCCGCCAGGTTTCCCCGCTGACAAGACGCTTAAGCCCGACTGCAAAGAAAACCCCGAGCTTGTCACCGCGTCAAATATCGAGCACGAGCCGCGCGGTCTTGGCCCGAGAACAACACGCCGCAAGCTGCGCATTGGCGGCCTTCTCGTTGTCTGTCAGAAAGCTGTCGCGATGGTCGGGAATGCCCTCGATCACGTCGAGCAGGCAGGTGCCGCACACACCCTGTTCACACGAGAGCGGCACGGCCACCCCTGCCCGCGTCAACGCTTCCGCGATCGACACGCCGGGGCCGACCGTAACGGTCACCCCACTCCGTTGCGCCGTCACGGTAAAGGCATCGCCCGCCTGATCGACTGTCGCTGCAAAGCGTTCCAGGTGGATGTTGTCGGAAGGCCAGCCCGCAGCCAGGGCACGACCGACGACGAGATCCATGAAGGCGGCCGGACCGCACAGATAAAGACGCGCTTCATGGCCGCGCGGCTGCAGCACCGAAGCAAGATCGAGTCGTGTCTTCGGGTCATCGTCAGCATGCACTGAAATGCGTCCCATCAACGGGGCCGCGCCGAGCGCTGCCAGCCCCTTGGCCCCATCGGCATTCCGGACGCAATAGTGCAAGTGATAATCGGCCTTCCGACGCTCCAACTCGTGCGCCATGGCCAGAAGGGGCGTGACCCCGATGCCGCCGGCGACAAGAACGAACGGCCCCGCCCCCTCGGCCAATCTGAAGTTGTTGCGCGGCGCACCGATAAAAAGCCGCTCACCCTCCGCGACGGCCCAGACCGCCGCGGAGCCACCCCGCGAGGACGCCTCCAACTTTATGGCCAGCCGATAGCACGCGGGGTCCGCCGGATCGCCGCAAAGCGAATACTGACGTACAAGGCCGCCAGTGAGGTGAAGATCGATATGAGCCCCTGCCGCGAAAACCGGCAAATGTCCGCTGTCCCTACGATGCAGATCGAGCAGCACGACGCCATCCGCGACCACCGCACGACGCACGACGACGACCTCGATGAGCCCAGATTGGGCCGCATGGCCGAGAGTGGACGTCGACTGTTCCAAGCTCATAGCAACCATTATTTGCCAAGCTCCAAAGCACCGCCGCTGGGGACGTTCACGCCAACGCCTTCTCTCTGGCGCTGTTGGCCTGCTCCTCGAGCAGCCGCTTAACCGCACGGCGGAACTGGATCGAGCCGGCGTCGAACGTAATGTCAATCGTCGGCGCGTCCGGCATTTCGTCCATCGTGCGCTGTTGCACTTCCAGCACGTCGGCGTCCTCTTGCAGAGTCAGCACCATCTGGCTCTTCAGCATCTCGCCGGCGGCGGCATCGTCGACCTGAAAATTGCGTACTTCGGTCCAGAACATGTGGGCAGACTTGTCCGTTTCCGGCGTGATGCAGTTCAAGTTCCAGCGCTCGATGCCCTCGCTGCGATTGCCCTCGGCGGCGCCGGTGCCGGTTTTGGCGCCACCGACTTCGAGCCACAGATAGCAAGGCGGCGCGGCCGTCACGATTTGCCAACGATCGATGTTGCCGGTCAGCCCGAACTTGGCGAACATCGGCGGCGGCGGAACGTCCATCATCCACCGCGTCACCTTCACCATGTCGCCTTCACGCGTCGTCCGCACCGCCGTGCGCGCGACGTCGACGGTGCCAATGGTCCGTTCGTGCACGTAGGACAGGTGACTCAGGTCGAGAATGTTATCGATGCCGAGCAGGTAGTTTGCCTTCAGGTGCACCCGGTCCCCGAGCGCAGCCCAACCCGGCCGATCGACAATGCCGAAGTCCGGCATGAGCGCGGGATCACCTTTACCCTCGCCCATCCAGAGCCAAATCATGCCCCACCGTTCAATCAGCGGATACGCCTTCACTTTCGCCGCGGCCGGAATCTTGTCTTGACCCGGCATGAACACGCAACGTCCGTCGCGATCGAAAACAAGCCCGTGATAGCCGCACTGCACGTTGTCATCGACCAGTTTGCCGATCGACAGCGGCACGCTCCGGTGACAGCAGCGATCCTCCATCGCGACGGCCTCGCCCGCCTTTGTGCGATAGAGCAAGACCGGCTCATTCAGAATAAGCCGGCGCAGGAGGCCGCGGCCCACCTCTTCCGTCCGCGCGGCGACGTACCAGTGATTTCTGAGGTACATGGTCGGCTCCTAGTTCATTTACATTGATTGCTATCTATTTATCCGCCCGACAAGCCTCTGTCAAAGCACTGCGGGCGTTAGCGCGCGCCGAGCAGAAGCGGCAGCGCGAGCGAGATGATCGGGAAGAAGAACAGCAATGCGATCCGAACGATATCGGACACGATGAACGGCACGACGCCGCGATAGATATCGCGCGTGGCGATGTGGGGAGCCATCGAGCCGATAATCGCTATGTTCAAGCCGACCGGCGGCGTGATCAATCCGAACTCGACCACCACAAGCACCAGCACGCCGAACCACATCTTCATGTGCTCCGGGTCCATACCGAAGTCCATCGTCGACAATATCGGCCAGAAGATCGGCAAGGTGAGCAAGATCATGGACAGGCTATCCATGACGCAGCCGAGGATCAGGTAGATAACCATGATCACGGCAACGACCATGAAGGGAGAGAGCGAGCTTGTGGTGATCCAGTCCGCCGCTTCCATCGATATCCGTGTCAGGGCGAAGAAGGAGTTTAAGAACTCCGCACCGAGAACGATGAGGAAGATCATGGCCGTCGCCGACGCCGTGCGCAGAACAGCTTCGATGAATCCTTCCCAACGCATGCCGCCACGCCATACCGCGACGGCACCCGTACCGAACGCGCCGATGGCCGCAGCTTCGGTCGGCGTGAACCAGCCAAGATAGATGCCGCCGATAACCAGAAAGAAGATCAAGGCGATCGGCCACGTTTCTATGAGAGCTAGCACCCGCTCCCGCCCGCCGATGCGCTCACCGGCCGGACCGGCTTCCGGATTGAGCCAGACATAGACCCGTGTGGCGACGACATAACCGCAAGCCGCCAATAGCCCTGGGATCAAGGCAGCGGCAAACATCGAAACAATGTTGCCCTCGACGATGATCGCGTAGATCACCAGTGCGATCGACGGCGGAATGAGGATGCCGAGTGTTCCGCCGGCCGCAAGAGAACCGGTGGCCAAAGCGGGGCTGTATTTATATCGCGAGAACTCGGGCAGGGAGACGCGAGTCATTGTCGCCGCCGTGGCGAGCGACGAGCCGCAGATCGCGCCGAAGGCAGCACATGCCGCGATCACCGAAATCGCAATGCCGCCCTTGCGGTGCCCGACCATTGCGGCGGCGGCTCTGAACAAGCTTCGGCTCAAGCCGGCGCCAGCCGCGAACTCCCCCATCAGGAGAAACATCGGGATGACAGAGAGGTCATAGGTCGAAAAGCGCCAATAGGTAGCGGTCTTGATATAGTTGAGTGTATTGCCGACGCCGTTGAGGGCGGCGTATCCGCCAAGACCGACCGATATCATCGCCACCCCGATCGGGATGCGCAGGAAGAGCATGACGAGCAGAATGGCGATGCCGATCAGGCCGGTCTCAACGGGCGTCATATGAATCACTTAGATTGAAACGGGGTCACGGCGGCGCAGCGCTGCGATGTCGCAGACTGCGTTGTAGGCGCACACGATCGCCAGAAGGACGAAGACGAGAACCACCACGCTGAACACGGGCCACAGGGGAAGCTTCAGCGTGCTCGTGATATCGCCGCCGTGCCACAAATCGAGACCGCCATCGACCGAACGCCACGCCGCCACGGCGGCGAATGCCCCGAGCAGGACATTGCCGATGGCGCTGCAGAGCGGCATCAATCGCGTGTGATGATCCTTAACCAGAAGATCCACCGCAACGTTCTGCCGCTTGATCTGGCAGTAGGGGAGAAAAAGCAGCGCGGTGACCGCCGTACCGATCTCGATAAGCTCGAAGTCCCCAGGCACGGTGCGCGCCACCAGCACGCGTCCGACGATGCTGGCGACGTCCATCAGGATCATGCCGACAAGCACAACGCCACCGGCCAAGGCAAAGTACAGGCAGAGCGCATTGAGCACACGGCCCGTTCCCTGCAGCGTGGTGGCCGGCGGGGACAGCCACTCTCCGCTCATTGTCCAGCCTTCGGCGAATACTTCGCACCCAACTCTTGTGCCCGTGAAAGCACCTGTTGAGCATTGCCGCCAGCGGCGTCCAGCTTCTTGGCCCAGGCTGCAACCACGCTTTCCGACGCTTGGCGAACCTTCGCAGTCTCTTCCGCCGACAACGTGATGAAGGTCGCACCTCCGTCCTTCGAGGCCTTCATTCCGAGTTGGTCGAAGCGATCCATCACCTCGGCCGCCTTCTTCGACATTTCGATGCCGGTACTATCATCGATCAGTTTCTGCAGATCCGGCGACAGCGACTCGTAACTCTTCTTGTTCATCGCCAGCATGAAGACCGCGGTCGTTGGCCGCTGATCGCCGGCCATCAGGACGTGATAGCGGACAAGACTGTTGAGCTTGATCGACGGCAGGACGTCGAACGGCAGCAACGCACCGTCTATCACGCCACGCGACATCATGGACGACACGTCCGTCAATGTTGTCGCGATGGGCGTGGCGCCAATCGCCTCAAGCATCTCGGTCGAGATCTGACCGGGCGAACGTATTTTTTTCAGCTTGAACTGGTCGAATCGCTCCACGGCGGCGTCCTTCATGTGGATCGCGTTGCCCGCGTGAACGTGAAGCAGCAGAATTTTATAGTCCTTGAAGTCGTCGGCGAGCTCTTTCGGCAACATGTCGCGCAACGCCAGGTTGGTCGCCAGCGTACTGCGATGCGTGAACGGCAGCTCGAACACCTCGGTGCGGGGGAACCGACCCGGCGTCGCGCCGAGCAGCGTCCACACCATATCGACGACGCCGTCCTTGACCTGATCGACAAGTTGCGGCTGCCGGCCACCAAGCTGCATCAGGGGATATATATCGATCTTCAGCTTGCCGCCGGAGGCTTGCGACAAATGATCGGCCCAGGGCTTGAGCAGATGCTGCATGGGCGGCACGCTCAACGGCACGTAAGTGTGCAGCTTCAGCCGAACCTCGTCGGCGCGCAGCTCGGAAGTTGAGCCAGCGACCATGGTGGCCAGCAACGCGAACGCCGTCATGCCGGCCCGCAGCCGACACCAAGTCTCGATAATCATGCAGCTCCCCTAGCCGGCGCGCCTTTTGGAGCGCCAAATTTGCTGATGTTAGTTTTATTCGTAACCGTTCATCGGCATTTACATTGATTGCTATCTAATCTTACGAGGCGCCGGGCTGTCTAGGGTCAAAATTGGGCATGCGCTGCAAAAGATTTCGTCAATGATGGTGCGACGCACAGGTCGGCATTCACATGCCGGCACCAGCAACCGGCGCCCGCGAGCAAGGGCTACAACATGATCTTATGCACGGATGAGAGCCGCGAGGTTCATCGTCCTCGCCGAGGCACTTCAACACTCGGTCGCATCCTCCGATTGCTTCTCAACCCGGATATTGCGGTATAGCGTCGCCCCATGTTGCTCGACGGCATCGATATGACACAGTGGCGGCTGCTTGCTTCGCTGGCGGAGACGAACAATCTGTCCGCTGCAGCGGCAAGGATCGGCATCACTCAATCGGCAGCGAGCCATGCCCTCGCTAAGCTGCGCAAGCAGGTCGGAGACTCGCTCTTCGTGCGCAGCGGCGGCGGTGTAACGCCGACACCCTTCGGCGCACGACTGAGCAAAGCGGCGCAGAAAGGGCTGGAGAGCCTAACGGAAGGCCTTGCAACAGAGCATGGTTTCGACCCTGTCACGGCGACGCGTCGCTTCAATATCTACCTGAACGACGTCGGACAGTTGGCCTTTCTGCCGCAGCTCATATCGCTACTGAGCCGCGAGGCTCCGCGCGCTTCACTGAAGGTTCATCAGGTCCCCACTGAGCGTGCGCGCCACGCGCTTGCTGCGGGCGAGGTGGATCTTGCGATTGGCTTCTTCACCAATCTCACCTCGGGCTTTCATCAAAGCCTGCTCTATAGAGCGCAGTACGTCTGCGTTGCGCGTGCGGAACATCCTTTGTTCCAAGCGGGCATGTCTTTGGCGGCGTTCTTGAATGCCGAGCATGCCATTGCCGATCCGAGCGGCATGGCGCATGCAGTGATTGAACAGGCCCTGCATAAGCACGCGGGACAGCGTTTCGTACAGCTCAACATCCCCGACTTCGTCGTGCTTCCGATGTTGCTCGCGGACTCCGATCTCGTCGCGATCATGCCGGCGGGCCTCGCCAATGCGTTCGCGAAGCGCTTGCCGCTCAACGTCATGCCGTCGCCGATACCGCTGCCGAAGTATGATCTTAAGATTTATTGGCACGAGCGATTTCATCGCGACCCGGCCAACAGGTGGCTGCGTCGAGCATTCGTGAAGCTTTTCCGGGGGAACGGGGCGGTGTGGGAGGGCCGGCGCCGGGAACATGAACCTCGGTCATGAAGCTTATGAGGCCCGCGGATTTGAGCTCCGCCGCCCCGCGCGCATAGCCTCGAGTCATTCCAAAGAACGTCTGCGGCGTCGTCGGCCGCGGCGCCAACACGAACGACGTCAGGGGATCCCATGGCCGAAGCCGCGCAGAACCAGCGCCTTTCCGAACTCGTCCGCGACGTACCCGCGGGCCTGGAGCTTGGTCTCCGGAACTACTGGTACCCGATCATGCACAGCGCCGAACTGCCGCAAGGCCAGCCCGTCGGCCTCACCTGCCTCGGCGAGGACCTCGTCGTCTTCCGCGACTCCAAAGGCGCCCCGCAGGTCCTGTTCGACCGCTGCCCGCACCGCTACGTCAAGCTCTCGATCGGCCGCGTCTTCGGCGACGAATTGCAATGCGCCTATCACGGCCTCCGCTTCGCCGGCTCCGGCGATTGCACGCTGATCCCCTGGGAGCAGCAACCCAATGCGGGCATCCAACAGAAGCTGTGCGTGCGGGCCTACAAGGCGGCGGAAGTCGGCGGCATGGTGTGGGCCTATCTCGGCGACGAGAAAGCCTTTCCGGCGCCGCCGATCGAACAAAGCCTTCCGGAAGAACTCTTCGCCGACGACAAGTTCGTGCACTTCTGGCTGCCGACCGAAGTCTGGGACGCCAACTGGCTGCTCGTCGTGGACGGCAGCGATGCCTATCACGCGGTCACACTGCACGTTGAATCGCAGCAGCACGACGCGGTGATGCAGTATCTCGACAACGATGTCGTCACCCAGCTCAAAGGCAATGACGGCAACGCCAAGCGCGCTTCCATCCCGCTCGCCGACCGGCGCGTCCGCATCGTGGAAACCGACGGTCACGGTCTGCGCGGCATCTCCGTCGACCTCGAGGGCAATCACCTCGAACACGGCCACAAGCTCGCGCCGTTGCGCGGCGAACGGTTCAACCTGCCGGGGCTGATCACCAACGCGTTGCGTCCCGTCGACAATGCCGCGCCATACGTGTCGCGGCTGTTTCAGGTGCCGATCTCCTACACGCAGACGCGCATGTTCCGTTATGCCGCATGGCGCGCGGAGACCGAGAGCGAACGCACACATCTGAAGCAGCATTTCGAAAAGGTCGTGAAGCCGCGGCAACTCAAGACCTCGGCCGAAGATCGGCTGATGGCGTCTGTCGGTGGCGATCTCGTTGAATCGCGCGCCAACGAAATGCTGCTGTCGCCGGATCGCGACATGGTGCGCATTCGCCGCCGCATCGCGGCGGCATTCACGGCACAGAAACTGCAAGGGCGCCGGGCACCGGAGCAGGAAGCGACGCCGAGCCGAGAAACCCTCGTGTTCCCCGTCTAGGTTTCGCGCTTCTTGCATCCGATAAAATGTCCCGGCGCAGAAAGCCGGCGCCGGGGCATCGTCAATCTTGACGCGTCGTTATTTGCAGCGAGGTGCACCCGGTATGAAATCGACCATCATGAGCGCGCGCGGCGCGCTTGCGGCATTCGCCCTGTCGTTCGCGACTCTCTTATCAATTCATGTCGCGCGGGCGGAGACTTATCCGTCGCGCACCATCACTCTTGTCGTTCCCTATAGCGCCGGTACCGGCATCGACATCGCGGCGCGTCTGCTCGCCGACAAGATGCAGCAACGTCTCAAGCAGCCGGTGATCGTTGAAAACCGCGTCGGCGCCGCCGGCAATCTCGGCTCGGCTTTTGTCGCCAAGGCGAAGCCGGATGGCTACACGCTGCTGCTGGTCGCCAATACGCTGGCGATGAGCCCAAGCCTCTACGATCTGTCGTATGACCCGCTCACGAATTTGACGCCGGTCGGCATGCTGCTGCGCGGAGCGCTGGTGCTCGTCGTCAATCGCGACGTAAAGGCCACAAGCACCGCCGAACTGATCGCGCTCGCGAAGAGCGCGCCGGGCACCCTCAATTACGGCTCTCCCGGAACGGGAACGCCGCAACACCTCGCAATGGAACTGCTCAAGTCGGCAACCGGGATCAACGTGGTGCATATCCCTTACAAAGGCGCCGCCGATGCCTTGCTCGGCACCATTCGCGGCGAAAACAGCATGGCCTTCGTGCCGGTCCAGTCGGCGTTGCCCAATCTTGGCGACGGCCGCATCCGCGCGTTGGGCATATCGAGCCCGGTGTCGGCGCCGCAATTGGCGAACGTGCCAACGATCGCGGCGCAAATTCACGATCCCAAGTTCGACGTCGACCTGTGGTACGGACTGTTCGCGCCGGCCGACACGCCGCCGAACATTGTCCGCGCGCTCGGCGCCGAGCTGAATGCTTATGCCGCTGCCCCGGACGTGAAGGAGAGACTTGCCGCGCTCGCCTTGGTGCCTTCCGTATCGAGCCCCGGTGAACTCGAACACACGCTCAAGAGCGATATCGTGCGCTGGGGACAGCTGATCAAAACAGCCGGTATCGCACGGCAGTAGTACCGGCCGGTGCCACGCTTCGATCTGATGGACGCCGCCTTCGGGCGGCGTTTCTTTTTTCTGGCGATTGTTCTGACGAGAATCCCGGAAGCCTTCACGTACTCAATCGGCTTCACCGGTCTGGTGCTTCTCGTTTTCGGCGGTACAATTGGCTGTAATCGATGCTGCAGGCGCTTTGGTCAGCGGCCTCGTCGTTTGCGGGCGCATATTCCCTGGCGCACACCTTTGCCGAGTTGGCCACCTTACGCCCGCTACGCAGCCTTACGGATAGGTCGCGCCACGCAAACCTCCGCCAAGCTTTGGCAGACGCCCGCACATGATATTTGTCAAAGGCAAGCGATGTTCGGATCAGGCAAGCTGACAGCAACGGTAGTCTAGCGGTACCGCCAACGAAAACTTTCAAGCCTCGGCATAGATTGAGGCTGCTGACACATTGCGCACGCGGTCCGGCTGACTGTAATCGGACAAGGCTCGATGTCTCCGATGTCTCCGCGGCTTTTGCTCTTACTCTTACTGCTGGCTTATCCGGCGGCCGGTCAGGATCGCGTCGACTGGCTCTCGGCGAGAATATTGGCTGCCGCTGCCCAAGCGGACGACCTGACCTTTCCTACCGAACCAACAGCGCTGTCGGTCACCAGCCCGCGAATGGGTCTGTACAAGCCAGCGGGCCCCGGTCCATTCCCTGCGATCGTGCTGGCACCGCATTGCAGCGGACTTGGCGTGAACGGCGGCTCGCCTAATCTTTCGATAGGTCGCTGGGCCAAAGAGATGCTCGACCACGGTTACATAGTTTTATTGATCGATTCACAGGGCGCACGCGGCGTCGATAGCACTTGTTTTGAGCCGAAGGGGGCCGTCTATCACGTTCGCGGCGCGCTCGACGTATTACAGGCGACGCAGCATCTACGCACGATCGACTATGTCGACAAAAAGCGGATCGCCGCCGTCGGATTCTCTTGGGGTGCCATGGCGGATCTCATCGCCGCGAGCAAACTCTATCAAACGGCCTTTAAGACTGGCTCGGGCTTCGCCGCCTTTGTGTCGATCTATCCTGCCTGCTTCACGTTTGTGACGCCGCATGGCTCGCCCTACGAGATCGTCTTACGCGATATCAATAGACCGGGGCTCATTCTGCTTGGCGGCGAGGATTTGGAAGCCCCGGCGAGCCAATGCGTCTCGAAACTACAGGCGGCCGAGTGGTCCGGCGCGCCCGTGGAGTGGTACGTATTTCCCCACGCCACGCATTGCTGGGATTGCGCACACCTCGACGGCTATTCGAAAGTCGACTTCCGCGGGAATCGCATCACCTACCGGTTCGACGGCGACGTCACCGCCGATACAAAGCGGCGCATGTTCGCCTTTCTCGACATGGTCTGGGCCGGGCAGAAGTAGTCTAGATCATGCGCCGGCATGACCAGCGAGGCTTACGGCTGCTCTTGATCGTGCCGGCACACACCGGGACGCCAATCACGCCACACGGATGGGAGCTTCGGCTCGACATGGAGCCGGATGCATCCGGTCTGCTTGCGGTGCCGTGTCGCCCTCAGGGCCGAGGGGCATCCAAAATCTTCAAATGTTTCAGATTTTAGATGGTGGGCGCGACAGGGATCGAACCTGTGACCCCTACCATGTCAAGGTAGTGCTCTTCCGCTGAGCTACGCGCCCGAATGGGGACCATTTATCGGCTTGCCGGCCCCGTGGCAAGCGCCGTCCGGTTAAGGACATTCGGCCGTCAGGCGGCCAGCATCTTCTGCACTTCGCTGACCAGTTCGCGCAGGTGCACCGGCTTGGACAGCACCTTGGCCTGCTTCGGCGCATTGGAATCGGCGTTCAGCGCCACCGCAGCGAAGCCGGTGATGAACATGATCTTGATGTCCGGGTCGAGTTCCGAGGCCCGGCGGGCGAGCTCAATTCCGTCCATTTCCGGCATCACGATGTCCGTGAGCAGCAGTTCGAACGGTTCCTCGCGCAGCCGCTGGTAGGCCGACAGGCCGTTATCGTAGGAGGTCACTTCGAATCCGGCGTTCTGCAACGCCTTGACCAGGAAGCGGCGCATATCGGTATCGTCTTCAGCCAGCAGGATTTTGGACATTACTTCTTTCGCCCCAGCCCTGAACTTTTTGCCCCCGGCTCCGACTGTCCCACCAGCCGGCCGCACCCGGTCCATAAGCGTTATCCCGGGTAAATATCGGGTGAACCGAAGGCCCGGCTTGGAATTGTACTCCGGCGCATAGACAATAGACGGTATAAGACATAGTGCCCGACCGCCCCGCGAGAGTAACCAGCGTCCTGATGGCCGTCACTCTGCCATGAGCGAATTCCGCGACGAGCTTGACCCGCCGTTCGAGGTCATCGAGCCACCCGCCTGCCGGGCGCCGATCCTGTTCAATTCGCCGCATAGCGGCTCGACCTATCCACGCGATTTTCTCGCGGAATCGCGGCTCGACATCGCCACCCTGCGGCGCTCCGAGGACAGCTTCGTCGACGAACTGATCTCCGGCGTCGTCGGCCACGGTTTTCCGCTGATGCGGGCGCATTTTCCGCGCTGCTTCGTCGACGTGAATCGCGAGCCTTACGAACTCGACCCGCGCATGTTCGACGGCCGGCTGCCCTCCTTCGCCAACACCCGCTCGATGCGCGTGGCCGGCGGTCTCGGCACCGTGGCGCGCGTGGTCGGCGACGCCCAGGAAATCTACGATCACCGCATTCCGGTGGACGACGCGCTCGCCCGCATCGAGGCGCTGTACAAGCCCTATCACCGCACGCTGCGGCGCCTTTTCATGCGGCTGCACCGGGATTTCGGCGCCGCCGTGCTGGTCGATTGTCATTCGATGCCGTCGACCGCCGGCAACCGCGACGAGCGCCCGCGCCCGGAATTCGTGCTCGGCGATCGCTATGGCACCAGTTGCGTCGGCGCGGTGTCGGAGACCGTCGAGGACACCTTGCGCGACCTCGGCTATTCGGTGAGCCGCAACAAGCCTTATGCCGGCGGCTTCATCACCGAGCACTACGGCAACCCGGCCGCTGGCCTACACACCATCCAGCTCGAGCTCAATCGCGCGCTCTATATGGACGAGCGCCGCTACGAGCGCACGGCCGGCTTCGCGAAGGTGGCGGCCGACATGGAAACGCTGGCGCTGCGGCTGGCCGACCTCCCGTATGAAGAGCTGCGCCCCTATCGCGCGGCGGCCGAATAACGATCGCCTCGGCACAAAAAAAAGGGCCGCTCGCGGTTGCAAGCGGCCCAAGTCTAGGGAGGAAACGCCCAAGGAGGGCAGCGGTATCGCTACCGCATTGCAATAAGTTACACCGCGACGCACAAAAAGCAAGACCGAAGACGTGAAATCTCATGCAAAAAACGCATAGGTAAAGCCTACTTTTCGAACCCTGAAATCGTATTTCTTCCCGAATTCGTGGCCGAACTGCCACAAAAGTCAGAATATTGCTCGCGCTTCGGCCAAATTGAGCGCATCTTGCGCCAATCGGGCCGAATCTGCTCTGCAAAAACCTCTGATTGCTAGCCCCTCAAGTCTTGGCTACTTCGGGGCTTCACAAGGCGAGCGGCATGACGGCAGTCGATTTCACAAGCTTCGTAGACCGGCTCGCCAGCGCCTCGGGCGACACCATCCTCCCGTTCTTCCGAACCTCCCTCACCGTCGACAATAAGAAGACCGGCGGTTTCGACCCCGTCACCGCGGCGGACCGGGCGGCCGAGGACGCCATGCGCACCCTCATTCGCAAGAATTTCCCGGCGCACGGCATCCTGGGCGAGGAATACGGCAGCGAGCACGCCGACGCCGAATATGTCTGGGTGCTCGATCCGATCGACGGCACCAAGTCCTTCATCTCCGGCATGGTCGCCTGGGGCACGCTCATCGGCCTGATGCGCTTCGGCGAGCCGGTATTCGGCATGATGCATCAACCGTTTGTGCGGGAGCGCTTCAGCGGCGACGGCGGCGCAGCCGGCTACCGTGGGCCAGCGGGCGACCGCGCGCTGCACGTGCGCCCTTGCGCCTCCCTCAAGGACGCCGTGCTGTTCACCACCTCGCCTTTGCTGATGCAGCCGGCCGACCGCGCCATTTTCCAGCGTGTCGAGAACGCCGTGAAGCTGTCGCGCTACGGCGGCGATTGCTACGCCTATTGCATGCTGGCGGCCGGGCACATCGACCTGGTCATCGAGACCGAGATCAATCCGCACGACATCGTGCCGCTCATCCCCATCATCGCCGGGGCCGGCGGCATCGTCACCACCTGGGAAAACGGCCCGGCGCAAGGCGGCGGCCGCATTATCGCCGCCGGGGACAAGCGGGTTCACGCCGCGGCGCTGGAAATCCTGCAGGCCTGACCCGCCCGAATCGCGCTAAGTTCCCGCCGTGGTACAATTTTCCGGATTTTGGTGAGGCAATAACCATCCCCACCATAATTCTTCCACGGTTACCGGACTTCTTGACTCTTGCGCCACGTGAGTTGGAATCGGGGTGCGCTCAACGGGGACGTCAGCCGCCAGCAATGTCCGACACGTTCGTAATACCGGGTTTGCGTGATCGCATACTTTCGGGCGCGTGGATCCTGCGTGCTCCGGTTACGGCGACGCGCGCCAACGTACGAACCATCGCGATCGCGACTGTGTCCGCGGCCGTGATCGCGGGCGCCATGACCTGGATCGATGGCGCTTCGAGGCCCAAGCACGCGACGAGCGCCGCCGCTCAGCCACTGGCCGATACGCAGCAAACGCCGTCCGTGCCCTTCGCCACCACGATCATCGCCAAGACGCATGATCAGGTCGACAAGCTCGACGGCCTGCTGGCCGATCCGACGCTGCGCTTTTCCGAGTCGTCCGCCTGGAGTCCGGCGGGCGGCCTTGGGATCATGATGATGGCGCCGTCGGCCGCACCGAATAATCGCGTCGCCATCCTGCCGATGCAGGCACCGATGGTCACCGCGGCAAACCCGCCGCCCGCCACCACTACAGCGGAAGCCGACGACGTGCCCTTGCCGCGCGCACATCCGTTGAACATCGCCACGGTGCCGGTCACGCCGAAGAACGCGCCGCCCTCGATCATCGCGACCGCGCCGGAAGCGACAGCCGAGACGAAACCGTCGTCGGACGGCTTGTTCGGCGCGTTCAAGCGTCTCTTCACGCCGGAAGAGAAGAAGCACGTCGCGCCCGTGCTCGCCGCCAATCCGCGCACCGCGATCTACGACATCAGCGCGCGCGCCGTGTACATGCCGAGCGGCGAGACGCTCGAAGCGCATTCGGGTCTCGGCGAATGGCTGGACGACCCGAGCTCGTTCCATCGCAAGGATCGCGGCGTCACCCCGCCGGCGACCTACAAGATCACGCTGCGCGAGAAGCTGTTTCACGGCGTCAAGGCACTGCGGCTGACGCCCGTCGGCGACGCCAAGATGTACGGCCGCGACGGCATGCTGGCGCACAGCTACATGCTCGGCCCCAACGGCCAGTCGAACGGCTGCGTGTCATTCAAGGACTACGACAAGTTCCTGGCGGCGTATAGCAGCGGCGAGGTCGATCAATTGATCGTCGTGCCGCATGTCACGCCGGCCACGGCTTATGCTCAGGCGAACTCGTCGAGCTGATCAATCAGCACCGGCTCGCACCGTCGCATCGGTGCGCGCGGCGGCGCATGGCGCTCAAGCGCCGAAATTCCAACGGCTGTGAGAGTTCAAGCGTGCACCGGCTCGCGCGTGAAAGCGCGCGACGTGCTCCGTGCCTTCTCGCTTTCGTCTTGCAGGACGCCGTCGCGCTGCGCCTGCGCTTCGTGCGCGAAGGCGGCGATCACCGCTTCGGCGATCGAGATGAAGCGGCCACCAGGCCCTTCGGGCCCGACGCTCTGCATGCTGACGCGCGCGCCCTCCATCAGCAGGCACAAGGTGTCGGTGAGCTGGTCGGCTTTCGCGATGCCGGCGGACCGGCACAGGTCCGCCAACCGGTTACGGTGCGTCGTTTTGAATTCTTCGATCACGTGCCGGGCGGGATGATCGTCTTCCGCCAGCTCGATCGCGACATTGGCCATGTCGCAGCCGCGCAGATCGCCGATGGTGCATTCGGCGGCCATGCGGATCCAGGCATAGATCTGTGCCATGGGATCGCCGGGATGGGACATCTCGAGGCTCTGCCAGAGTCCCTCGACGTCGTTCGCAAAGTCACGCAGGCAGGCGATAATCAACTCGTCCTTCGAGCCGAAGTGACGATAGAGGGTCATCTTATTGGTGCCGGCCTGCTCGGCGATGGCGTCAACGCCGATGCCGCGAATGCCGTGGCGGCGAAAGAGATCGCGCGCCGTCTTGATGATCCGTTCCCGGGGCCGCGCAGGACCCGCATCGACTGTGGCCATTTTGCCTCGTCCTCTGCCTCCCCCGACAATTTTTGCGGTGCACCACTTGACCGGATGTTACCGGCTTGTAACATATAGGATGTTACTGACAAGTAACACCCTGTCATGACTCCGTCAAGCTCGATTGGGCCGAGTCAGACCAAAAAACCCTGATTTTTCATAGCCATCCCGAGATACCGCGGGCGGGCTTAAGCGCGCCCCTAGGACGTGACCCCATGGTCAGCTTTTTTACGCACCGCCCCATCTTCTCGTCGGCCATCGCCGTCATCATGGTTCTGGCGGGTTCCATCTGCTATTTCCTGCTGCCCGTTTCGCAGTTCCCGGACATTACGCCGCCGCAGGTCGTGGTTAGCGCCGTTTACCCCGGCGCGAGCGCCCAGGTCGTCGCCGACACCGTGACGACGCCGCTCGAGCAGCAGATCAACGGCGTGCAGGGCATGACGTATATGTCCTCGTCGTCGTCGAACGACGGCTCGTCCACCATCACGGTGACCTTCGACGTCGGCTATCCGCTGAGCATCGCCGCGGTGGACGTGCAGAACCGCGTGGCGCAAGCCTCGGCCGCACTGCCGCCGATCGTCAACCAGGCCGGCATCACCATCAAGAAGCAGAACCCGAACTTCGTCCTCATCGTCAACTTGACGTCGCCGGACGGCTCGGTCGATCCGGTCACGCTCAGCAATTATGCCTATCTGCAGATCGTCGATCCGTTGAAGCGGCTCGACGGCGTCGGCGACGTCCAGATCTTCGGCGAGCGGCGCTACTCGATGCGCATCTGGCTCAACCCGGACAAGCTCGCCAATCTCGGCATCACCGCCGTCGACGTGCAGCAGGCGATCCAGGAACAGAACGTGCAGGTCGCGGCCGGCAAGATCGGCCAGTCGCCCGCCCCTCCGGGCACCGCCTTCGAAATGCAGGTGAACACGACGGGCCGTCTGAGCTCGCCTGAGCAGTTCGGCGACATTGTCGTGCGCTCCGATTCGCAGGCGGGCTCCGTCGTGCGCCTGCGCGACGTCGCGCGCATCGAGCTCGGCGCGTTGCAATATTCGTCGTCCGCCTACTTCGGCAAAGATCCGACCGTCGTCGTTGCGCTGTTCCAGCGACCCGGGTCGAATGCCCTCGACCTTCAGGCCCACGTGAAGGCCAAAATGGAGGAGCTATCGCAGCGCTTCCCGAAGGGCATCGAATACGCGATGCACTACGACACGACGCGCTTCGTTTCCGAGTCGATGCACGACGTCGTCGTCACGCTTCTCGAAGCGCTGGTGCTGGTCGTCTTCGTGGTCTTCGTCTTCCTGCAAAGCTGGCGCACGACGATCATTCCGATCATCGCCATCCCCGTCTCGCTCGTCGCGACCATGGCGGTGATGTATCTCCTGGGCTTCTCGCTCAACATGCTCAGCCTTCTCGGCATGGTGCTGGCGATCGGCCTCGTGGTCGACGACGCCATCGTCGTGGTGGAGAACGTCGAGCGACAACTCGAGGCCGGGTTACCGCCACTCGAAGCGACACGAGTCGCCATGAAGGAGGTGACCGGCCCGATCGTCGCCACCACCGCGGTGCTGATGGCCGTGTTCATCCCGGTCGCCTTCATCCCCGGCGTCACCGGCCGCATGTACAACCAGTTCGCGCTCACCGTCGCGATTTCGGTGGGCATCTCCGCCTTCAACTCGCTGACATTGTCGCCGGCGCTCAGCGCCGTGTTCCTGCGCCATCGCGGCGAGACGACCTTCGCGCCCTTCCGCTGGTTCAATGACGGTTTCGGCTGGATGTCGCACGTCTACGCCAACAGCGTGCGCACCTTGGTTCGCTTCCGCTGGGCCATGATGGCGTTGTTTGTGGCGACGCTCGGCGTCACCTACCTGGTGTCCTTGCGCATTCCATCGACCTTCCTGCCGGTGGAAGACCAAGGCTACTTTTTCGTCGTGATCCAATTGCCTGACGGCGCGGCGCTGGAACGTACCGACGCCGTCGCCGCCAAGGTGCGCGACATCCTGCAGGCAACCCCGGGCGTCGACATTGTCGGTTCGATCAGCGGCCTTAACTTCCTCACCAATGCCCAGCAGTCGAATTCGGCGGTGGAGTTCGCCATCCTGAAGCCTTGGAGCGAGCGACCGCCGGAGCAGAGCGCGACCAACCTGGTCAACCAGGTGCGGCCGAAATTGCTCGGCATTCCGGAAGCCATCGTGCTGAGCTTCGATCCGCCTTCTATTCCCGGTCTCGGCGCCACGGGCGGCTTCGAATTCCAACTCGAAGATCTGGCCGGACGCGGCAGCGTCGCTCTCAACGACGCCGCACAGGCATTGATCGCGGAGGCGCGCAAGCAGCCGGAATTGAACGCGCATCAGCTGTTCACGTCGTTCAGCACGTCGACGCCGCAATACCAATACGACCTCGATCGCAACAAGGCGAAGCTGCTCGGCCTGAACCTGCCGGACGTGTTCAACACCCTGCAGATTTATCTCGGCTCGCTCTACGTGAACGACTTCAACCTGTTCGGCCGCACCTTCCGCGTGACCTTGCAGGCCAACGAAGAATCGCGCGCGTCTTCGACCGACCTCTCGCGCCTCTATGTGCGAAACAACACCGGCGGCATGGTACCGCTGAATACGCTCGGCGAGCTCAAGCCGATCGTCGGGCCGGAGACCGTGCCGCATTACAACAACTATCCGTCGGCGCTCATCAATGGCGGACCGGCGCCCGGCTACAGTTCGGGCCAGGCGGTCGAGGCGATGCAGCGCGCGGCGGCGACCGCCTTGCCGAAGGACTTCGGTTACGAGTGGACCGGTATCACTTACCAGGAACTCAAAGCGGGCTCGATCGCCACGGTGGTGTTCTCGCTCGCCGTCGTGTTCGTGTTCCTCATCCTGGCGGCTCAGTATGAAAGCTGGTCGATGCCGTTCATGGTGCTGCTCGCCGTGCCGCTCGCTTTGTTCGGCGCGCTGTTTGCCCTGTGGATGCGTGGCATGCAGACCGACGTCTACTCGCAGATCGGCTTCGTGATGTTGGTCGGCCTCGCCGCCAAAAACGCGATTCTGATCGTCGAGTTCGCCAAGCGCCGGCGCGAGGAAGGCCTCGACATCGTCGATGCCGCCATGGAGGCCGCGCGTCTGCGACTGCGTCCGATCCTCATGACGGCCTTCGCCTTCATCCTCGGCGTCGTGCCGTTGATGATCGCGAGCGGCGCTGGCGCCGCCAGCCGTCAGTCGATCGGCACCACAGTGTTCGGCGGCATGCTCGCCGCCACCGTTCTCACGCTCGCTTTCGTCCCGGTGTTCTACGTGATCATCGAGCGGATGCGCGAGCGCCGGGCCGACCGGGCGCACGCATCGGGCGGTCACCATGTCCACGGCCATGCAGAGCCGGCCGAATAGGAATTAGGAGTTGGATCTCATGAACAAATGGAAACTCTATGCCGGCGTTGCCGTTGGCGCGGTTGTCCTTGTCGGGGCCGTCCTCGCCATCCGGCCGCTGTTCAGTGAAAGCGCGGGCGCCGCGACGCCGAATCCGGCGATGATGGCGATGCCGGTGCCGGTGACGAAGATCGTGAAAAAGACGATCCCGATCTATCTCGAGTATTCGGCGCGCACCGAGGCGATCCGCAACATCGCGCTGCAGGCGAAGATCGCCGGCTACGTGCAACAGCAGCACGTGCCGGACGGGTCGGACGTGAAGGAAGGCGATCTGATCTATACGATCGATCCGCGCGACTTCCAGGCGGCGCTCGACTCGGCCAAAGCCCAGCTGCAGCGCGACACCGCCGCGCTCGATTACGCGCGCGGCAATGTCGACCGCGGCTCCAGCCTCGCCAGCAGCGGCTATCTCGACAAGAACACCTACGAGCAGCGCACCTCGGCGCTGCGCCAGGCCGAAGCGACTTTGGCGATCGACCAGGCGGCGGTGCGGACCGCCGAGATCAATCTCGGCTACACCAAGATCACCGCGCCGTTCTCCGGCCGCCTCGGCCGCAACCAGGCGTCCGTCGGCGCGCTGGTGACGGCCGCCAATTCGACCGTCAACACGCTGGTGCAGCTCGACCCGATCTACGTGACGTTCAATCCGAGCGAGACCGATCTTGCGACGATCGAAAAGGCGCGGGCTCGCGGCCCGATCCAGGCCGAAGTGTTCGTGCCGGGCGACGACAAGGCGCGTTACACCGGCACGGTGACCTTCATCGATAACAACATCGATCGGTCGACCGGTACCATCGTCGCGCGGGCGACTGTCGCCAACGCCAAGGGCACACTGCTGCCGGGCCAATACGTCCGCGTCCGCCTGGCCGTGAGCGAGAAGCCCGACGCGCTGGTGGTGCCGCAGATTGCCCTCGGCTCGAGCCAGCTCGGTAAGTTCGTCTATGTCGTTGGCAAGGACGGCAAGGCGGAGATGCGTCTCGTCTCGCTTGGGCCCACCGACGGTCCGCTCGTCGCCATCGACAAGGGCGTCGCCGAAGGCGACAACGTGATCAGCGGCAACCTGCAGAAGATCGGACCCGGCTCGCCGGTGCAACCGTTGCCGGTGAAGCAGGCATCGCAGGAGAAGCCGGCGGCGGCTGACTGAGCGCCGTCGCCTTAATAACGCGGTGTGCCGGGCACGAAGGCATCGAAGGCGGCCCAGAACTGGCCGCGGTAGTGATCCTGCTCCTGCAGGAGTTCGTGCTTGGCGCCCGCCAGGATGAGATGCCGGCCGGCGAGCAGGTTCATGCCGAACTGCTCGATGGCCGGCGTCGAGACGACCTGGTCGCGGCCGGCCGCGACCATCAGCATCGGCTGGCGAATGCGGCCGGCGTAGCTCGGCTGGGCGAAGCGCTTCATGAGGCGCAGCGCGGCGTCCGCCCATGCGACCGTCGGCGCGCCCAGCCCCAGTTCCGGCTCCTCCTCCAGCACCGCGGCGTTGCGCGCGTAGCGCACCGGGTCGGAGGTGAGCGGATTCTCGATGAATTCCTGCTTGCCGGTGAGCGCGCCGTTGCCGGTCGGCACATAGGCCGAACCGCTGCCGAACAGGCGCAAGGTGCGGGCCAGCGGGCCCGCCACGCGGGTCAGCGGCGACGGCGGCAACGCGATCATCGGCGCCGACAAGACCACCCTTTCGAACCACCGGCTGCCGTCGTGGCAGGCGGCGACGGCAATGGCGCCGCCCATCGAGTGCGCCAGCAGGTATATCGGCGGCGGGCAATCCGGCAGCACGACCTGCTCCATGATGGCGGCAAGGTCGGTGGCGTATTCCTTGAAGTTGCGGACGTAGCCCTTGCGCTTGTCCGACAGCGCGCGGTCGGACAGCCCCTGCCCGCGCCAATCGAACGTCGCCACCGCGAAACCGCGCGCGCGCAGATCACGCACCGTCTCGAAATACTTTTCGATGTACTCGGCGCGGCCCTGCAGCACGACCACGGTGCCGCGCCGGCCGGGCGGCGGCGCCCAGCGCGCAAAACGTAAGCTCACATTGTCCGGCGTCTTAACCACGCCCGACACGACATTGTCGGGCACCGGATTGGCGGGAATGGAAACGAGCTTCATGAAAGCCGGAATCGACCGGGCGGAAAGTGCCTCGGGCCTTATAGCAGGGCGGCGGACGCGCTCAATGTCAGCGTGCTGCCGGATATAAATCCATTTATAATTCATAGACTTATCGCGACAGCCCTCACCCTCTTGCGGCGCCGGAGGCACCTACCCATATCGTTTTATGCGCAGGCCAATCACGGCTGCGCACGGCGTGGTCCGGCCAGATGGCGGACCGCCGCATGTCGCTCAACACGGAGGATATGCTTATGCGTACATTCGATCTTGCTCCCCTTTACCGTTCCACCGTCGGCTTCGACCGCCTGTTCTCGATGCTGGATGGCTTCGAGTCCGCCCCGGGCTATCCGCCCTACAACATCGAGCGCACGGGTGAGAACGACTACCGCATCACGGTCGCGGTCGCCGGCTTCGGCCAGGACGACCTCTCGATCGAGACCAAAGAAAACACCCTGACCATCAAAGGCGCCAAGCAGGCGAAGGAAGAGCAGCGCGGCCAGGTATTGCACCAGGGTATCGCCGCACGCGCCTTCGAGCGCGTCTTCCAGCTCGCCGACCATGTGGTCGTGAAGAGCGCGCAGCTCGAGAACGGTCTCCTGCACGTCGATCTCGTGCGCGAGATTCCGGAGGCCAAGAAGCCGCGCCAGATTCCGATCGGGAACGGTCAGGCCAAGCCGGAAGTTATTGACACCAAGGTCGCCGCTTAATCACCCAGCGACAACCTCCAAAGAGAAGCGCCCCGGATGCCCCGGGGCGCTTTTTTTTGCGCATTCCCTCGCAGCCCGCGCATCTCCATGCACTCATTGCCGGACTTGATCCGGCAATCCATGCTGAATCTCGCGCTTGAGAGCTGTGCGTTCGTTTAAGCCTGCGGCACGGCCTCATGGATGCCCGGGTCGGGCCCGGGCATGACGACGCGTATGCGGATCGGTTTATTCGCTCGCCGGCGTATCGTTCGGTGGCACGCTGCTTTGGGGCGCGGCGCTCCGTGGCGCGACGTCCGGCGCCGGTTCTGGCGGCACCGCAGCTGCCTCCGCCGGCACATTCGACGGCGGCGTATAGCCGGGCGGCGGCGACGGCGCGAACTTCGCGCCGGTCTCCTTGACGTAGCGCGGTGTCGGCCGGATCGGCGTCGGCCCATCGTGAAGGGGAGCGCTCAGGACGGTGCGCCGCTTCACGGGAGCCGAGGGCTCGGGCGTGGCGACCGTATAAGGCTTGCGGCGCGGCGCGGACGGCGGCGCGCTGCTCTGCTGCAGCCGCGGGCGCGGCCCGCTTTGCCGGCGCGGCGGCGGCGGCGGCGCGTCGGCATCGTCATCCTCATCGGGCATCGCGCGCCCGTTCGGTACGTAGGCGGCATCCTCCTCGTCCGGCTGCGGCACATGGATGATGCGCGGACCGAAGTCATAGCGCGGCGCGTAAGCATCGGCGGCTTGCGCGACCTGCATCGACGACGGCTCCTCGCCGTATGCGGTGACGCCGCAGAACGTGGCGGCGAGCGCCGCGCCGACAATTCCGATTGTCAGGGCGCGCTTCACGTCGGCCCCCCCCTCAGCGCCGCGCGATGCGGCGGATCAACGCGTCGAGCGAAAGCTGTCCCGGGCCCTGCGACAGCAGCACGAGCAGCGCGGCCGCCCAATAAACGTGAGTAGTCCACAGCGCCTGCGGCATCACATAGACCTGGAGCAGCACGGTGACGGCCAACAACGACAGCGCCGCAAAGCGCGTCGCCAGGCCCAGCACGAGCAGAACCGGGAGCGCGAACTCGGCATAGCTCACGACCGTCGCGACGAGCGCCGGCGGCACCGGCAGCGGCGGATATTGCGTGAAGAGGCCGCCGAACGTCTCCGGTCTGACCTGCAGCGGCAGCATCGCCGCGAAGCTGAAATCCTGAACCTGCAGCGGTATGCGCGGGCCGTCGATGTGCGCCTGCCCGTCGAGGAAAAAGACCCGGGCCATCACCAGCCGCAGGGCCAGCGCGACCAGCGCGTAAGGCACCAGCGCGCAGGCCGATATGAAGCCGTCGATCAGCAGGCCCGTGACCGAGCGCGAGCGGCGCGCGCGTTCGGCGGCCCGAGCGGCGATCGCTTTGCTGGTGGCCATCGCTGCGGCGACGGCGGGCGACGGCCGCGGCATGGAAGTCGCCTGCAGTGAGGTCAGATTCAGCGGCTCCTGCGGCGCCAGCGCGGCCAACCGGTCCGCAAGGCGGGACATGGCCATATCACCGGGCATGGACTTGAGCGGACGCGGCGTGGCGGCGATGTCGCTCATGGCAGAGTTCCTCTCCCTGTTTGCGTCACCTTAGCCAAAGCCGAAAAAGCCGCGCGTAAATCCCGCGACCACGGTTAAACGGTTAATCGGTGGGCATTTTTGGAGGGCGTCCACGCGCAACGCCGTTGCGCTGGACGGGGGGACCGTGGTCTTCTCTTGCCGAGGCGCTGAGCGCGGCCGCAACAAAAGACTAGGTTGCATGCATTCTAACGTGGACCGGTCTTGTACGGCGGTGCAAAATTTGGCAATGTCCATTAGGACAGCAATGCTGTCCTAATGGCGGTGCCGTCTGGGTTGGCCTTCTCGGCAGGGGCGCGACGGACGGCATCCAACGGGAGCAGCCAAGCGGCAATCGCCGGGCAAGGCTGCCCTTCTCGAGATCGGTTTGCGGTTTGTCCGCGCGGCGCTGAGAGGTGCTGCGCACGAGGTGGGTACGCCGCGGGCCCAAACGGGGCGAGACGGCGAGGTAGGGCGAAATGAGTCAGCACGAGAAGAGCGCACAGTCGATTGAACGCGAAGCGGCGCCGAGCGCCAACGCGACTGCGCTCAAACGTATCGCCACCGCCGATCCCGGCGTGCCGGAGGCGCAGGGTCTGTACGATCCCGCGTTCGACAAGGATTCATGCGGCGTCGGCTTCATCGCCGACATCAAGGGCCGCAAGTCGCACCAGATCGTCGAAGACGGTCTGAGGATTCTGTGCAACCTCGAGCACCGCGGTGCCGTGGGCGCCGACCCGCGCATGGGCGACGGTGCCGGCATCCTGGTGCAGATCCCGCACAAGTTCTTTGCCAAGAAGGCGCAGGAGCTCGGCTTCACGTTGCCGGCGCCGGGCGAATACGCCATCGGCTACCTGTTCATGCCGACCGAGAAGAGCTGGCGGCAGATCATCCGCGACATCTATGCGGAAGTGATCGCCGAGGAAGGCCTGACCTTGCTCGGCTGGCGCGACGTGCCGACCGACAATTCCTCGCTCGGTGAATCGGTCAAGCCGACCGAGCCCAAGCACATGCAGGTGTTCATCGGCCACGGCAAAAAGAAGCTCACCGAAGACGAGTTCGAGCGCCGGCTCTACATCCTGCGCAAGGCGATCTCGAACGCGATCTACAAGCGTCGTGAGCGCCGCACCTCGAGCTATTACCCGGTGTCGATCTCGTGCCGCACGGTGATCTACAAGGGCATGTTCCTCGCCGATCAGCTCGGCAGCTACTATCCCGATCTGCACGATCCGGATTTCGAGTCGGCCATCGCGCTGGTACACCAGCGCTTCTCGACCAACACCTTCCCGACCTGGTCGCTGGCGCATCCGTACCGCTATCTGGCGCACAACGGCGAAATCAACACGCTGCGCGGCAACGTCAACTGGATGGCGGCGCGTCAAGCCTCGGTGGCCTCGCCGCTGTTCGGCAAGCAGATCAACAAGCTCTGGCCGATCTCCTACGAAGGCCAGTCGGACACGGCCTGCTTCGACAACGCACTCGAATTCCTGGTGCAGGGGGGCTACTCGCTCGCCCACGCCATGATGATGATGGTGCCCGAGGCCTGGGCCGGCAATCCGCTGATGGATGAGAAGCGGCGCGCCTTCTACGAATACAACGCCGCGCTGATGGAGCCGTGGGACGGCCCGGCGGCGCTCGCCTTCACCAATGGCCGCCAGATCGGCGCGACGCTCGACCGCAACGGCCTGCGTCCGGCGCGCTATTTCCTGACGCGCGACGACCGCATCATCATGGCGTCCGAAATGGGCGTGCTGCCGATTCCGGAAAAGGAAATCGTCAAGAAGTGGCGCCTGCAGCCGGGCAAGATGCTGCTCGTCGATCTCGACCAGCAGCGCCTGATCCCCGACGAGGAGCTCAAGGAAACGCTGGCCGCCAGCCATCCCTACAAGGAGTGGCTGGAGCGCACGCAGATCGTGCTGGAAGAGTTGCCGGACACCGGCAACGGCAAGCACATCTCCAACCAGTCGCTGCTCGATCGTCAGCAGGCCTTCGGCTACACGCAGGAAGACATCAAGATCCTGATGACGCCGATGGGCTCGACCGGCGAGGAAGCCGTCGGCTCCATGGGCAACGACGCGCCGATCTCGGCGATGTCGGACAAGCCGAAGGCGCTGTTCACCTACTTCAAGCAGAACTTCGCGCAGGTCACGAACCCGCCGATCGATCCGATCCGCGAAGAGCTGGTGATGAGCCTCGTCTCGATCATCGGCCCGCGCCCGAACATCTTCGACCTGGAAGGCACCTCGAAGACCAAGCGTCTGGAAGTGCGCCAGCCGATCCTCACCAATGAGGACCTGGAGAAGATCCGCGGCATCTCGCAGATGAGCGACGCGCACTTCAACTCGCACACCTTCGACATCACCTACCCGGCCGAGCATGGCGCCGACGGCATGGGCTGGGCGATCGATGCGCTGTGCGAGAAGGCGGAAGAAGAAGTTCGCAACGGCTGCAACATCCTCATTCTGTCCGACCGCAAGGCCTCCGCCGATCGCATCCCGATCCCGGTGCTGCTCGCCTGCGCGGCCGTGCATCATCATCTCATTCGTCAGGGCCTGCGCACCTCGGTCGGTCTCGTGCTCGAGACCGGCGAGCCGCGCGAGGTGCATCACTTCGCGTGTCTGGCCGGCTACGGCGCCGAAGCGATCAATCCCTATCTCGCCTTCGAGACCCTGATCGCCATGAAGGGCGAACTGCCCGGCAAGGCGGCGGACGACAAGGAAATCGTCAAGAAGTACATCAAGGCGATCGGCAAGGGCCTGCTGAAGGTGATGTCCAAGATGGGCATCTCCACCTACCAGTCCTATTGCGGCGCACAGATCTTCGACGCCGTCGGTCTCAAGCAGGACTTCGTCGACAAGTACTTCACCGGCACGCACACGCGCATCGAAGGCGTCGGCCTTGCCGAAATCGCCGACGAAACCGTGCGCCGTCATCGCGACGCCTTCTCGGACGCGCCGATCTACCGCACCATGCTGGACGTCGGCGGCGATTACGCCGTGCGCGTGCGCGGCGAGGAGCACGTCTGGACCGCCGAGACGGTGCAGCGGCTGCAGCATGCCGTGCGCGGCAATTCCCGCGACAGCTACCGTGCCTTCGCGCAGATCGTGAACGACCAGAACGAGCGTCTGCTCACCATCCGCGGTCTGTTCCGCATCAAGAGCGCGGAAGAAGATGGCCGCAAGCCGGTGTCGATCGACGAAGTCGAGCCCGCGGCCAACATCGTGCGCCGCTTCTCGACCGGCGCCATGTCGTACGGCTCGATCTCACGCGAGGCGCACACCACGCTCGCTATCGCGATGAATCGCATCGGCGGCAAGTCGAACACCGGCGAAGGCGGCGAAGAGTCCGACCGCTTCAAGCCGCTGCCGAACGGCGACTCCATGCGCTCGGCCATCAAGCAGGTGGCCTCGGGACGCTTCGGCGTCACCGCCGAGTATCTCGTCAACTCGGACATGATGCAGATCAAGATGGCGCAGGGCGCAAAGCCCGGCGAAGGCGGTCAATTGCCCGGCCACAAGGTCGACAAGACGATCGCCAAGGTGCGCCACTCGACGCCGGGCGTCGGCTTGATCTCGCCGCCGCCGCACCACGACATCTATTCGATCGAAGACCTGGCGCAGCTCATCTACGACCTCAAGAACGTCAACCCGGCCGGTGACGTGTCGGTAAAGCTCGTGTCCGAGATCGGCGTCGGCACCGTCGCCGCCGGCGTCTCCAAGGCGCGCGCCGACCATGTGACCATCTCCGGCTACGAAGGCGGCACCGGCGCCTCGCCGCTGACCTCGATCAAGCACGCGGGTTCGCCCTGGGAGATCGGTCTTGCCGAGACGCACCAGACGCTCGTCTCCAACCGCCTGCGCGGCCGCATCGCCGTGCAGGTCGACGGCGGCCTGCGCACCGGCCGTGACGTCGTTGTCGGCGCCCTGCTCGGGGCCGATGAATTCGGCTTTGCCACCGCGCCGCTGATCGCGGCCGGCTGCATCATGATGCGCAAATGCCACTTGAATACCTGCCCGGTCGGCGTCGCGACGCAGGACCCGGTGCTGCGCAAGCGCTTCAAGGGCCAGCCCGAGCACGTGATCAACTACTTCTTCTTCGTCGCCGAGGAAGTGCGCGAGATCATGGCCTCGCTCGGCTATCGCACCATCGAGGAGATGGTCGGCCAGATGCAGATGCTCGACCAGCGCAAGCTGGTTGAACACTGGAAGGCCAAGGGCCTCGACTTCTCCAAGCTGTTCGTGAAGCCGGTTGCCGGCAAGGGAACCGCCATCCGTCACAGCGAGCGGCAGGACCACAAGCTCGAGGCCGTGCTCGACCGCAAGCTCATCGCCGAGTCGCAGGCCGCACTCGACCGCGGCGCGCCGGTGCGGCTGCAGACCGCGATCGCCAGCGTCAACCGCACTTGCGGCGGCATGCTGTCCGGCGAGGTCGCCAAGCGCTACGGCCACGAGGGGCTGCCGGACGGCACCATCCACGTGCGCTTCACCGGCACGGCGGGCCAGTCGTTCGGCGCCTGGCTGGCGAAGGGCGTCACCTTCGAACTCGAAGGCGATGCCAACGACTATGTCGGCAAGGGCCTGTCGGGCGGCCGCATCATCATCAAGCCGTCGACCGACTCCGGCGTCGTGCCGGAAGAGTCGATCATCGTCGGCAACACGGTGATGTACGGCGCCATCTTCGGCGAGTGCTACTTCCGCGGCGTCGCCGGCGAGCGCTTCGCCGTGCGCAACTCCGGCGCCATCGCCGTGGTGGAAGGCACCGGCGATCACGGTTGCGAATACATGACGGGCGGCGTGGTGGTCGTGCTCGGCTATACGGGCCGCAATTTCGCGGCGGGCATGTCCGGCGGCATCGCCTACGTGCTGGACGAGGACGACTCGTTCAAGTCGCGCTGCAACCTCGCGATGGTCGAACTCGAGCCGGTGCCCGAGGAAGAAAAGATCGCCGAGGAAGAATACGCTCAGGAGTTGGAGAGCCACGGCCGCGTCGACGTGATGGCCGACATGTCCAACAACGACGCGCTGCGCCTCTACAAGCTGATCTCAGACCACGCGCGGTACACGGGCTCGAAGCGCGCCGCCGAGATCATCGCCGATTGGAAACGCTATCGTCCTCTCTTCAAGAAAGTGATGCCGGTCGAATATCGCCGCGCGCTCGCTGAGATGGCAAAGGAGAAGGCCGCCACGATGCAGGCCGCGGAGTAACATGGGTAAGGTCACAGGGTTTCTCGAATTCGAACGCGAAGACCGCGACTATCAGCCGGTCGCGGAGCGCATCAAGCATTGGCACGAGTTCGTCCTGCCGCTGCCGGAGGATGAGCTGCGTCAGCAGGCGTCGCGCTGCATGGATTGCGGCGTGCCCTACTGCCACGGCACGACGCGCATCTCGAACGCGCCGACCGGCTGCCCGGTCAACAACCAGATCCCCGACTGGAACGATCTCATCTATCGCGGGCGCTGGGACGAGGCCGCGCGCAACCTGCACTCGACCAACAACTTCCCGGAAGTGACGGGCCGCGTCTGCCCGGCGCCGTGCGAAGCGTCCTGCACGCTGAACATCGACGACAATCCGGTCACCATCAAATCGATCGAATGCGCGATCGCCGATCGCGCCATCGAGCAGGGCCTCAAGCCCGAGATCGCCGCGCACAAGACCGGCAAGAAGGTCGCCGTCATCGGCTCAGGGCCGGCGGGCCTTGCCTGCGCGCAGCAGCTCGCGCGCGCCGGTCACGACGTGCACGTCTATGAGCGCTGGGCGAAGGCCGGCGGCCTGCTCCGCTACGGCATTCCGGACTTCAAGATGGAGAAGGTGCATATCGACCGCCGCGTCGAGCAGATGACGGCGGAAGGCGTGACCTTCCATTACGGCGTCCATGTCGGCGTCGATCTGCCGGTCGACAAGCTGACCGCGGACTACGACGCCGTCGTGCTCTCCGGCGGCTCGGAAAAAGGCCGCGATCTGCCGATCCCGGGCCGCGAGCTCAAGGGCATCCATTTCGCGATGGAGTTCCTGCCGCAGCAGAACCGCCGCGTCTCCGGCGAAGCGCAAGGCGACGTCGCGCCGCTCCTCGCCACCGGCAAGAAGGTGGTCGTCATCGGCGGTGGCGACACCGGCTCCGACTGCGTCGGCACCTCGATCCGCCAGGGCGCCGTCTCGGTCGTCAATCTCGAGGTGGCGCCTGAGCCGCCGCAGAAAGAGAACAAGGACCTCACCTGGCCGCTGTGGCCGCTCAAGCTGCGCATCTCGTCGAGCCTCGAAGAAGGCGCCAAGCGCGAATTCTCCGTGCTGACCCAGAAGTTCTCGGGCGAGAACGGTCAGGTGAAGAAGCTGCACTGCGTGCATGCCGATGCGAAATTCCAGCCGATCCCCGGCAGCGAGTTCGAGATCGAAGCCGACCTCGTGCTGCTCGCCATGGGCTTCGTGCATCCGGTGCACGAGGGCATGCTCAAGACGCTCGACGTCGCGCTCGACAACCGCGGTAACGTCTCGGCCGACACGAACAGCTACATCACGTCGGTGCCGAAGGTGTTCGCGGCGGGTGACATGCGCCGCGGCCAGTCACTGGTGGTGTGGGCAATCCGCGAAGGCCGCCAGTGCGCGCACGCGGTCGACAAGTACCTGATGGGCTCGACCACGCTGCCGCGGTAAACGCGGCAGCAGGTCCAGCAAAACCAAGCGAAGCGAGCGCCGCATGTCGTTTGGCAGGCGGCGCAGATCAGACCTGCGCCATGCCGCCATCGACCGGCAGCTCGGCGCCAGTGATGAAGCTGCTTTGATCGCTGGCGAGGAACAGCGCGGCCGAGGCCACTTCGTCGGCACGCGCCATACGGCCGAGCGGGATCAGCTTGTTCAGCGTCTCGCGCACCTCCTCGGACGCCGCCGCCATCATGGCGGTGTCGGTCGGTCCCGGCGCCACGACGTTGACGCGAATGTTGCGCGGCGCCAACTCGTTGGCCCAGGTCCGTGCGAACGAGCGCACGGCGGCCTTGGTTGCCCCATAGACGCCATAGCCTTTGGTGCCGATCGCGCCGGCAATCGAGCCTACCAGCACGATCGAGCCGCCATCCGGCATGATCGCCGTCGCCGCCTTGGCGGCAAACAGCAGCGCGCGCACGTTGAGGTCGAAGGTCCGGTCGAAATGATCCTCGCTGACGTCGTCGAGGGTCGCGAACTCGGAGATGCCGGCGTTTACGGCCAGCAGGTCCACCCGTCCGGCCTCACGGCGCACCGCCTCGAAGAAGGCGGCGAGCGCCGTGAGATCGGAAGCATCGACGCGGCGCGCCCGCAGCCTGCCGGCCCCAAGCTCGACCTCCCCCTCGTCGGCGCGACGGCTGGTCGCGTACACCGTAGCGCCTTCCGCCGCGAACCGCTCTGCAATGGCGCCGCCGATGCCGCCATGGCCACCGACCACGACGGCGATTTTTCCTGAAAGCCTGCTCATACGTCCTCACATTCTTGGTGATGACGCAGCAGATATCTTTCTTATATCTAATCACAAGAACGCACCGGATGGTGATCAGATATAGAGGCGTATACCCATGTCCAAAGACGGGCTCACACTGCCGCTTGATGTCGCCGCGACGCGGCCGATCCTCGAACATATCGCCAACAAGTGGACGGTGCTGATCCTGAGCGTCCTCTGCACGCAGCCGGCGCGGTTCAACGACCTCAAGCGCCGCCTCGACGGCATCACCCACAAGGCTCTGTCCGAGGCCTTGAAGCGTCTGGAGCGCAACGGCCTAGTCAGTCGCAAAGTCCTGCCGACGCAGCCGGTCGGCGTCGAGTACACCATCACCGATCTTGGCTGCTCGCTGCGCGAACCCTTCGCCGCCCTCTATAACTGGTCGCTCGCCAACGGCGCCGCGCTGGAAACGGCGCAGCGTGCCTATGACACATCGAGAAAAAACGGAGGGTTGGCGGAGCAGATTTAGCAACAAGAGGGCATGCTGCATCCGTCGCCCACTGTCCCAAATTACGATCCCGCGCTGCGCGTCTGCGCTTCAACGCGCCCTGCTCGCGCGCGCTTGATCGAGATCCAGATTGTCCGGCAAACGCGACAGCAACTCACGCCACGCAATGTCGAAATGGGGATGGGTTTCGCAGTCCACTCTAAATTATCGGCCATGGGTCGGGGCCGCTTAGGACCCACATGAAGGCCAGCCCCACCGCGCGCGCCTGAGGCGGGTGACCCTGCTCACCCGGAGGAGGGTGAAAAACTCACCTGAACCAATCGAACGGGCCGCGCTGCTGCTGGCGGCCGACGGGCGCCGGCGGACGCGGCGCATTCGACGACGGCCGCAGTTCGGCGCGTGGCTCGACGCGGCGCGGCTTGGCGGTCTGCGCGGTGCGCTCCGCCGTTTCGCCGCGCGGCGCACGTTGCGCTTCCGGCTTGGTTTCAGCCTTGGGCGCGGCCCGATCGGCGGCCGCGGCTCCAACGGGCTCGGGCGTCGCGATCACGGGCGGCGCGGCCGGCGGCAGCGCGGCAGACGCGCTGGCAGCGGCCGGCGTTGTCTCGGCGACCGGCGGCGGCGCGGGCCGGTTGGTCTCGCTGCGCGGCCAGACGAAATCGTCGGCGCGGCCATAAGGCGCATAAAGCGTCTCGCCCTTGACCAGCACACGGCTCGCCAGCGCGTCGCCGTAGGAATTACCGGAGCCGCCAGTGCCGCCGAGCAGCGCGTCGGAATTGGCCGGCGTCGTCGTCAGCGCCACGACCGGGCCGGCAAGCGGCCGCTCGGCCGGCCGGCCATCGCTCGGCGCCGGCGCGATCGGGCCCGACGGCAGCGCGATCGGGCCGCGGTTTGACATGTAGCGGCGGATCTCACGCTCGACATAATGCGCGAGTTTGCGCGCGCCGTATTTGGTGAAGAACACGCCGTCGGCGCTGCGCAGGCGGCGGTTCTGACCTTCGAAGTCGGGACCGAAGGTCGTGAACTTGCCGTTCTCGTCGACGAAGCCGTCCCACACGTCGATGTAGATCGCGCCCGCCTTCTCGGCGCGGCCACGGTAGAGATCGTTGAGATAGACCATGTCGGCGGTGGACTTGGTGCCGCGGATCGCCGGCATGCCGACCCAGAACACCGGCACGCCCTTGCTCTTCAGCGCGGCGATGGTCTCATCGATGCGCCGCGAATAAATCTGCTCCCACCGCTCGGTGCGAAATTCGATCACACCATTGGCGAGCTTGCCGCGCTGCGGCTCGGGGGCAACGATGTCGTCCGGCTCGTCCGCCGCTTCCTTCTTGGCGTCCTGTTGTTCGGCGGGCGCGGCGCCATCAGCCGGCTTCTGCTGCGCCTCTTGCTTATCGCTGTCCTTCTTATCCGCCGCGTCTTTCTTGTCCGCTTCCTTCGCCTTCTTCTCGGCTTCCTTGGCGAGATCGCGCTCGCGGATGCTCTGACGATCGCTCAAGCCAAGCATCATCACGACGTAGTTCGGCTTCTCCGTCGCCAGGAGATCCTTGGCGACATGCCACCAGTCGAGATCGCCCTTCGGGTCGTAGCGCAACAAACCCGAGTTCGGCTTGTTCTTGCGCACGATGCCGATTTCCGGCGCATCGGCGAACGCGTCTTCCAGACCATAGGCGAGCCAGTCGGCCATGGCGTCGCCCATGACGACGATCGAGGTCGTCGGCGCAGGCGCGTCCTTGTCGGCCTTCTTTGGCGGCGGCGCGCGCCCCCCTGCGGCTTCGTTCGATTGCTGCGGATGCGTGACGTGCGGTTGCTGTTCGTAATAACCGCGGTCGCGGCCGTTTGGATAAGACGGCCGCTGATCGAATGGCCCGAACAGGTTCTGGAAGAAGCCGCCGCCGGAACGCTGCGGCGGTCGCTGGCGGCGATAGTTGTCGTCACCGCCGAACCACTGCGCCCGCAGGGGCGCGGTCGTCGCCAGCATGAGTCCGGCCACGCCGACGCCCTCGACGGCGACCAAAAGCGCCGTCGCGAGCAGCCAGCGCGAAAAACGGAATTTGCCAAACATGCCGTTCGCCCAGGGACTTGTGGGACGGAAACACCGCCTGAGGCGGGCCGATGCCAGCGCCCATGGGCCAATAGCACGCCAAAAATGTCAACTCGAAGGTGGCGCCCTGGTTACCCTGCCTAAGGCGCGGCTATCGCGCCCTGAGCTGTTCCAGCACGCTGGCGGAGGCAAAGCCGTCCGGCACATGGCCGAGCCGGGCCTGGAAATCACGAATCGCCGAGCGGGTGCGGGCCCCCAGCCGGCCGTCCGGTTCGCCGACGTCGTAGCCGTGACGCGCCAGCAGCTCCTGCAGCTCCAGCCGCTCCGCGCGCGTCAGCACCTTCTCGTACCGCGGCCAATCCTGGACGAAGGGGCCGCCGCCGCGCAGCCGGTCCGACAGATGCCCGATCGCGAGCGCATAGGCTTCGGCCGGGTTGTACCTCATGATGGCCCGGAAATTCTCCAGCATCAGGAAACCGGGGCCTTGCACGCCGGCCGGTACCAGAAGAAACGCCATGTCGTCGCCACGCGGAAAGGGCTGACCATTGGCGCGCAGAATTCCGTGCCGCTGCCATTCACGCAGCGACATGCGTCGGCGGTTCTCTGCCAGAAGAAAATTGAAATTCGCCGGCACGACCACTTCGTAGCCCCAGGTCTGGCCCGGCACCCAGCCATTCTTCTTCAGATTGTTGGCCGTCGAAGCAATGAGATCGGGCATGGAGTCGATGACGTCACGACGCCCGTCGTGATCGAAGTCGACCGCATAACGCTTGAAGGCGGTCGGCATGAACTGCGTCGGCCCGAATGCTCCGGCCCATGAGCCCACCAGCTTTTCCGGCCGCACGTCGCCGTGCTGCAGAATTTCCATGGTCGCGAGAAACTCGTCACGGAAATAGGCCTGACGACGACCAATGCAGGCGAGCGTCGCGGTCGAGCGCAGCACGGGCCTGTCGCCGGCGATCGTCCCGTAATTCGTTTCGACACCCCAGATCGCGGCAATGACGTAACGGTCGACGCCATAGGCGCGCTCCGCCGCGTCAAAGGTCGCGCGATGCTTCTCGAGGATCTCACGCCCTTTCCGAATGCGCTCGTCGGTGACGAGCACGTCGAGGTAATCCCAGAACGACTTTGTGAATTCCGGCTGATTGTCGAGAAGATCCATGATCCGCAGATCGGGCGTCAGCGGCGCCGTAAACGCCTGATACGTGTTGCGGCTGACACCCCGACGCGCGGCCAAAGGCCACATGCGTTCGATGCAGGTATGGAAGTTGGCGGCGCCGGAGCGAATGGCTGCGGCATCCATCTGCGGGTGGCCGGATGCCCCCGATTCGCCGCTCCAGACCGGCGCTGCCGTTCTTGCGACAGATTTTGCAGGCCCAATGCTGCCTGTTGGACCCGAATAGAGGTCTGCGCGTTGGGTCTGGGCTGTCGCGGTGGAGCATGCGGTTACCGCAAGCGCCGCCGCAATTAGATGAATATGGCCCCTTCGCATGCCGATCTGCTTGCTCGCTTCCCGCCTCGGAGCCCCTATGGAAACCGCGATATCGTTTCGACGCCGTTAATCACGCGGCCCTAGTTACCTTACGACCCCGGTCCGCTGGACCTCAGAGTTCCAGCGTGCTTTCTCGTCCCAGAACCCGTGGCAAATTCCGTCACCAACCATCATCGAGCGAATGACGCGCATCCGCAAAGCCATTTTCCCTGTCGCCGGTCTCGGAACCCGGTTCCTTCCCGCCACCAAGGCCATGCCCAAGGAGATGTTGCCGGTCGTCGACCGGCCACTGATCCAGCACGTGGTCGACGAGGCGCGCGAAGCCGGTATCGAGCATCTGGTGTTCGTTACCGGCCGAAATAAGGCCGTCATCGAAGATCACTTCGACCGACAGTTCGAACTCGAAGTCACCTTGGTCGAGCGCCACAAGAAGGCGGAACTCAAGCTGCTCGAAGAGAACCTGCCGCCGGCCGGCACGGTGAGCTTCACGCGTCAGCAGTCGCCGCTTGGCCTTGGCCACGCGGTGTGGTGCGCGCGAGAACTGATCGGACACGAGCCCTTTGCGCTGCTGCTGCCGGACGTGCTGGTGCAGCATCCGCGCGGCTGTCTCGCGCAGATGATGGATGCCGCGGCCCATCTCGATCCCAAGGCCAACATCATCGCCGTCGAGGAAGTGCCGATGGATCGCGTGCACATGTACGGCGTGGTCGGCGTCGGCGAGACGAAAGGCAAGGCATTCTCGATCACGAAGATGGTCGAGAAGCCGAAGAAAGCGGAAGCGCCCTCCAATCTGTCGATCACCGGCCGCTACATCCTGCAGCCGGAGATCTTCGATATCCTGGAAAACCAGGCGACCGGCGCCGGCGGCGAAATCCAGCTCACCGACGCGATGGTCGCGCTGGCCAAAGCGCAACCGTTCTATGGCCTGAAGTTCGAAGGCCGCAGCTATGACTGCGGCTCCAAGATCGGCTTTTTGGCCGCCAATGTCGCCTACGGCCTGCAGCGCGCCGATCTTGCCGACGAACTCCGCAGCGAGATCAAGCGGCTGGTCGGAGAGAAGTAACCGGCGCCGTCATCCTGAGGGAGCCGCGCCCGTTTTAGTCGGTGGGCGCGCCACACACGCCGCCCATTCCCGCGAAAGCGGGAATCCAGGGGCACCCGTGCAAAATTGAATTTGTGCGCTCGTCCCGCTCTCGCGCGGACGAGCGGTCAATCCAAGATCACTTCTGCAGCCGCAGCCCCAACATGAAAATGCTGGCATTGTAATCGACGCCCGTGACGTTCGAGCGCAGCCAGAGCTGCTGGAATTCGCCCTTCACCTGCACATTGCGGTCGATCTTGTAGGTGATGCCGAGGCCGAACGAATAACGGTTATCGATACGGTCGGTGATCGTCTGGGTCGTCGTTGTCGTGGTGGTCGTCGTTGCCGGCGTGCAATCGCAAATGGTCGTGGTGGTGCCGGTCGAGGTCTCGATGGCGCCGTTCTTGTAGGTGTCGACACCGAAGCCGAGCTTGAGGCTGCCGATCAGCCATTGCCGGAAGGCGTGATCGACCTGCACGCCGACGTCGCGATAGAAGACGCCGGACACGCCGGGAATGGTCGACTCGCCGATGGACGACGCGGCCGTGAGTTTCACCGTGGTGAGCGCAGTCGCCTGCCAGATCAGCGATGCATTGCCGATCAACCCGCTGAGATCGGACAGCCGCGGGTCTTCATAGGTGCGCTTCACATAGCCGACCGAAACGTCGCCGGTGAGCAAACGGGTCATCTCGAACGTGGCGCCGACGCTTCCGGTCACGCCGCGCGAGTCGCGCTGATAGCCGAAGAAGTCGGCATTGAGGTCGTGCTTGCGGCGGTCCATGCCGACTTCGACGAAGGGCTTCAGACCGGGCGACAGTTCGTAGCCGCCGCGCAGCCGCCCGCCATATTGATCGTAGTTGCGGTCTTCGTTGCTGGCGGTCGAGCCGTCGAGCAGCTTGGAGTCCTGGTAGGCGGTGCGATCGATATCGCCTTTGATCGAGACGTCGAAGCGATTGAACTTCTGCCCCAGCCCCGCCGTGCCGCCGACTGTCGTGTAGATCGGCAGCTTGTCGATGCCGGCGGGAAGATTCGGGCTGTTCGGATTGTCCGTCGCGACCAGCAAGCGGCCCGCGAGATCGATGCGTGTCGCATGCGTGACGTCGACACGGCCGTCGACCTTGCCAATGAAGTTGGGGCGGCTGAGCGTCGGCGTCTGGTCCGGCGAATAGCCCGTATAGGTGCCGCGCAGATCGGCTTTCAGCTCGTGCCGCGACCAGTTCGACTGCGCCCGGAATTCGGGCGCGACAGTGTAGAGCGACGCGCCCTTGGCATTAGGACTGCGGCCGGGATTGGTGTCGTAACCGCCGATGAGTTCGACGGCGGGGAAGAGATCGAAGCTGCCGGCGCGCAGGCCGAGCGGCGCGTAAGGGTCCACGACCGCGGGCAGCTTGCGCTTTGGCAGCGGTCGCCGGATCGGGCCGATCTCCGGTTCGGGCGGCGAACCCGGGGCCTGCGCATAAGCGCCCTGCCCCGTTTTCGGCGGTGTCTGATAAGGCGAGGCGGGAAGCGGCTGCGGCACGCCTGGGGCGATCGCGCGGGCGTCGTCCACGGGCGCCGTCGTCGTCGCCGTGCTGCTGCCGGTGCGCGCGGCGCGCGGCGGCCGAGACTTGCGGCTGTTGGTGGAGTCAAAGCCGGTGCGGCCGGCACCCGATGCCGGCGGCGTGAACACCGACGACGCCGGTGCCTGCGCAAACGGCGCGCGATTCGAACGCTGAAAAGTCGGCAGCGGCTTGCGCGGATCGGATTGCAGCCTGGGCGCCAGCGGATCCGTCGGCGCCACCATCACCTGCGCGAACGCGCTGCCGCTCCCCCCGGACCAAACGGTCACGAGCAGGCAGGCGCCAGACAGCGCCACCTTCAGGGGAAAACGAATGCGCGGCACGTCCGCCGTAAGCCTCCTTTGGCCAGCGGCGGGGCACGCAATGGACGCGCACCCACGCCGCCGGCGGGAAGTGGTTAACGGACGCTAAAACGGGATGGTTAACGAGGGGTTGATGTTCTTCATCCCTCCCCCGCGTGCGGGGAGGGGTGGCCAGCGTCAGCGAGCCGGGTGGAGTTGTCGGGCCGTGATCGTTGCCCCACCCCGCCCGCCTTCGCTCACGCTTGGCGGACGACCCTTCCCTTTCGGGGGAGGGATAAGAGGCTCAGAGCCAGCCCATCAGTTCCCGGCCGACCACGTCGCTAATCACGGCCATGCCGGCATCGGAGTCGTTCAGGCAGGGGATGTGCGCGAAGTTCTCGCCGCCGGCCTCTTTGAAGATATGCGCGTTCTCCATCGCAATCTCTTCCAGGGTCTCCAGGCAATCCGAGGCAAAGCCCGGCGTAATGACAGCGAGGTTCTTCACGCCCTTCTCGGCGAGGCCCTTCACGGTCATGTCGGTATAGGGCTTGAGCCATTCCGCCGTGCCGAAGCGCGACTGGAAGGTCATCATCAGCTTGCTCTCGTCGAGCTTGAGGCGATCGCGCAGCAGCCGCGTCGTCACCGCGCATTGACAGTAATAAGGATCGCCTTTGTGCAGATACTCCTCCGGCATGCCGTGATAGGAGGCGACGATCACATCCGGCTTGAACGGCAGCTTCGTCAGCCCCTCCTCCAGCGACGAGGCAAGCGCCTCGATGTAAGCCGGCCGGTCGTAATAGGCGGGCGCGACGCGCAGCGCCGGCTGCCAACGCATGGCGGCGAGCGCATCGAACGCTTTGTCGGCGACTGTGGCGGTCGTCGCCGCGGCGTATTGCGGATAAAGCGGCACGATGAGGATGCGGTCGCAGCCGGCCTTCCGCATCGCCTCGAGACGCGAGGCGATCGACGGATTGCCGTAGCGCATCGCCCAGTCGACCAGGATGCGCGCATCGCCCGCGTAGGCCGCCGCCAGCTTCTCCGCCTGCGACCGCGTGATGGTCTTGAGGAAGGACTCGTTCTTGTCCTTGTTCCAGATCTTGTCGTAGTCGCGGCCCTTACGGCCCGGCCGCACCGTGAGGATGATGAGATTGAGGATCAGCCACCACTTGACGGGATTGACCTCGATCACGCGGCGGTCGGACAGAAATTCCTTGAGGTAGCGCCGCATCGACCAGTAGTCGGTCGCGTCGGGCGTGCCGAGATTGACCAGCAGCACGCCGATGCGGCGCGGCGGGAGAGCCGGATGGCCGGGCGGTTTGAGGGATACGTCGCTCATGGCCGCTATCAGCGGGAAATGGCGGATGGGGTCAAGATGGCACCGTCATGCCCGGCCTTGTGCCGGGCATCCACGCCTTCACGGCCGAACGGCACAAAAGACGTGGATGGCCGGGACAAGCCCGGCCATGACGATCATGAAACAGGCCGTTCGTCGGCGATCACCTTGCCGTCGTTCGGCAGCGAGCCGGGCGCGACCAGCTTCACCGCGCCTTTGAGCTTGGTCACCGATTGCAGCGTATCGCCGACCGCGCTTTCCAACGCCGTTGCGGGCGCGTCGCATTCCGCGATCAGCGTCATCGTGTCCTGCTCGGAATCGCGGCCGACCACGAGCCGCAGCCGCTTGAGCTCGGGATGGCGCGCACCGACGTCGGCCACCTGCTTGGGGTGGACGAACATGCCCTTCACCTTCGCCGTCTGATCGGCGCGGCCCAGCCAGCCTCTGATGCGCCGGTTGGTGCGGCCGCAAGGCGACGGCCCCGGCAGGAACGCCGAGAGATCGCCGGTGGCGAGACGGATCATCGGATAGTCTGCGTTGAACGAGGTGACGACCACCTCGCCGACCTCACCCTCGGTCACCGGCTCGCCGGTGCCCGGCCGCACGATCTCGACGATCAAGGTCTCGTTGCAGATCATGCCCTCGCGCGCGCTGCTCTCGTAGGCGATCACGCCGAGCTCCGCCGTGGCGTAGCATTGCAGCACCTGGACGCCGCGGCGGCCCAGTTCGTCGCGCAACGACGCCGGCAAGGCCGCGCCCGACACCAGCGCGCGCTTGATCGACGATGCGTCCTTGCCGGTCTTATCCGCGGTATCGAGCAGGATCTTCAGGAAGTCGGGCGTGCCGACATAACCGCTCGGCTTGTAATGGGCGATCGCGTCGAGCTGCTGCTCGGTATTGCCGACGCCGCCGGGAATGACGGCACAGCCGAGCGCGAAGGCGCCCTCTTCCAGCATGTAGGCGCCGGGCGTGAGATGGTACGAGAAGGCGTTGTGCACGATATCGCCTGTGCGGAAGCCGGCGGCGAACAATGCGCGCGCGGCGTTGGCGTAGTCCTTGCCGTGACCTTCCGGCTCGAACAAAGCGCCCGGCGACATGTGCAAGCGTTTGGCCTTGTTGGCCGGCGTCAGGTTGAAGCCGCCGAACGGCGGATTCTCCTTCTGTAAGGCGGCAAGATCGGACTTGCGCAGCACCGGCAGCGTGGCGAGCGCCGCGCGCGACTCGATGGCCTTCGGATTGACGCCGGCGAGGTGCTTGGCCCAGCCGGGCGCCTTCAGCGCGCGGACGAGAATCTGCGGCAGCGCCGATGCCTCGCCGCGCGCACGCATCGCGGGGGACCGGGTTTCCAGAGAGTCGTAATGGTCGGTCATGGGCACTTTCGTCTTGTTGTCACGCCAGCCAGCGCTTGCGGCGCCGGTAATGCTTGCCTTCGCGGAAGCTCTTGCGACGGCCTTCCGATATGCCGAGATAGAACTCCTTGACGTCCTCATTCTCCGACAACGACCGCGCGTCGCCATCCATCACCACGCGGCCGTTCTCCAGGATGTAGCCGTAGGTCGCGTACTTCAGCGCCATGTTGGTGTTCTGCTCGGCGAGCAGGAACGACACACCTTCCTTGGCGTTCAGGTCCTTCACGATCTCGAAGATCTCTTCGACGATCTGCGGCGCGAGTCCCATCGACGGCTCGTCGAGCAGGATCATCTTCGGCCGCGACATCAACGCGCGGCCGATGGCGCACATCTGCTGCTCGCCGCCCGAAGTGTAACCGGCGAGCGAATTCTTGCGCTCGGACAGGCGGCGGAAGTAGCCGTAGACCATGTCCATGTCGCGCTTGATCGCGGCGCTGCCGTCGCGGCGCGTGAAGGCGCCGGTCAGCAAATTCTCTTCAATGGTGAGATGGCCGAAGCAATGGCGGCCTTCCATCACCTGGATGCAGCCGCGCCGCACCAATTCGTTCGGCGACAGCGCCTGCACCTCGTCGCCGTTGAAGACGATCGAGCCCTTTGTCACCTCGCCACGCTCGGCATGCAGCAGATTCGAGATCGCCTTCAGCGTGGTGGTCTTGCCCGCGCCGTTGGCCCCGAGCAGCGCGACGATGCCGCCTTTCGGCACAGCAAGCGACACGCCCTTCAACACCAGGATGACGTGATCGTAGATCACCTCGATGTTGTTGAGGGCGAGGATGGTCTCCGTCGCGGGGGCAACGCTTGCTGTCGCTGCAGAAGAAGTCACGATCTCTGCCTTTCTTTACCCTCCCCCTTGTGGGGAGGGTCGCTCACCGAGCGGAGCGAGGTGAGCGGGGTGGGGTGATCGCAATCACAACGCCCCCCACCCCGGCTCGCTTACGCTCCATAGCCGATGCGAAGCATCGGCGTTCTGTTCACGACGCCTTGTCACAGGCCTCGGTGCGCTTCGGCCAGCCGGTGTTCTTCTCCACGTACTCCTTCGCCGCGGCGGAGAGCAGCGGGCCGACCTTGGCCATATCCGGCTTGATCGGCTCGGACACCTTGACCCACTTGGTGCCGTCCCATTCCTGCATGAAGGCCGGGAAGTGGCCGTTGTGGTCGGCGCAGGTGAGCTTCACCGGATCGGTGAAGCCGTCGAGGCCGATCTCCTTCAGCCGCGCCTTGTCGACGTCCAGCGTCTCGAGGCCGCGGCGCACGTCCTCGCCCGTCACCACCTTCTTGCCGGTGATCTTCTGCGCGTTGCGGATCGCTTCGGCGATCAGCATCGAGTTATAGACACCGCGATTATAAAGCACCTGGCCGAGATGGTTCTTGTCGGTCTGGGTCAGGTTCTTGTCGGTGACATATTTCTTGATGTCCTGAATCGCCGGGAAGTTCGCGCCCACGGCGTGCCAATTGAGCTCTTTGAAGCCCTTGGCGCCGTCGCCGGCCGACTTCGCGTCATCCTCGCTCGGCCACCAGATCGAGACGAACTTGTCCATCGGATAGTTGATCTTCACGGCTTCCTTGATGGCCGTGGGATTGAGCGCGCCCCAGCCGTACATCACCATGTAGTTGGGACGGTCGCGCCGCACGTTCAGCCATTGCGACGACTGGTTCTGCATCTCGGTCGCCGCGACCGGATAGAGCTTCAAGGTAAAGCCGTAGTCCTTGGCGAACTGCTCGAATAGCGGGATCGGCTCCTTGCCGAAACCGGCGTCGAGATAGATGTAGCCGATCGTCTTGCCCTTGAGCTTGTCCAGCCCGCCTTCCTTGTTGCCGATGTAGCTGAGGATCATGGACAGGCCGTCCCAATAGGTGGCCGGCGGATTGAAGATCCACGGGAAGGTGTCGCCGATCGCGGCCGCCGACAGGCCATAGGCCATCGACAGCACCGGAATCTTGTCGACCGCCGCGCGCGGAATGAGCGGCAGCGTGATGCCGGTGGACCACGGGTTCACCATTACCGGTTTCTTGTCTTTGACGGCCTCGTAGCATTCGAGGCCCTTCTTGGTGTCGTAGCCGGTCTCGCACTCCTCGATCGCCAGCTTGACGCCGCCGATACCACCGTCGCGCTGATTGAGCATTTCGAGGTAGTCGTGCATGCCCTCGGCGATGAAGATGCCGGAGCCGGAGAACGGACCGGTGCGGTAAGTGAACAACGGTACGTAGATGGAATCCTGCGCCGCAGCCGGCAGCGCGGAGACGCAGATCGTCGCCGCCACCAGCGCACCCGCAAGCACGGATGTTCGCAGTCTCATGGGTATCCTCCCTTTATGTTTTCACGCCCGTTTAAGGCGCTCCGCGCATGGCGGAATTTGACGCTCAGTCTGCACTGTCAGTACGGGAATGGCCAGACCCTCAGTTTTTGCTTCGCGATCTGCCAAAGGCGTGCAAGCCCCTCGGGCTCGATGATGAGGAAAAAGACGATCAAGGCGCCGACGGTCATGAACGTCAGATGTTCGACGGTGGCCGGTGCAATCTCGAGACCGACGGCGTTCACGAAACCGCGCAGGATGATCGGCAGGCCGTAAATCAATCCGGCGCCGAAGAACGAACCGATGAGGCTGCCCAGACCACCGATGATGACCATGAACAGAATGAAGAACGACTGGTCGATGCCGAACACGCCCGGCTCGGCGCTGCCGTACCAGAGAAAGACCATCAGCGCGCCGGCGACGCCGCAGAAGTAAGAGGACACGGCGAAGGCCAGGAGCTTGGTACGATAGAGTCTGATGCCCATCAGCTCGGCGGCGAGATCCATGTCGCGCACCGCCATCCAGCTGCGGCCGATACGGCCGTGCACGAGGTTCGACGCGAACCAGGTCAACAAAGTCACGACGCCGAGAATGACCAGATAGCGGACCTGCGGCGTCGCGTTCGGGCCCGTCACCGGAATGCCGAACAAAGTGCGCGTCGGCACCTCGATGGCGCCGGAGATGTTATAATTGACGAGCCACGGCAGGCGCACGAAAGCCCAATCGAGGAAGAACTGTGCCGAGAGCGTCGCCACCGCCAGGTAAAAGCCCTTGATGCGCAGCGACGGCAGGCCGAACAGAATGCCGACGCCGCTGGCGAACAGCCCCGACACCAGAATCCAAATGACGATATTCACCTCGGGAAAGATGCTGGTCAGCTTGTAGCAGGCGAACGCGCCCACCCCCATGAAGCCGCCGGTGCCGAGCGAGAGCAGGCCCGTGTAGCCGGTGAGAATGTTCAAGCCGATCGCCGCCAGCGAGAAAATGAGCAGCGGCACCATGACCACGCTGAGGAAGAAGTCCGACGCCGTCAGCGGCAGCACGACGAAGGCGATGAGCAGGATCAGCGCAAGGCCGATGCGGTCCTGCCGGATCGGGAAGATCGCCTGATCGGCGACGTAGCTCGTCTTGAACTGGCCGGCTTCGCGATAGAGCATTTCAAGTCCCCGTACGGAGGCTAATGGCGGCCGCGCCGCGACCCTTCGAGGCTCGCTGCGCTCGCACCTCAGGGGGACGGCACTGTTCCTTCGTCATCCCTCAAATCCTCTCGATGATCTTCTCGCCGAACAGTCCCTGCGGCCGGAACAGCAGGAAAGCGAGCGCGATGAAGTAAGCGAGCCAGCTCTCGATGCCGGAGCCGAGCAGCGGCCCCCAGTAGAATTCGCCGAGCTTCTCACCGATGCCGATGATGAGGCCGCCGACAATGGCGCCCGGGATCGAGGTGAAGCCGCCGAGGATCAGCACCGGCAACGCCTTGAGCGCGATGATCTGCAACGAGAACGACACCTCCGAGCGTGCGCCCCACATGATGCCGGTGGCCAGCGCGACAATGCCGGCGGCGAACCAGACCACGACCCAGATCTGTTCGAGCGAGATGCCGACCGACAAGGCCGCCTTGTGGCTGTCGGCGACGGCGCGGAGCGCGCGGCCGATACGCGTGCGCTGGAAGAAGAAGCCGAGCCCCGCCACCATGACGGAAACGATAATCACCGCGGCAATGTCGATCTTCTGCAAGCTGACGAAACCGCCGGCCATCTTGATGTCGTAGCTGCCGCTCGGCAGGCCGAGATCGCCGGCGATCATGCGCTTGGGATTGCCGCCGAACACGAGTTCGCCGAGGCCGATGAGGAAATAGGTGAGCCCGAACGTCGCCATGAACAGGATGATGTCGGGCTGATTGACCAAGGGCCGCAGCATCACACGCTCGACCGCGAAGGCGAGGCCGAGCATGACCAGGATCGCAACCGCGAGCGCGAGATAAGCGGCGAGCATACCGCGCGGCACGCCCCAACTGCTCAAGGCCTCGTAGACGCCGACCAAGGTGAGCGCGGCGAACACCACCATGATGCCCTGGGCGAAATTGAACACGCCGGAAGCCTTAAAGATCAGCACGAAGCCGAGGGCGATCAGCGCGTAGAGCACGCCGCCGACGAGCCCTTCCCACAAGGTCTGCACCAACAGATCCGGCGCCGCGCCCATCTGCACGAAGGGATCGATGAGGATTTTGTAGAGGATGTCCATCAACGCCCTCGCCGCTTGCCGCAGCCCCCACCTCCCCCCTTGCGGGGGAGGTCGACCGGCCGCAGGCCGGTCGGGAGGGGGGTAAGCACCAAGCGACGTGCTTGCAGTTTACCCCCCTCCCTAACCCTCCCCCGCAAGGGGGGAGGGAACGATGCCGTGCCTGTCGCGCGCTCTTTGCTCACGTCATCAATCCTCAATGCGCCACACCGAGATACGCATCGATCACCGCCTGATCGCGCTTGACCTCGTCCGGCGTGCCGTCGGCGATCTTGACGCCGTGGTCGAGCACCACGACACGGTCGGACAGATCCATGACGACGCCCATGTCGTGCTCGATCAACGCGATCGTCGTGCCGTAGTAGTTGTTCACATCGAGGATGAAGCGCGACATGTCCTCCTTCTCCTCGATGTTCATGCCGGCCATCGGCTCGTCGAGCAGCAGCAGCTCCGGCTCCATGGCGAGCGCGCGGCCAAGCTCGACGCGCTTTTGCAGGCCATACGGCAGGCGGCCGACCGGCGTGCGGCGGATCTCCTGGATCTTGAGGAAGTCGATGATCTCCTCGACGAACAGCCGGTGCTCGACCTCCTCGCGCATGGCCGGGCCGTAGCGGAAGAGCTGCCAGAAGAAGCCCCGCTTCATCTTCAGCGTACGGCCCGCCATGATGTTGTCGAGCGCGGTCATGCCGCGGAACAACGCGACGTTCTGGAAGGTGCGGCCGATGCCGCCTTCGGCCGCCTCATAGGGCTGCATCTTGGGCCGTGTCTTGCCCTTGAACGTGATGCGGCCCTGTTGCGGCTGATAGAAGCCGTTGATGATGTTCAGCATCGACGTCTTGCCCGCGCCGTTCGGGCCGATGATGGCGCGGATCTCGCCCTTGCGGATGTCGAACGAAACGTCGGTGACCGCTTTGACGCCGCCGAACGCCAGCGACACGTTCTCCACCGCGAGGAGCACGTCGCCGGCCGCAATCTCCGGACCGCTGCTCGGGGCTCTCATGGCAACGCTCCGCCGCGCGCTTCTGCTCCCCTCCCCCCGCGAGCGAAGCGAGTGGTGGGGAGGGGTCGGGGGTGGGGGGGATTCTTGCAGGTGGCAAAGCGCCCCCCACCCCGGTTCATATCGCTATCGCGATATGAACCGACCCTCCCCACCGCTTCGCGGGGGGAGGGAAAGAAAGGCCGGCGTGCGACGGCCCGCGTCATGCCGCCTTCTCCAACGTCGGCGACACCGGCTGCATGTCCCTAATCTTCACCCGCGCCTTGATCACGCCCTTGCGGCCGTCTTCGAACGTCACCTCGGTCGCGATATCGGCCTCGCTCGAGCCGTCGTAGAACGCGGTGATGAGCGGCGCGTAGCGCTCGGCAATGAAGTTGCGGCGCACTTTCTGTGTCCGCGTCAGTTCGCCATCGTCGGCATCGAGTTCTTTATGCAGGATCAGGAAGCGCCTGATTTGCGCGCCCGCCATCATCTTGTCGGCGGCGAGCGAGCGGTTCACCTCGGCGACGTGTTTCTCGAGCATGTCGTAGACGAGCGGATGACCGGCCAATTCCTGATACGAAGCGTAGACGACGTTGTTGCGCTCGGCCCAGCTGCTCACCGCGGTGAGATCGATGTTGAGCATCACGCAGACGAAATCGCGCTTGTCGCCGAAGGCCACGGCCTCCCGGATATTGGGGAAGAACTTGAGCTTGTTCTCGATGTATTTCGGCGCGAACAACGTGCCGTCGGTGAGCTTGCCGACGTCCTTGGCGCGATCAATGATCTTGAGCTGCTTGGTCTTCTCGTCGAAGAAGCCGGCGTCGCCGGTCTTGACGAAACCGTCGGGCGTCAGCGCCTCGGCGGTCTTCTCGGCATCCTTGAAATAACCGGTGAACATGCCGGGCGACTTGAACAGCACCTCGCCATTGTCGGCGATGCGGATATCGACATTCGGGCAGGCCGGGCCGACCGTATCGGAGTAGATGGCGCCGTCCGGCTGCGCGGTGACGTAGAGGAACGCCTCGGTCTGACCGTAGAGCTGCTTCAGGTTCAGGCCGATCGAGCGGTAGAAGGCGAACAGATCCGGACCGATCGCCTCGCCGGCGGTGTAGGCCGTGCGCACGCGCGTGAAGCCAAGCACGTTCTTGAGCGGCCCGTAAATGAGCAGATTGCCGAGCCCATAGAGCAGCCGCCCCTGCAGCGGCACCGGCTCGCCGTTGAGGATGCGCTCGCCATAACGCCGCGCGACGCCGATGAAATAATGGAACAGCTTACGCTTGAGGAGGCCGGCGTCCTCCATGCGGATCATCACGCGCGTCAGCAGCAGTTCGAGCGTGCGCGGCGGCGCGAAGTAGAAGCTGGGACCGATCTCGCGCAGGTCCGCCATCGCCGTATCGGCGCTTTCCGGACAGGCGAGACAAAAACCCGCGACCATGCCTTGCGCGTAATTGAGATAGTGGTCGCCGACCCAGGCCAGCGGCAGATACGCGAGCGCGACATCCTGCTCGGTCAGATGATCGAACGCCACCGTATCGGACGCGGCCTTGATCGAGCGCTCGTTCGACAGCACCACGCCTTTCGAGGTGCCGGTCGTGCCGGAGGTGTAGAGGATGATGGACGGATCGGACCCCTTGCCGGCGGCAATTTCGTCATCCAGCCACGCGCGCGCCGCGGCATCTTCGGCCAGCGCCTTGCGGCCGTTGGCGATCACACTGTCGATCGCATGCAAGCGGGCATGGTCGTAGTCGCGCAGGCCGCGTGGCTCGTCGTACAGCACCTGCTCGAGTTTCGGCAGTTGCTCCTGCACCTGCAGGATCTTGTCGACCTGTTCCTGGTCCTCCACCGCGGCAAAGCGCACCTCGGCATGGTTGAGCACAAAGGCGAGTTCGTTGGCGACGGCGTCGGCATAGACCGGCACCGGGATCGCGCCCATCATCTGCGCCGCCATCACCGACCAATAGAGCTTCGGCCGGTTGGCACCGACGATGGCAATGGTCTCGCCGCGCTTGAGGCCGAGCTTGTGCAGGCCCACGGCATAGGCACGCACGATCGCCAGCGTGTCCTGCCAGGTCCAGCTTTGCCAGATGCCCAGGTCCTTGTGCCGCATGGCCGGCCGCGCGCCGTACAGATCGGCGTTGCGGATCAACAGCTTCGCAAACGTATCAGCCTGACCGGCGGCGCCCAACGCCACAGACCCCTCCTCCCAAAGGCCCCGCTTTACCGCGCGGCCGCGTTTCCCCGGCTGTCTCTTTCAGGACAGTCTCGTTGTATCGATATGAAAACACCGCCGGACGCCGGTCAAGCCTGCCGCGGTCCAGCAATTCGTCGCAAACGACGCAGAATGATTTGCAACAAGCGGTCGGCTATTCCGCCGCCTTGAGGAACGGCGTGCTGCCGGCGGCGAACTGCTCGCGCAAGCCCGCCTCTTCCGCCTTGGCGGCAGTTAGATGCCGCGCCTTCACCGGGCCGTAGCCGCGGATCTTCTCCGGAATGGAGGCGAGCGCCACGGCGGTCTGGTGGTTATCGGGCGTGAGCTCCGCCATCAGCTTTTCGAGCAACGCCTCATAGTCTGCGATCAGCTTGCGCTCGGTGCGGCGCTCCTCGCTGTAGCCGAAGATGTCGAGCGGCGTGCCGCGCAACACCTTGAACTTGGCCAGCACACCGAACGCCTTCAGCATCCAGGGACCGAAGGTCATCTTCTTCGGCTCGCCGGTGAGCGGATCCTTCTTGGCGAGGAGCGGCGGCGCCAGATGGAACTCGAAGCGCAAATCGCCGTCGAACGAGCCCTTCACCCGCTCGAAGAACGAAGTGTCGGTATAAAGCCGCGCCACCTCGTATTCGTCCTTGTAGGCCATCAGCTTGAACAGATAGCGCGCGACCGCTTCGCTCAGCGCATTCTGGCCGGGCACCTTCGCGCCTTCGGCGGCGCGCACCTTATCGACCCATTTGCGGTAGCGGCGCGCGTAACGCTTGCTCTGATACGCCGTCAGGAACGCCTCGCGGCGCGCCACGATCTCGTCGAAGCTCTGCGACAGCGTCAGTGAATCGTTCTCGACCTGCTTCGGCTCGACCAGCGACTGCACGGCGGCAAGGTCGATCGCGGCGCGGCGGCCGTAACGGAAGGCGGCGAGATTCATCTTCACCGCTTCGCCGTTCATCTCGATCGCCTTCTCGATCGATTCGTCCGACAGCGGCAGCGCGCCGAGCTGATAGGCATAGCCCAGCATGAACATGTTGGCGCCGATCGAATTGCCGAGCAGCGCGGTCGCGAGCTTGGTCGCATCAATGAAATGGCTGTTGTCGCGGCCGGCGGCGCCGGCGATCGCACGCTTGAGCCTTTCGGTCGGCAGCGAGAAGTCGGCATTGCGGGTGAAATCGCCCGGCAGGAACTCCGTCGTATTGGCGATGACGCGCGTGTTGCCTTCCTTGATCGCGGTCAGCACCTTCTTGTTGCCGGCAACGACGATATCGCCGCCGAGCACGAGGTCGGCACCGCCGGCGGCGATGCGGATGGCGTGGATTTCTTCCGGCGTGTTGGCGATGCGGATGTGGCTGTAGACCGCGCCACCCTTCTGCGCGAGGCCGGCCATGTCGATGACGCCGACGCCCTTGCCTTCGAGGTGGGCGGCCATGGCCATGACGGCGCCGATGGTGACGATGCCGGTACCGCCGACGCCGGTCACGATGATGCCGAACGGATGGTTCGTCTGCGGCAGGGTCGGCGCCGGCAGCGGCTGCCAGCCGGCCGGCTCGGCGACGCTCTCGCCCTTCTTGAGCTTGGCGCCGTGCACCGTGACGAAGGACGGGCAGAAGCCGTTGAGGCAGGAGAAGTCCTTGTTGCAGCTGGACTGGTCGATGGTGCGCTTGCGGCCCCACTCGGTCACCAAAGGCTGCACCGAGACGCAGTTCGATTTCTGGCCGCAGTCGCCGCAGCCCTCGCAGACGAGATCGTTGATGACGACGCGCTTGTCGGGATCGGGGAAGGTGCCGCGCTTGCGGCGGCGGCGCTTCTCGGCGGCGCAGGTCTGGTCGTAGATCAGCACGGTGACGCCCGGCACGGTCGCGAGATCGCGTTGCACGGCGTCGAGCTCATCGCGGTGATGGATCGTCAGCCCGCGCGGCCACTCGGTGTCCTTGGCATATTTCCACGGCTCGTCGGAGACGACGACGATGCGCTTGGCGCCTTCTGCCGCCACCTGGGCGGCGATCTGCGGCACGGTCAGCGTGCCGTCGTGATGCTGGCCGCCGGTCATCGCAACCGCGTCGTTGTAGAGAATCTTGTAGGTCATGGTCACGCCGGACGCGATCGCGGCGCGAATGGCGAGATAGCCCGAATGATTGTAGGTGCCGTCGCCCAGGTTCTGGAACACGTGGTCGCGCTTGGAGAACGGCGACTCGCCGATCCAGTTGGCGCCCTCGCCGCCCATCTGCGTGAAGCCGAGCGTCTTGCGCTCCATCCACTGCGCCATGAAGTGGCAGCCGATGCCGGCATAAGCGCGCGAGCCTTCCGGCACGCGGGTCGAGGTGTTGTGCGGGCAGCCCGAGCAGAAATAGGGGATGCGCACCGCGACGTCGCCGGTCTCGGCCAAAGCGCGCTGCGCCGACTTCAGGCGCGCCACATGCGCCGCGATCTCGTCATTCGCCCCGATGTAGCGCAGGATGCGATCGCCAATGCAGATGGCGACATCGTTCGGATCGAGCGCGCCCTTGACCGGGAACAGCCAGTTGCCCTCTTCATCCTTCTTGCCGATGCAGACCGGCTGATTGGCGGTGCCGTAAAGCTCCTCGCGCACCTGCACTTCGATCAGCGAGCGCTTCTCCTCGACGACGATGATGAGGTCGAGCCCTTCCGCGAACGCGGCCAGTTCCTGCCGGCTGATCGGCCAGACACAGCCGATCTTGAACAGGCGGATGCCAATGTCGTTGCACTTGACCTCGTCGATACCGAGTTCGTCGAAGGCCTGGCGCACGTCGAGATAGGCCTTGCCGGTCGTGACGATGCCGATCTTGGGCGCGCGTCCGCCGGTCGTGATGATCTTGTTGAGCTTGTTGGCGCGCACGAAGGCGAGCATCGCGTCGCGCTTGAAGTCGTGCAGCCGCGCTTCCTGCCCGAGAATGGTGTCGACCAGACGGATGTTGAGGCCGCCGTCGGGCATGACGAAGTCGGCCGGCGTGACGAGGTCGATGCGATCGACGCGGCCATCGACCACGCCGGTCGACTCCACCGTCTCGTGCATGCATTTGAGGGCGGTCCAGGTGCCGGTGTAGCGCGACATCGCCCAGCCGTAGAGCGCGTAATCGATGATCTCCTGCACCCCGGCCGGGTTCAGGATCGGCATCATCACGTCCACGAAATGAAATTCGGACTGGTGCGCGGTGGTCGAGGACTCGGCGGTGTGGTCGTCGCCCATCAAGGCGAGTACGCCGCCATGCTTCGACGTGCCGGCCATGTTGGCGTGACGGAACACGTCGCCGGAGCGATCGACGCCGGGGCCCTTGCCGTACCACATGCCGAAGACGCCATCGAACTTGCCTTCGCCGCGGAGTTCGGACTGCTGGCTGCCCCAGACGGCCGTCGCCGCCAGTTCCTCGTTGAGGCCCGGCTGAAACTTGATGTCGGCGGCGGTGATCTGGCGCGACGCGCGCATGAACTGCTGGTCGAGACCGCCGAGCGGGGAGCCGCGATAGCCGGTAACGAAGCCGCCGGTATTCAGGCCAGCCCGGCGGTCGCGCTCCTTCTGCATCAGGCAGGCACGGACGAGCGCGTGATAACCGGTCACCAGCACGTGCTGCTGGTTCAGATCGTATTTGTCGTCGAGGGAGACGGGTCGGAGCGTCATCAGCGTGTCCTCGAACGGCGCCCGTTGGCGCTGTGGTATCGGCCGGCTTGCCTCTACCATATAGGCGAACGCCTCCCGACAGGAAACACGTAAAGGTGAAATAAGCCCGTTTATTCAAATGCCTGCGGAGAATTTCGTGGCTACCGCACGTCTCGAAATGAAATTTCGTCCGGCCTTTTTGTCACGCATTTTGGTGCAATGCGATATCGCCCGGCCAAGGGGCGCCGTATCCCGGCAAGGCTGTGATAATCACACGAAGCGCCGAGCCCCGGCGCCCGACAGGATGTGAAATGGCCAAGACCGTAAGCAAGACCGTAAAGAAGTCCGCGGCGACGACCGGAACGAAGACCCCGCCCCGCGAACTCGCCTCCGTCCTGGACTTCGTGCGCTACGCGGTGACGCGGTTTACCGACGCCAAGCTCGCCTTCGGCCAGGGCACCCACGACGCCGTCGAGGAAGCGATCTTCCTGGTGACCGAGTCGCTCGGCCTGCCGCACGACCGCGTCGACTCGTTCCTGCCGGCGCGGCTGACGGCGGCCGAGTGCAAGAAGGTGTTCGGCCTCATCGAGACACGGGTGCGGCAGCGCGTGCCGGCGGCCTATCTCCTGAACTGCGCCTACCTTCAAGGCCACCGCTTCTACGTCGATAAGCGCGTCATCGTTCCGCGCTCGTATCTCTCCGAACTGCTCTATGGCGACCTGTTCACCGGCGAACAGCCGCTCATCGATCCCGGAGCGGTGACGAATGTGCTCGAGCTGTGCACCGGCTCGGCGTGCCTGGCGATCCTCGCCTGCGACATCTTCCCCAACGCGCATGTCGATGCGGTCGACCTGTCGAAGGATGCGCTCGACGTTGCCAAGATCAACGTCGCCGAGCATGGCCTCGAGGACCGCATCACGTTGATGAAAGGCGATCTCTTCGCGCCCGTCGGCGACACGGTCTACGACATCATCCTGACCAATCCGCCTTATGTGGACGCCGAGGCCGTCGCCGACTTTCCGCCCGAGTTCACGAAAGAGCCGCGCATGGCCCATGCCGGCGGCGACGATGGCCTCGACATTGTGCGGCGCATCCTGGCCGAGGCCGGCGCGCACCTGAACCCCGAAGGCGGCTTGCTGTGCGAGATCGGCCGCGGCCGCGACATCCTCGAACGCGATTATCCGGAGACGGAATTTCTCTGGCTCGATACAGCCGAGAGCTCCGGCGAAGTCTTCTGGCTGCCGGCGACCGCCTTGCAGGACGACTGATCGCTCTCTCTTCCGCTGTGCACCAAGCATGGCGCACCTGCGCCCGGTTCAGTGGCCAAATCGCCCAAACGCGGTACAAACGGCCCAGCCGGGTCCTTTGAATGCTGCAATCCACCACCTCGATCGAAACCAAAGCCTCGTGGGTCGTCGCCTTCGTGGCGTTGGTGACGTTGCTGATGGCGTCGGGCGGCGCGTGGATCACCGCCGTGGCGCTGACGGAAATTGCCGCCGAAGTCGGCGGTGTGCGTTCGGTCCCGGCGCTCGGCAGTTCGCTCGCCTGGCTCGGCTCGGGCATCGGCGGCATTCTCATGGGCACGCTCGCCGAGCGCGTTGGCACGCGCTGGACCGTCTTGGCCGGCGCTTTCATGATCGCGCTCGGCCTTGCGATCTCCACGCTCGGCGCACCATGGCCGTTATGGATCGGCCACGGCCTGTTCATCGGGTTCATCGGCCTCGGCGGCATCAACGCGCCGCTCTACATTTATGTCAGCCGCTGGTTCGACCGCCGGCGCGGCTCGGCGCTGGCGCTCATCTCGAGCGGCAGCTATCTCGCCGGCGCTCTCTGGCCGCCGATCTTCGAGCGCGCCATCGCAACGGTCGGATGGCGCGAGACGATGCTCTTTTACGGAGCGGCGGCGGTTATCGTGATCGTGCCGCTGGCGCTGCGTTATTTCGGCCCGGCGCCGGAAGTCGTCGTCGCCGCCCCCGCGCAACGCAAGGGCAGCACCGCGGACCATGTGCTCGGCTGGCCGCCGAATGTCGTCTTCGGCGCGATATGCGTTGCCTCCGTCCTGTGCTGCATTCCGATGTCCATGCCGCAGGGCCATCTGGTCGCGTTCTGCAGCGACCTCGGCTTCTCGCGCTCGGTCGGCGCGTTGATGCTGTCGGTGCTGCTCGGCACCGCCTTCCTCAGCCGCCAGGCCTGGGGCGCCATTTCGGATCGTATCGGCGGGCTGTCGACCGTGTTGATCGGCTCGGTCTGGCAGACCGCATCGATGATCGGCCTGCTGCTGACGCAGAGCGAAGCCGGTCTATTCACGGTCAGCGCCGCGTTCGGCCTCGGCTTTTCCGGCATCATTCCGGCTTACGTGCTGAGCCTGCGCGAACTGTTTCCGGCGTCGGAGGCTTCCTGGCGCATTCCGACGCTGCTGCTGTTCAGCGGCGGCGGCATGGCGGCGGGCGGCTGGCTCGCCGGGCTGCTCTACGACCACTTCGGCTACTACGCGCCGGCCTTCAGCGTCGGCATCGGCACCAATCTGCTCAACGTCGTCATCATCGCCGCGCTGGTGCTGCGCGTGCGCATGCGCCCGGTCCCCGCCTGACCCTCTGGCGGAATTTGGTTTCACGTGCAATCATCTTCCCAAAGCGGCTCTCTTCAGACCGCCCAGAGGGAAGGAAACCGATAATGACACTCGACCGCCGTACATTTCTCATGGCAACGGGCGCCGTTCTGGCTGCCCCATCTTCATCGTTCGCACAAAGCTGGCCGAGCCGACCGATCCATTTGATCGTCCCCTACCCCGCCGGCGGCGGCACCGACTATTTCGCACGGCTGGTCGCGACGCCGATGAGCCAGACGCTCGGACAGCAAATCGTGGTCGAGAACCGGCCCGGCGCCGGCACCAATCTCGGCGCCGAGCAGGTCGCGCGCGCGCAGCCGGACGGCTACACGTTCCTGCTCGGCGACACCGCGACTTACGCCGCCAACAAGAGCCTGTACGCCAAGCTCAATTTCGATGCCGAGAAGGACTTCGCGCCGATCTCATTGACCGGCCGCTTCGCTGTGGTGTTGCTGGTCAACACCGACAAGCTAAAGGTGAACTCGGTCAAGGAACTGATCGACGAAGCCAAGAAGGCGCCGGGCAAGATCGACTACGCCTCGGTCGGCGTCGGTTCGCCGTTCCATCTCGCCGCCGAACTGTTCGCGCAATCGGCCGGCATCAAGCTCAACCATGTGCCGTATCGCGGCGCGGCGCCGGCGATCCAGGACCTCGTCGGCGGCCAGATCGGCATGATGTTCATCGACTTCGCCACCGCGCGCGGCCAGCTCACCAACAAGCAGATCAAGGCCATCGCCGTGGCCTCGCCCGGCGAGTTCTACGGGCTGCCGGGCGTGCCGCCCGTGTCGAAGGACGTGCCGGGTTACGAGGCCTGGGCATGGCAGGGCTTCGTGCTGCCGGCGAAGACGCCGGCCGACATCGTCACCAAATTCCATGACGCCTACGTCAAGGCGGTGACCGATCCCGAAATCAAGCAGAAGCTGATCGGCGCCGGCATCGACCCGCTACAGTCGAGCCCGGCCGAGATGGCCGCCTACATGAAGAGCGAAAGCGACAAGTGGGCGAAGGTGATCAAGTCGGCGAACATCAGGATCGAGTGAGAGCTGTCATTGCGGGGCATCCGCCGGAGCCCGAAGGGCGTAGGTGGATGAGCCCGGAATCCATATTCTGCAGCGCAGCGGCGTATGGATTCCGGCTCGCTCGCGTCCCGGAATGACGGCTAGCTCGTCCCAACCATCCTGAACATGTCCTCGCCGTATGCGCTGCGCGCCTCGGCGAGGAGCGGCTGCACCGCATCGACGAAGGCCGCATGCTCGAGCGCCGTCAATGCGACGACCTCGCAGCCGGCCGCCTCGATCGTTCGGCGTGCCGCATCCTGCTCCTCGAGCGCCAGCTTGCGCTGATAGGCGACCGCGTCGGCCACGAGCTTGCGCATCGCGTCCTGCACATCCCGCGGCCAGCCTTCGAATGACGGCCGATGCAGGAAGATCGGGCGCGACACGTAGAAGTGCGAGGTCAGCGTGTGATACTTATGAAAATTGTGCACGCCATACGTGACCGTGTTGGCGAGCGGGTTTTCCTGCGCGTCGAGGGTGCCGGCCTTGATCATGGCGATCGCCTCGGTGAGATCCATGCGCATCGCCACCGCGCCGAGCAATTCAAAAGTGCGCTTGTGGACGTCGCTCGGCAGCACGCGGATCGACATGCCCTTCATGTCGGCCGGCGTATGGATCGGTCGAAGCTTGTTGGAGATGTGGCGGAAGCCGTTCTCGAACCAGCCGAGGATGCGGTAGCCGACCCGCTCCTCGATCTTGCCGACGAGATACTGGCCGAGCGCGCCGTCCATCGCAGCGCGCGCCTGCGCGTTGTCGGCAAAGAGAAACGGCAGGTCGACAAAGCCGAGCTCGGGCACGCGGTCGGTCAGATAACTCGACGACTGATAGCCGAGCGTGAGCTCGCCGTTTTCGACGAGCGTCAGGATATCCTCGGCCTTGTAGCCGTGATCCATGATGTTGAAGACGTAATCGACGGCAACGCGGTCGCCGAACGCCGCGCGCAACTTGTCGCCGATGAAGGTGAGCGATTTGGAGAAGCTGGTGGTCGGCGGCCCGTAGCCGCCCATGCGGATCGTGATCGGTGACGCCATGCTCTGCGCTCTGTTGCGCGGAGTCGTATAGCGACGTCATGGCATCCGGCCAAGCACAACAAACGTAACAACGTGCCGATATCATTTTGACGCCGTGAACACGCGCGCTGATTTTTCACCGGATAGAAATTCCATGTCATCCCGGGCGAGCGCTCTTGCGCGAGACCCGGGATCCAGTACACCGTGTGCTATCGATAGACTGCGGCGTACTGGATCCCCGCTTTCGCGGGGATGACCGAAGTCCTCATCCCCACTTCCAGAAGTCGCGGCCTTCCTCGCGCATGAAGCGCGCGAGCACCATCTTGTGCACTTCGTCAGCGCCATCGACGAGCCGCGCCGAGCGCGCATAGCGATAGACCCACTCCAGGATCGTGTCCTTGGAATAGCCGCGCGCGCCGTTGAGTTGGATCGCGACGTCGGCCGCATTGTGCAAAGTGTTGGCGACCTGGATCTTGGCCATCGAAACTTCCTTGCGCGCACGCGAGCCCTGCTGGAGCTTCCATGCCGCGTGCATGGTCAACAGGCGGCCGATCTGGATCTGATGCGCCACCTCGCCGAGCTTGATCTGCACGCTCTCGCGGTCGGCGAGCTTGATGCCGAAGCCCTCGCGATGGGCGACGTATTCTTGCGCGATCTCCATGCAGCGCTTGGAGAAGCCGAGCCAGCGCATGCAGTGCGTAAGCCGGGCCGGCCCGAGCCTGATCTGCGTCACCTTGAGGCCGTCGCCTTCGCCCATCAGCACGTTCTCGAACGGAATCTCGAGGCCGTCGAACTCGAGCTCGCAATGGCCGCCGTGTTCCTCCGGCCCCATGATCGGAATACGGCGCACGATGCGCCAACCCGGCTGGTCCTTGTGGAAGAGGAAGGCCGTGAGGCCACGGCGCGCGTCGTCCGATGTGCGCGCCATCAGGATGAAATGCGCGGCGCCTTCCGCGCCGGTGATGAACCACTTGCGGCCACGGACGACGTAGCGGTCGTTCTTCTTCTCGGCGCGGGTCAGCATCATGCCGGGATCGGAGCCGGAGCCCGGCGACGGCTCGGTCATCGCGAAGGCCGAACGCACCTTGCCCTCGACGATCGGGCGTAGCCACTTCTCTTTCTGCGCCGGCGTGCCGACCTTGGCGAGCACGTTCATGTTGCCGTCGTCCGGCGCCATGCAATGGATGGCAAGCGGCCCGAAGATCGAGCGCGCGGCTTCTTCATAGATGGCCGGCCAGGCACCGACCGGCAGGCCCATGCCGCCGTACTCTTTCGGGCTTTGCGGCGCCCACAGGCCGGCCGCCTTCGCCTTCTCGCGCACGGGCTGAAGCCGCTCATGCGGGATGTTCTCGTAGTCGGCGAAATTCTCCGGATCGGACTCCAGCGGTAGCACGTGCTCCTCGATGAACGCGCGCACGCGCAGGCGGATGTCTTCGATCTCGGGAGAAAGGGTGAAGTCCATTTCTATTGCCTCGCTCTTTTCGCTCTCCGTCATCCTGAGGTGCGCACCGAAGGTGCGCCTCGAAGGATGACGGCCGTTCAATCAGTGCCGTCATCCTTCGAAGCTCGCGCTACGCGCTCGCACCTCAGGATGACGGATCGACGCTATCCCTTGATCTGCACGACTTGCCCGCCGTCGACGACGATGGTCGTGCCGGTGATATAGCGGCCGGCATCCGAGGCGAGCAGCAGCAATGTGCCGTCGAGATCGCCCGCTTCGCCGAAGCGGCCCATCGGGATGTCGCGCTTCATGGCGGCGCCGGCCTCGCTCTCCAGATATTTGTCGTTGATCTCGGTCACGAACCAGCCCGGCGCGATCGCGTTGACGCGCACGCCCTTGAAGGCAAGTTCGACGGCGAGCGATTTCGTCACCTGGATCACCGCTGCCTTGGCCGTGGCATAAGATGCGACGCCCTTGGCGACGCCGTAGCCGAGCACCGAGGCGATGTTGACGATCGAACCCGCCGCCTTCGCCGCCACCATGCGGCGCGCGGCCTCCTGCGCCCAGTAGAACACCGCATCGAGATCGACGCCGAGCACGCGCCGCCATTCTTCCGGCGTCACGTCGGTCGCGCGCACCGGCTGCTGCGCGACGCCCGCATTGTTGATGAGGATCGTCACCGTGCCGAAGGCTTTTTCGGCTTCATCGAAGGCGCGCACCATCGCGGCGTGGTCGGTGACATCGGCCTCGATGGCGACGGCACGACCGCCCTGCGCTTCGATCTCGCTCTTGAGCTTGGCAAGACGCTCGGCGCGCCGCGCCACCAGCGCGATCGCCGCGCCGTTGTCGGCCAGGGCCTTGGCGAATTGGATGCCGAGCCCGCTCGATGCGCCGGTCACCAGCGCCACGCGGCCCTTAAGGCTGAATAGATCGGAGGCTTTCATGTCGGTCCCAGCGTTCCTCACCGTTATGGGCAGCCACGTGTTCTTGATCTCTATTCTCAAAGACGTGGATGGCCGGGACAAGCCCGGCCATGACGATTGTTGGGGCTGGCCTTCGGCCAGCCACCCTCCCCTTTCACGGGAGGGAAGTCCCGCCATACAACGCCCGCGGCCCCGTGTTCGCAAGGCTGCGATGGACAGCGTGCCGGCAACCGCTAAGTTGTGCGCATGGCGGAAAAGAATGACGAAGACCTCCTGCGCCAGACCTTCGCGGTCGCGCGACGGGCGCGGGCGCACGGCATGCATCCGTTCGGCGCGCTGCTCGCCGGACCGGACGGCGCCGTGCTCGCCGAGCAGGAAAACGGCTTCATGCCCGATCACGACATGACCGGCCACGCCGAGCGGCTGCTCGCCACCTGGGCCTCGAAAAACTACCGGCCGGCGCAACTCGCGGCCTGCACGATGTACATGTCGGCGGAACCTTGCGCGATGTGCGCCGGCGCCATCTATTGGGCGGGCATCGGACGCGTCGTCTACGGCCTGTCGGAAAAGCGCATGAAAACGATCACGGGGAACCATCCGGAAAATCCGACTTTGGACCTACCCTGTCGCACCGTTTTTGCCGCCGGCCAGCGTGCGACCGAGGTGATCGGGCCGCTGCTGGAAGACGAGGCGGCCGCGCTGCACGACGGCGCCTGGGATTGACCGCGACCTACGTGGATCGGGTAAACTCCGCTCATGGCACACGATCATCACGACCACGATCACGAGCATTCCGAACTCTCCGACACCCAGCTCCGCGTCCGCGCGCTGGAGACGGTCCTGTCGGAGAAAGGCTACATCGATCCCAAGGCGCTCGACGCCATCGTCGAGGCCTATGAGACGAAGATCGGCCCGCGCAACGGCGCCGCCGTCGTGGCCAAGGCTTGGACCGATCCCGCCTTCAAGGCCGCCCTGCTCGAAGACGCTTCAAAGGCGGTGGCGACGCTCGGCCATGTCAGCCGCGTCGGCGATCATCTCGTCGCCGTCGAGAACACGCCGGCGACGCACAACATGGTCGTCTGCACCTTGTGCTCCTGTTATCCGTGGGAAGTGCTGGGCCTGCCCCCAATTTGGTACAAATCGGCGCCCTATCGTTCGCGCGTGGTGAAGGACCCGCGCGGCGTGCTCGCCGACTTCGGCATGACACTGCCGAAGGAAACCGAGATCCGCGTCTGGGACTCGACGGCGGAGACGCGCTTCATCGTGCTGCCGATGCGCCCCGCGGGTACCGACGGCTGGAGCGAAGAGCAACTTGCCGAGATCGTCACGCGCGATTCGATGATTGGGACCGGGCAACCGAAGAAGCCATAGCCTTCTGTCATTCCGGACGCCGCGAAGCAGCGATCCGGAACCCGGTAGCTGGCGTAAACGATGGTTCTGGATTTCGGGTTCGCTCGCTACGCTCGCGCCCCGGAACGACGAGGTGAGGAATGGACGGCATTCACGACATGGGCGGCATGGACGGCTTCGGCAAAGTCGAGGTCGAGCAAAACGAGCCGCCGTTCCACGAGAAATGGGAAGGCCGCGTGATGGCGATGCAGCGCGCCATGGGCTTTGCCGGCGCCTGGCACATCGACCATGCGCGCTATGCGCAGGAGCGCCTCCCCCCGCACATCTATCTCGAGGCGTCCTATTATCAGAAGTGGGCACTCGCAATGGAAGCGAACGTGCTCGAGCGCGGGTTTGCCGGCAAGGACGAGCTCGATGCCGGTCACGCGTTGCGGCCGGGGAAGACCCTGCCGCGCAAGTTCACGCCCGACCTCGTGCCGGACAAGCTCACGCGCGGCTCGTTTTTCCGGCCGCCGCAGGCGGAGGCGCGGTTCAAGCCGGGCGACCGCGTGCGCACCAAGAACATCCATCCGGCAACGCATACGCGGCTGCCGCGCTATGCGCGCGACAAGATCGGGATCGTCGAGCGCTGCCAGGGCTGCCATCTTTATCCCGACTCGGTGGCGTCCAACCGCGGCGACGATCCGCAGTGGCTCTACACGGTCGTGTTCGACGGGCCGGCCTTGTGGGGGCCTGATTCCGATCCGACGCTGAAGGTGTCGATCGAAGCCTTCGAGCCTTATCTCGACCCGGCCTGACCATGACAGCGATCGACCAAGCCGCGGCCCGCCGCGCGACCGACCAAGTGCCGAGCATCCCCCGCGACCAGGATGGCCCGGTGTTTCGCGAGCCTTGGGAAGCACAGGCTTTCGCCATGGCCCTCGCGCTGCACGAGCGGGGCGTCTTCACTTGGCCGGAATGGGCGGCGACGCTCGGCGACGAGATCAAGCGCGCGCAGGCCGCCGGCGATCCGGACACCGGCGAGACATATTACCTGCATTGGCTCGCCGCGCTGGAGCGGCTGGTGGCGGAGAAAGGCGTGACCTCACGCGAGACCCTTCACCGCACCAAGCATGCCTGGGAGCACGCTTGCGATCGCACACCGCACGGCAAGCCGATCGAGTTGCGCGACGAGGATTTTCATTAGCCGCGCGGCGAGGCGCCGCCTCACCTCTCCCCGTAAGAACGGGAAGAGGGAAGCAAGCGATCACACCCCCACCATGCGCTCGCTGATCATGTAGCCCGTCAGCAGTGCGACGCCGAAGAAGACGATGGCGAGCGCTGCGGCGGTCTCCAGCCCGCGGATCAGCAGCATGCCGGTGCCGGCTTTGCTCTTGGCGATACGGCCGGCGAAGTGGCGCGCGGCGACGGCGATGGTCGCGATGCCGGTGACGGTAATCGCCGTGCCGATGCCCATGACGAAGGTCGAGGCGACGCCGATCCAGAAGATGCCTTGCGCCAGGGCAAACACCATGACGATGATGGCGCCCGAACAGGGCCGCAGACCCACCGCGACAATGGCGGCGAGGCCGCGTCGCAGCCAATGCTTGCCGGCAAGCTCCTGCGGCTCGGGCGCATGCGCGTGGCCCCAGGCCGACGCTTCGTGGTCGTGGTCATGATCGTGATGATGATGGCCGTGGCTGCAGGTCTGGCCATGGTGCGCGTGGCTGTGACTATGATCGTGCTCATGGCCATGGACCTCGGCATGTGCGTGGCCATGGGCATGGGCGTGATCGTGGTGATGGCCGTGATCGTGGGCATGGTCGTGTGCGGCTGCGGTCGCCTTTTCGCCGCGCCACAGACGCAGGAACGCGCGGCCTTTCACCCACAACAGCCGTAGCCCGATCAAGATAATCAGCGCGTAGCTCACCGTCTCGATGATGCGGACGGTGTTGCCCATCATCTTGGCCGTGGCGCCGAGCAGCACCGCGGCGATGCCGACGATGACGATGGCGGTGATCGCCTGCAGCACGGCCGATGCGAAGGACAGCACCACGCCGCGCCGCCACGTCTCGTTATTGGCGACGAGGTAAGACGAGATCACCGCCTTGCCGTGGCCAGGGCCCGCGGCGTGGAAGATGCCGTAAAGGAACGACAGCCCCATCAAAGTGTAGGCGGCGCTGCCATCGGTTTTGGCGGCGCGGATGAGACCCGAGAACTGCCGGTAGAATTCAGCCTGCTTGGCGAGGATCCAGCCAGTGAATCCGCCAATCTCCGGCGGCGCGGTGCTTCGCGACATACCGAACGGCTGCGCTAGCGCGGCATCGATCACCGCAAACGCGAATAATATGCACCCGACTGCAAGCACCGCTTGCAGCCAATGCGACCGACGGGCCGACCGGATCATGGTTTCACGCTTCCCCTCGCCGCCCCGCGAGCGCCCTAGACCATCAAGGGCAGTGCACCAGAATCTTGTTTGCGAACATCGCGCCCCAGGCCATGTCGACATTGGGCGCATCGGCCGGAATTTCAGCGAGCTTTCGAGCTTCCTGCGCCGTCATCTCGCGCGGGACCATCACGTCGGCCTTGCATCCCTTGCCCCCGACCATGGACACCGGATCCTTCTTGGCCCACTCGAAGTCGACGAAGATCGACGGATCGTAGACCTCGACCTTCAATTCCTTGGCCTTCAGCGGTGTCTTAAGTGGCAGCGTGAAATTGAGCGTCAGGACCGAATCCTTGAAGTCGAGCCAGTAGCCGGGCGCCGGATCATTCAGCGCGACCTTCTGACCATCGGCGGTGACATAGGTGAAGTACTCGTATTCCTTCAGCGACTCGACATTCACTTTGGCGAGCGGCGCCAGCTCCTCGCGCGTGAACTTGCCCTTCTCTTTGCTCTCCAGGCCCTGGGTGGCGAAGGCCGAGAACATATCGTCGAACGCCCAGGCATGGCGTACACCCGTGATATTGCCCGCCTCGTCGTAGACGAGCGCGGTACGCATCGTCACCCAAACATGCGGATGCGCCTGCGCCGCCGAGGCGGCAGCCAGCATGGCGGCGAGTAGAACCAGGCGTTTCAACATACGGCTTTCGACCCCGAAAAAGGCCGGGCGACTATAGGGCAATCTGCGGCGAATTAGAGGCCATCAGAAGACGTTGTCCGGTGCCAGGCCGCAACGGCCGGCATCGCCCAGCTCGATCTGCAGGGTGCAGTGGCCGATGTCGAACCGGTGATGCAATTCATCGGCAACGCGCTGCAGAAAGGCATCACCAGGATGCCCTGCCGGTGTCACGATATGACACGTCAGCGCGGTCTCGGTCGTGCTGAGCGCCCACACATGCAGATCGTGCAGGCTGGCGACTTCCGGTTGCTCATTCAAATACCGCTCTACCGCGGCAAGGTCGGTGCCGACGGGCGCGGCGTTGAGCGACAGCTTCAGGGACTCGCGCAACAAATTCCAGGTGCCGACCAGGATCACCACCGAAATGAGAAGGCTGGTCGCCGGGTCGAGCCATTGCCAGCCGGTAAAATGGATGCCGACCGCGGCAACGATAACCGCGACCGATACGCCGGCATCAGCCACCATGTGCAGAAAGGCGCCGTGGACATTGAGATCGGAGCGGCTGCCGCGGCTGAGCAGCCAGGCGGAGAAGCCGTTGACGGCGACGCCGAGCGCGGCGAGCACGATCACCGTGCCGCTCGCAACCTCCTCCGGCGCATTGAAACGCTGGATCGCTTCCCAGGCAATGGCACCGACCGCTGCGAGCAGCAGCAAAGCGTTGGCCAATGCCGCCAGAATCGACGCGCCGTGCAGACGATAGGTGTAACGGGGGCTCGGCCGCCAACTGGCGATGGCGACAGCACCCCAGGCCAGCAACAGCCCCATGACGTCGCTGAGGTTGTGACCGGCGTCGGCGAGGAGCGCGAGCGAATTGGCGTAGAAGCCAAAGATGCCCTGGCCGATCACCAACGCAACGTTCAGGCCCGTCGTAATCGCAAACGTCGGGCCGAAATCCTTCGGCGCGTGACTGTGGGAATGATCGTGCACGGTGCGGCCTCTTCGCTGGCGCGCGCACCGTAGCCATTGGGAAAACGAATACTAGAACATCGACGCGACGACGTTCGAGGCTGCGGCGCATCTGACTATGCCTTCTCCCCTCATAGGAGAGGGCACCTCGACATCCGCTGTACGTGGCTGCTTACACGCCCGCCGCGCCGCCGTCGGCGCGCGGGTCGTGGCCGCCTTCGATCGTGCCGTTGGGATGCAGAATGACGGCTCCCGCGTGGCCCATCGTGTCCGAATAGCCGTCGTCCAGCACCGCAACATCATGCCCCGCCGACATCATGCGGTCGATCAGGTTGCCGTCGAACCGCGACTCGAGGCGCAGGTTGGTATGCGTCGAACCCCAGGTGCGCCCGAGCAGCCAGCGCGGCGCATCCAGCGTCTCTTCGAGCGGCTGACCAAACAATACGTGGCGCGTGAACACCGCGGCCTGTGTCTGCGGCTGGCCGTCGCCGCCCATCGTGCCATAGGCCATCACGCGGCCGTCCTTGAGCGCGGCGAGCGCCGGGTTGAGCGTGTGGAAGGGCCGTCGCCCAGGCGCCAGCGCGTTCACCGCGCCCGATTCAAGCGAGAAGCTGGCGCCACGATTTTGCATCAGCACGCCGGTCGCCGGCAGCACGCAGCCGGAGCCGAACTCCCAGTAGATCGACTGGATATAAGACACGACGAGGCCGGACGCGTCGGCCGCGCCCATCCAGATCGTATCGCCCTCGCCGTAAGGCGCCGGCCACTGCGCCGCCTTGCGCGGATCGATCTTGGCAGCCTGCTCGTCGAGGAAAGCGGGCGACAACAAGCGATCGAGATCGACGCTGATTCGATCCGGATCGGTGATGACCCGGTCGCGCACGCGGAAGGCGCGCTTGGTCGCCTCGACCAGGCCGTGGATGTGCTCGAAGGTTTCCGCCTTCTCCACCCGCAGGCGCGAGAACAGCGCGAGTATAATGAGGGATGCCAAACCTTGCGTCGGCGGCGGCGCATTATAGAGCGTATGGCCGCCGGCCTGGACGCTGAGCGGCGCGGCGACCCAGCCGCGATAGGCTTCGAGATCGGCGCGCGTCACCGGCGAGCCTATGCGCTCCAGGTCGGCGGCAATCTCGCGGCCGACGTCGCCGCGATAGAAGTCGTCGAGGCCGGCATGGGCGAGGTGTTCGAGCGTCGCGGCAAAGGCCGCCTGCGTCAGCTTCGCGCCCTGCTCCGGCACCTTGCCGTCAGCAAGGAAGACCTTGGCGAAACCGGGCACGTCTTTCAGTTCGGCAAGCTTGTCCTGTGTCAGCGCGGCCTGGCTGCGCGTGACCGTGTAGCCCTCACGCGCATGCTTGATCGCCGGCGCCAGCAACAGGTCGAGCGGCATCTTGCCGCCGAGGGCTTCGGCCGCCTCCTGCGCCAATGACCAGCCGGCGATGGCACCCGGCACGGTGAGCGCCGCATGCGGCCCGCGGGCTGGAATCTCATCGTGACCAGCGTCGCGATAGAAGCGCGCCGTCGCCTTGGCGCCGGCGCGGCCCGCGCCCATCAGCGCGCGCACGCGGCCGGACGGCTCGCGGATCAGCCAGAAGCCATCGCCGCCGATATGGTTCATGTGCGGATAGACGGCGGCGATGGACGCCGCCATGGCGATCATCGCCTCGATGGCATTGCCGCCTTCCGAGAGGATGGCGCGGCCATCGGCGACCGCGGCGGCATGCGGCGCGGCAACCACGCCGCGTTTATGACCAGAGGTGTAACGGTTCATACGGCGCTCGCATTAAAGGAACAAAGACGCCGCGGGCACGGCGGAGCTCCCTCTCCCCGTTAGGGAAAGGGTTGGGGTTAGGGGGTAACGATCTCTCGATAAGCTACAACCCCTCACTCGGCCTATGGGAGAGGTGAAGAGCACGCGTTGCGCGCTTACGACCTTACGCCGCCACATCATCGAGACCGCGCTTCTTGAGCAGCGCATCGACCGCCGGCAGACGGCCGCGGAACGCTTTATACGCCTCGGCCGGGTCACGTAGATTGCCGGCGCTGTAAATGAAGTCGCGCAGGCGCTGCGCCGTCGCCGGATCGAAGGCGTCGCCGGTCTCCTCGAAGGCTTCGAAGGCGTCGGCGTCGAGCACCTCCGACCACATGTACGAGTAATAACCGGCCGCGTAGCCGCCGCCGGAGAACAGATGCGAGAAGTGCGGCAGGCGGTGGCGCATGACAATTTCCGCCGGCATCTTGATGCGCTCGAGATCGTCGCGCTCGAACGCGGTGACATCGAGCGGCGTGTCGTCCTGGCGGCCATGCACGTCGAGATCGACCAGAGCGCAGGCGGTGTATTCGACCGTGGCAAAGCCCTGGCCGTAGGTGCGCGTCGCCAAGAGGCGGTCCAGCAACGCCTTCGGCATCGCCTCGCCGGTCTTGGCGTGGCGCGCATACCTCTCGAGGATCGCCGGCACTTCCAGCCAATGCTCGTAAAGCTGCGACGGCAGTTCGACGAAGTCGCTGGACACCGCCGTGCCCGACAAGAGCGGATAGGTCACGTTCGACAGCATGCCGTGCAGGCCGTGGCCGAACTCGTGGAAGAGCGTCCGCGCGTCGTCGAACGACAGCAAGGCGGGCTCGCCCGCCGCCGGTTTGGTGAAGTTGCAGACATTGAGCACGACCGGGCGCGTGTCGCCGATCAGCTTCTGCTGATCGCGTAGCGAGGTCATCCAGGCGCCGGAATGCTTGGAGCCACGCGCGAAGTAGTCGCCGATGAACAGGGCGACATGCGCGCCGGACTTGTCCTTCACGTCCCAGGCGCGCGCGTCGGGGTGGTAGAGCGGCACGTTGGCCGGCGTGAAGGTGAGGCCGAACAGCCGCTGCGCCGTCTCGAACGCCGCCTCGATCATCTTGTCGAGCTGGAAGTACGGCTTGATCTCGGCTTCGTCGAGATCGTATTTCGCCTTGCGCAGCTTCTCGGCGTAATAGCGCCAGTCGTGCGGCGCGAGCTTGAAGTTGGCGCCCTCGGCCGCGATCATCTCCTGCAGCGCATCGCGCTCGACGAGCGCCTTGGCGCGGGCACGGCCCCAGACCTCATCGAGCAGTTTGCGCGCGGCGGCCGGCGTCTTGGCCATCTGGTCGTCGAGCCGGTAGTCGGCGAAGGTCGCAAAGCCGAGGAGCTTGGCCCGCTCGGCGCGCAGCTTCACGGTTTCGGCGATCGTCGCACGGTTGTCGGTCGCGCCACCGTTTTCACCGCGCTTGATCCAGGCCTCGAACACCTTCTCGCGCAGATCGCGGCGCGATGAGAACTGCAGGAAGCTTTCGCAGGACGAACGCGCGAGCGTGATAGCGTATTTGCCCTTGTGACCGCGCTCCTCGGCCGCGGCGGCCGCGGCGGCGCGGGCGAAGTCCGGCAGGCCGGCGAGATCGCCTTCCTCCAGGATCAGCGCATAGGCCTTCTCGTCGGCGAGCACGTTCTGGCTGAACTTGGTGCCAAGCGTCGCCAGTTCCTCGTTGATCGCCGCCAGCCGGTCCTGCGCCGCCTTGTCGAGGCCGGCGCCGGCCCGCACGAAGCGGGTATGATACCGCTCGAGCACCCGCGCCTGCTCGGGCGTCAGGCCGAGCGTCTCGCGGCGGGCATAGAGATCGTCGATGCGCTTGAACAAAGGCGCATTGAGATAAAGCGCGTTCGAGTGACGGGCCAGCAGCGGCGAGATGTCACGCTCCACCGCCTCCAGCGCATCCGAGGTATCGGCGCCGGCGAGCACAAAGAAGACATTGGCGACCTTCTCCAGGCTGCGGCCGCTTTTCTCGAGCGCTTCGATGGTATTGGCGAAGGTCGGCGGCTCGGCCGACGCCGCGACGGCGTCGATCTCGGCCCGGTGCTCCGCCAGCGCGGCATCGAAAGCGGGGCGGTAATGTTCCGGCTTGATCGCGGCGAAGTCCGGCAGGCCGAAGGCCGCGGCGAAGTCGGACAGGAGCGGGTTCTGGGCGGGTGTCTGGGTCATCTGCCCTATCTACGGGCGCCCCCTCAGCCGCGCAACGCCCGCAGCGCGTTGAAGATGACGGCGACGTCGATCGCCTCCTGCAGCAGGGCGCCCTCCACCGGCACGAGATAGCCCAAGGCCGCCGCGACCATCGCGAGGACCGACAGTCCCATGCCGGCGGCGACGCTCTGCAGCGCGATCGCCCGCGAGCGTCGCGCGATTTTGATCGCCGGCAGCACGCGGTCAAGCTGATCCACGAGCAGAACCACGTCGGCGGCTTCGGCCGATGCGGCCGCGCCTTTGGCGCCCATGGCGACTCCGACGTCAGCGGCGGCGAGCGCCGGGGCGTCGTTGACACCATCGCCGATCATCATCACCGGACCGTTCTTGCGCTCGGACAGCACCACCAGGATCTTCTGATCGGGCGTGAGCTCCGAGCGTACCTGGTCGAGCGAGAGACCGGCGCTGATGAAGCGTGCGACGTCGTGGCGGTCGCCGGTCGCCAGCACGATGCGTTCGATATCCAGCGCGCGGAGCGCACTGAGGAGTTGCTCGGTCCCCGCCCGCAGTTTGTCGGCCAGCACGATCACGCCGGCCAGCTTGCCGTCGACCGCCACCGCGACAGCGAGCGCGCCCGGTTGCCGATCGCGCGGCAACAGAGCGGTGCCGCCATCGGCGGTCTTCGAGGCAACGAAGTGCAGTCCGCCAACGATGACGCTGTGGCCGTCGACAAGGCCGACGAGCCCCTCACCGGGCGTCTCGACGACTTCGGCGGGGACCGCCAGGCTCAAGCCGCGCCGCTGCGCTTCGGCGACCAGGGTCTGGCCGATGATGTGCTTGGAGGCCTGGTCGAGCGAGGCCGCAAAGCGCAGCAACGCGTCCTCGCTGAGACCTGCGACCGCGCGCATGCTCACGATTCGTGCCTCGCCGACCGTGAGGGTACCGGTCTTGTCGATCACCAGAGCCCGCACGCGGGCAAGGTTCTCGATCGCCTTGCCACCCTTGATGAGGATGCCGAGCTTGGCCGCGCGGGAGAGACCCGATACCAGCGCGACCGGCACCGCCAGGATCAGCGGACAGGGCGTGGCCACCACCAGCACCGCCACCGCGCGGATCGGATCGCTCGACAGCCACCAGGCGGCCGCGGCCAGCGCCACGGTGATACCGAGGAACATCAAGGCGTAGCGGTCGGCGAGCCGGGCCATCGGCGCGCGCGAGCGCTGCGCCGCCTCCACCAGCCGGACGACGCCGGCATAGGTACTCTCTGCCGCCCGGTGCTCGGCCGTGAGGTCGAAGGCATCGCCGGCATTGGTCGAGCCGCTGAGCACGGCCTCGCCGGCCGCACGCTTCACGGGCAACGCCTCGCCGGTGAGCGCCGACTGATCGAGCACCGCGACACCGCTGGCGACGACGCCATCGACCGGCACCACGTCGCCACGCCGCAGCAGAAGCCGATCGCCCGGCATGATCAGGTCCAACGCGACTTCTTCCAGCGCGCCGTCGCGGTGACGCAGCGCGGTGCGCGGCACGCGCGACAAGAGCGCCGTCATGTCGCGGCGGGCACGCCGCTCGGCGAAGGCTTCGAGGTACTGACCTCCGGCGTACATGAGCGCAACGATGGCCGCGGCCAGCGCCTCGCCGACCAGCAGCGCGGCGCTCATCGACAGGGCAGCGACGATATCCAGCCCGACATCGCCACGCCGCAAGCTCGCCACGATCTCGACAACGAGGACCAGCAGCACCGGCAGCGTGACGGCGGTCCAGATCGCGTCCGCCCAGCCCGCGGGGCCGCCGAGCCAGGCGGCGACGCCGAGCGCAAGCCCTGCCGCCACCAATACGGCCAGCCCGGGGCGGACCAGTCTCTGCATGCTCAGAATGCCCATGGCGCAAGGGTTTCTCACTCGGATGCCGCCCGCCATGAGCAGGATCAAAGCGGCCTTGATCCCGCCGCGCATTTCGGAGACATTGCGGCCGCGTAAAGGAGAGACCCATGGCCGCATCTGGCACGAGCACTGGCCGCCGCATCGTCTGGCTGAACGTCATCACCGTGATCAGCGCCGCCATCCTGATCGGCGCGGAAGTGTTTGGCGCGGCCTTCGCTGGCTCGTGGGCGCTCGCGACGCTGTTCGATCTCGGCTCGACCGGTCAACGCATCCTCGACGGCCTCTTCGTGCTCGTCGGCATCGCTGTGATGGCGCAGTTCATCCGCAACGCACACCGCATCGAGCCCTTCACAGCACGCTCGTGAGTACGCTCGCGTCGTTGTGAGCGACGCGCAGCGGAAAAGTTAAGGATGATTGTGCGCAGCGCGAACTAATTCGCTTGCACAACGTCAGAAAAGTGTTATTTCCACTCTTGCCCAATTTCGCACGTGCCTGTGGCCGTGTGTCGATCGGTAGGTAGCCGGACAAGAGGCCGGCCAGCCGCCTGAGGTCAGCGAGCTCCTTCTCCAAGAGAGAAGAGTAAGTAGCCTCAAGTCTTCTGATCGGCAGCCGGAGGCGAAACCGGCGCACTCTGCTCTCAGCAGGGGACGCGGCTTAAAGCAACGACGGAGCGGGCTTCTTTGGTCTCTGCTGGCCATCCACCGCCAGCGACGGGTTACCGACGAGGCTTGTCCATCTTGCCAACAGTGCGGCGGGGATCGCCCCTCCAATCTCAAGGCAGCACTAGCGGTTAAGAGCTTAAGGCACGGCTGCGTCCCCATCGCGCACCTGCCCGCGGGCTCCTAAACCGCGAACCGGACGGCTATGGCCGTCCCTTGAGCTGGGAGTGTGCGCCAATGACCGAGCGCATTCGTGAGTTCCTGCGCGTCCGCCGCGAGCGTGGCATCGACGAAGGTCCCGTCCTTGTCGTCGACCTCGAGGTCGTGCGCGACAATTACACCGCATTCGCCAAGGCGCTGCCGGACACGCGCGTCTTCTACGCCGTCAAGGCGAACCCGGCGCCGGAAGTGCTCTCGCTGCTCGCCGGCCTCGGCTCGTGCTTTGACACGGCTTCGGTCGCCGAGATCGAGATGGCGCTGGCCGCCGGTGCGACGCCGGACCGCATCTCCTACGGCAACACCATCAAGAAGGAGCGTGACATCGCGCGCGCCTTCGCGTTGGGCATCCGTCTGTTCGCCGTGGACTGCAAGGCCGAGGTCGAGAAGATCGCCCGCGTCGCGCCGGGCAGCCGCGTGTTCTGCCGCATCCTCTCCGACTGCGTCGGTGCGGAATGGCCGTTGTCGCGCAAGTTCGGCTGCGAGCCGGGCATGGCGGTCGACGTCCTGGAGCATGGACTGAAGCTCGGCCTCGAGCCCTACGGCGTGTCGTTCCACGTCGGTTCGCAGCAGCGCAACCAGCACGCCTGGGATCGCGCCCTCGCTTCGGCGGCGGCGGTGTTCCGTGAGTGCGGCGAGCGCGGCATGAACCTGTCGATGGTCAACCTCGGCGGCGGCTTCCCGACCAAGTACCTGAAGAACGTGCCGACGGTGAAGACCTACGGCAACGCCATCTTCAAGGCGCTGCGCAAGCACTTCGGCAACCGCATCCCGGAAACGATCATCGAGCCGGGCCGCGGCATGGTCGGCAACGCCGGCATCATCGAGACCGAGGTCGTTCTCGTCTCGAAGAAGAGCGAGGAAGACGACGTGCGCTGGGTGTACCTCGACATCGGCAAGTTCGGCGGTCTCGCCGAGACGATGGACGAGTCCATCCGCTACCCGATCCGCACGACGCGGGACGGCGACGCGATGACCCCGTGCGTGCTCGCCGGCCCGACCTGCGATTCGGCCGACGTGCTGTACGAGAAGACGCCGTACCCGCTGCCGGTGTCGCTCGAGATCGGCGACAAGCTGCTGATCGAAGGCACCGGTGCGTACACCACGACGTACTCGGCGGTGGCGTTCAACGGCTTCGAGCCGCTGAAGAGCTACCACATCTGATCGCTCGGCGATCGGCGCACATCTGACAGTTAAGGGAGGCGGCTGGCCGCCTCCCCCTTTCCCTACTCACAGAGTTTGACCCGTCACCCTGCGGTGGCCGTGCGTTTGCGCGGCCCGCGACGGGCGACGGCCCGGCCGCTCATCCTCGACGCTCGACCTTCGGTCGAGCACCGCGGGATACGGGCCGGAGGAAGGAGCGACAGCGATGATCCAGATCCGTCACGAACGGGTTTCCGACTTCAACGCGCGCGAAGCGTTGCTCGACCAGGCCTTCGGCGACACCCGTTACCGCAAGTCGTCGGAGCGGCTGCGCGAAGACCGTCTGCCGGCTGAAGGCCTTGCCTTCATCGCCGCCGACGGCAAGCAGGTCGTCGGTACCGCGCGGCTGTGGAACGTCGGCTGCGGCAATGGCACGCCCGCGCTGCTGCTGGGGCCGGTCGCGGTGTCCGAGGACCGTCGCGGCGAAGGCATCGGCGCAGACCTCGTTCGCCGCGGCGTGCGCGAAGCCAAGCGCCTCGGCTACGGCGCGGTCGTCCTGGTCGGCGACGCGCCGTACTACGGCCGCTTCGGCTTCACCGCCGAGAAGACCGGCGCCCTCTGGATGCCGGGGCCGTTCGAGCGTCACCGCCTGCTTGCAGTCGAGCTTCAGGCCGGCGCACTCGATGGCGCGCGCGGCATGATCAACCCGACCGGCCGCCTCGAGCCGAAGCCCGACCTCGCCGCGCTGGTGGCGCAGGACCGGCGCGCCATGCGGCGCCAGCCGCGCCACGCGGCATAGCGCCATAACAAGAAAATGACGGTGGGCACCCGCCCGGGATTCCCGGGCGGAGTGTCTTCCGTTTGTCGGCCACGGCGGATAAGACGCCCGCATTGAATTGGAGAGACAAGCAATGACCGACTGGCCCGTTTACGCCACCATCACCGGACCGATCGTCATGGTCGGCTTTGGCTCGATCGGCAAAGGCACGCTGCCGATGATCGAGCGCCACTTCAAATACGATAAGTCCCGGATGGTCGTGCTCGACCCCAAGGACGAGGGCCGCAAGGCAATGTGCGAGAAGCACGGCGTGCGCTTCATCCAGAAGGGCCTGACCCGCGACAATTATCGCGAGATCCTCGCGCCGCTGCTCACCGAAGGCGGCGGCCAGGGCTTCTGCGTCAATTTGTCGGTCGACACCGGCTCTGTCGACATCATGGAACTCTGCAACGAGCTGGGCGCGCTCTATATCGACACCGTCAACGAGCCATGGCTCGGCTTCTACTTCGACAAGTCGAAGGGGCCCGAGGCGCGCTCGAACTACGCGCTGCGCGAAACCACGCTGGCCGCCAAGAAGGCGCGCAAGCCCGGCTCGACCACCGCCGTCTCCTGCTGCGGAGCCAATCCCGGCATGGTCTCCTTCATGGCCAAGCAGGCGTTGCTCAATGTCGCGGCTGACCTCAAGCTCAACGTGCCCGAGCCGAAGACCAAGGCCGAATGGGCGGACCTGATGCGCCAGGCCGGCGTAAAGGGCATCCATATCGCCGAGCGCGACACGCAGCGCTGCAAGACGCCGAAGCAAGCCGAGGTGTTCGTCAACACCTGGTCCGTCGAGGGTTTCCTGTCCGAAGGCATGCAGCCGGCCGAACTCGGCTGGGGCACCCACGAGAAGTGGATGCCTGACAATGCGAAGACGCACGAAACCGGCTGCGGCGCGGCGATCTACCTGATGCAGCCCGGCGCCAACACGCGCGTGCGCACTTGGTGCCCGACGCGCGGCGCGCAATACGGCTTCCTCGTCACACACAACGAGTCGATCTCGATCTCGGATTACTTCACCGCGCGCGATGCCTCAGGCAAGGTGACGTACCGGCCGACTTGCCACTACGCCTATCATCCGGCCGACGACGCGGTGCTGTCGCTGCACGAGCTCTTCGGCTCCGGCAAGATGCAGGAGAAGCATCACATCCTCGAAGAGGACGAGATCGTCGACGGCATCGACGAACTCGGCGTGCTGCTCTACGGCCACGGCAAGAACGCCTACTGGTTCGGCTCGCAGCTGTCGATCGAGGAGACGCGCGCGCTGGCGCCGTATCAGAACGCCACGGCGTTGCAGGTGACGTCGGCGGTGATCGGCGGCATGGTCTGGGCGTTGGAGCATCCGAACGAGGGTATCGTCGAGGCTGACGAGATGGATTTCCATCGTCTTTTGGAAATCCAGAAGCCCTATCTCGGCCCGGTGAAGGGCTTCTACACCGACTGGACGCCGCTCGAGGGCCGTCCGGGCCTGTTCCCGGAGGACCTCGACACGTCGGATCCGTGGCAGTTCAAGAACGTGCTGGTGCGGTGAGGTTGTCTGTATGAATGACAAACGGGCGGCCAAAGGCCGCCCGTTTCATTTTTGAACGGTCAATCTGTCTCCGTTCGTCCCCGCGGAAGCAGGGACCCAGCGCTGGATTCCCGCTTGCGCGGGAATGAGCGGAGAATGTGGAAACATTAAAGAGCAAGCACTCCCGCGTCGCCGCTCTCGGTGCCGTAAGCGAGCATCTGGCCGCTCGCTTCCCACGCGAGTGCGGTGACCGGCTGGCCATCTGGCTCGCGCGCGAGGATCAGCGCGCCGTCGTCGATACGCACCAGCAGGACGAGGCCGTTGGCATAGCCGGCGGCGACCACCGACTGCTTCGGATGCGCCGCGACGACGGCGACGCGCGCCTCCTCCTGCGCGAGCAGCTTGGGCTGGCGGCCCATCGGTCCGTCCTTGCCGTCGAACGGCCACAGGATCACCTGTTCGGAGCCCGAGGTCGCGAGGAAGTTGCCGCCCGCGGTCCAAGCCATCGAGCGCACGCGCGCGGAATAGCCCGACATCCGCATGTGCTTGCCGTCGACAATGCGCCAACCGTGCAGCGTCGACTCCTGCATCGTGGTGACGAGGAAGCGCCCATCCGGACTGATGGTGACCCCGAGATGCGAACCCTTCCACTCGAACTTCTCGGGCGCGGCGGCGGCGTTGGGAAACCAGAACGACACGCCGTTGTAATGCGCGACGGCGAGACGGAAGCCTTTCGGCGCAAAGCACAAGCCACCGACCGTCGACGGCGCCTCCCACGACCGCAGTTCGCCTTTGCCGGTGCGCACATGCGCCGTCTTGCCGACCGACCAGGCGACCGCGCCGTCGGGCCCGAGCGCGACCTGATCGATCCAGCGCTTCTTGTCGTCGGCGGCGATCTCTTTGGCTTCGCCGGCTCGGTTGGTGGCAACCAGCCGGCCGTCGTCGCCGCCGGTGACGATGCGCTCGCCATCGCCGGCGCTGACGAGAATGCCGCCGCTGTGCGCAGCGATGCGCTTCTCGTCGTCACCGGCAAACAGCAGATGCTCTTCGGCGAGAACGAAGACAGGCGTCTGCTTAAGGAAGTGCACGTCGACAACGGACGCGCCGGCCGCAACAGGCCGCACGCGATTGGCAAGAGAGGGAAGTGTGGAGGTGTTGGACATTCTCGGCGCCGTCATTGCCGGGCTTGACCCGACAATCCATGATGAAGTTCAGCAAAGATGGGCTTCGTGCGGTCAGCCGTGTGGGTAGGCATCGTGGATGCCCGGGTCAAGCCCGGGCATGACACTGTGCTGGGTGCACCGCAGTGCGCCTCTTAAGCCACGCAGGCTTCGAAGCCTTCGCGGATCTTGTCCTCGGGGAGATCGCGGCCGATGAAGACGATGCGGCTGACGCGCTCTTCGCCTTCCTTCCACGGACGCTGATGATCGCCGTCGAGGATCATGTGCACGCCCTGGAACACGAAGCGATCGTTATCGTCCTTGAACGACAGGATGCCTTTCGAGCGCAGGATCTTCTGCCCCTCGGTGGCGACGAGTTGCTGAACCCACGGGAAGAACTTGTCCGGGTTCAGTGGTTTGTCACTCCGGAGCGACAGGCTTTGCATGTCTTCGTCGTGGTAGTGCTTGAGACCATGGTCATGATGGTGATGGTCGTGGCCATGATGATGCCCATCGTGATGATGGTGATCGTGGTGATGGTCATGGTCGTCCGCCTCCAAAAATTTCGGTTCGATATCGAGAATGCGGTCGAGGTCGAAGGCGTTGCGGCCCAACACCTCGTCGATTGCGATCTTCGACCGCTCCGTGCGGTGCAGCGTGGCGTAAGGATTGATGGCGCGGATGCGGGCCTCGACCTCGCGCAGTTCTTCCGGGGCGACCAAGTCGGTCTTGTTCACCAGGATAACGTCCGCGAAGGCGATCTGGTTCTTGGCTTCCGGCGCATCCTTGAGCCGGTCCTTCAGCCATTTGGCGTCGGCGACAGTCACCACCGCATCGAGCTTGGTCCGGGCGCCGACATTCTCGTCCATGAAGAAGGTCTGGGCGACCGGCGCCGGATCGGCGAGGCCGGTGGTCTCGACGATGATGGCGTCGAACTTGCCCTTGCGTCGCATCAGCCCGTCGATGATGCGGACGAGGTCGCCGCGCACCGTGCAGCAGATGCAGCCATTGTTCATTTCGAACACTTCCTCGTCGGCATCCACCACGAGGTCGTTGTCGATGCCGATCTCGCCGAACTCGTTGACGATCACGGCGAATTTTTTCCCATGCGGCTCCGACAGGATGCGGTTGAGCAGCGTGGTCTTGCCGGCGCCGAGATAGCCGGTCAGCACCGTCACGGGGATTTTTTCAGGCGTCTGGGGGGTCGTCATGAATGGGGAGCTCCGTTCCCCGTCCATATAGGGATTTCGGCGCCGACCTGCAAAAGGGTCGGAATCGCCCCGTCCGGGGGCCGATTAGTCCAGGATCACCGCATCATAGGCCGACAGCGCCAGGCTCATGTCGATGGCAATGTATTTGTCGAGCGTCTTGACCAGCTGGCCCTTGGTGACGACGTGCAGGTCCGACTTGATGATGATCTCGATGAAGGCAAGCTTCAGCCGCGTGTAGCCCGCGACATACCACATCGGATTGAGCTGGATGTCGCGGTGGCGCACCCCGATACGGCCGACGCTGGCGAAGAAGTCCGCGTCGAAGCGCGAATGCAGCAAGGACAGCCAATGCTGCTTTTGCCTCTCCTTGAGCACCGGAATGGTGCGGGCCGTGACGAAGGGGTTGATCTGGAAGTCCTGAACGGTGGCGTAGAATTCCTCGATCGCCTGGTCGAAATGCGGCTTGAGCAGCTCCGAGAGCATCAGCGCCGAAGCGCGATCTTCCGAATCGATCTGTAGGAAGTCGAGCAGCTTCTGCACCATCCGAATCCCCCATTCGTTGGACCTGACACCTCGGAGGATCGTTCACTTCGCCGCAACTTCAAATCCACGCGCACGTCATCGCAGAGAAATCTGCTCGCACTGGATTGATAAAATAGGATGGCACGACAGCGTGCGGCGCCGACGTGTGGCGGCATGCCCGTCCGCGCGCGCAACCGCCCCGACGCGTAATAGCACCGCCTTACCCTCCCTGCTGGTGCCAGGAAGCAAACACATCCAAAGCGTGCACAATCCACACTATGCACGGTACTGCTGTAGAACGTCGTCGTGCTTGGGTTCCGAAGAAGACGATGCGTCCGCCCTTGCGGCTTGATATGTTATAATGTTACATCATTCGCGGGGCCCGGTACTGGACTTGGACATGCGGACGACCTTCAAAACCTGCCTTGCGGCGGCGGCTGGTGCATTGATCTTTCTGGCCGCGCACACCACCGCGGTCGCCGCGGACGGGCAGCAGACCGCCATCGCCGCCGCCGAGAATTTCTATGGCGACATCGCCCGGCAGATCGGCGGCGACCGCGTCGCCGTCACCAGCATCCTGACCAATCCGGACCAGGATCCACATCTTTTCGAAACTACGCCCGGCACCGTGCGGCAGATCGCCGACGCCCGCATCGTCATCGTCAACGGCGCCAATTACGATCCTTGGGCCGAGAAGCTGCTGCAGGCCGCGCCCCGCCCCGACCGGGTGGTGATCAATGCCGCGCAGCTCACAGGGCGGAAAGCGGGTGCGAACCCGCACCTCTGGTACGACCCGGCGACCATGCCGGCCGTGGCCAAGGCCATCGCCGCCGCGCTGACACAGGCCGACGGTACGCATGCCGCAGACTACGCGTCGCGCCTCGATGCGACTCTGTCGAAGCTCGCGCAAATCGACGCGCGGGTGGCGCATTTGAAGGGCAAACACGCCGGCAAGGCGGTGACGGCGACCGAGCCGGTGTTCGGCCTGATGGCCTCCGCACTCGGCCTCACCATGCGCAACGAGCGCTTCCAGCTCGCCATGATGAACGACACCGAACCGAGCGCGCGCGACGTCGCGGCTTTCGAGAACGACCTCAAAGAGCGCAAGGTGAAAGCCTTGATCTACAACAGCCAGGTGAGCGAGAAGCTGACCGAGCGCTTGCTTGCGGTCGCCCGCAAGGCGAAGGTGCCGGTGGTCGCGGTGACCGAGTCGATGCCCGCCAACACCAATTTCGTCGATTGGATGTTGAGCGAACTCGACACCCTCGACAGGGCGCTGAGCGATCCGAACTCGTGACGAATAATTGTCATTCCGGGGCGGCCCGAAGCGCAAACCCGGCGTGACGGAGAATATGTGATGAACGCCGTCGAGTTCGATCACGTCAGCCTGCGCGTTGGCAGGCGCACGGTCCTCTCCGACATCAGCTTCGCGATCCGCGCCGGCGAATTCATCGGCGTGCTCGGCCCCAATGGTGCCGGCAAGACCACGCTCATGCGATCGATCCTCGGCCTGCTGCCGCCGGCGAGCGGCACCGTGCACGTGTTCGGCCGCGCGCCCGAGCGCGGCAACCCGGCCATTGGCTACCTGCCGCAACTGCGCACGGTACAGCCCGACTTGCGCGTGCGCGGCTTCGACTTCATCGCCTCCTCGCTCAAAGGTCATCGCTGGGGCCTACCCTCGCATTCGGCGAAGGACAGGATGGCGATCGAGGCCACGCTCGACGCCGTCGGCGCCCGCGACCTCGCCATGCGTCCTTTGAGCGACATGTCGGGCGGGGAGCGCCAGCGCTTGCTGCTGGCGCAAGCGCTGATCGGCGATCCGCAACTGCTGCTTCTCGACGAGCCGTTGATCAGCCTCGATGCCCGCCATCAGGAAGTCGTCATCGACGTCGTGCGCAAAGTCTGCCGGGAGCGCGGCATCACCGTCCTGTTCAGCGCGCATGAGCTCAACCAATTGCTCGGTACGCTCGATCGCGTGCTCTACCTCGGCAATAAACAGGCCGAGCTCGGCACCGTCGACGAGGTCGTGACGGCACCGGTGCTGTCGCGGCTTTACGGCACGGAGATCGAGGTGGTCCGCGCCGCGGGGCACATTTTCGTCATGTCACGCGGCCGCGACGTCGAACGCGAGGCGCATATGCACGATCATGACCACGGTCATGGGCACGAGCATGAGCATCATCATTAGGCCCAGCCACACACTCTCCTCACCTCCCCCTGGAGGAAGAAGGTCGACGCGCGTTAGCGCGTCGGGGGGAAGTGATCTTGTTCGCGCCTTCTCACCTCGCCCCGATCGGCCTCCGGCCGATCGCCCCTCCCAGGAGAGGGTGACGGAGGCATTGCATGTTTCAATATGAATTCATGACCAACGCCTTCACCGCCGCAGGCATCGTCGCGGTGGTGTCGGGTCTCACCGGCTTCTTCCTGGTGATGCGCGGGCAGACGTTTGCCGGCCACGCGCTGTCGCACATCGGCTTTGCCGGCGCGACCGGCGCCGGTCTGATCGGCCTCACCCCGCTTTGGGGCCTCGTCGGCTTCACCGTCGCCGCGGGTGTGGTGATGGGCTGGCTGAGCGAGCGTCTGAGCAATCGCGACGTCGCCATCGGCGTGGTGCTGGCGCTTGCGCTCGGCTTCGGCCTGTTGTTCCTGCACTATTATACGTCGTTCGCAACGCAGGCGACCGCGCTCCTGTTCGGCAATGTGCTTGCCGTCGATCGCGCGACCATCATCGCCCTCACCGCGCTCAGTTTGCTGACGCTGCTCGGCCTCGCCGCGATCATGCGGCCTTTGATCTTTTCCAGCCTTCAGCCGGAGCTTGCCGAAGCCAAGGGCGTGCCGCTGCGCTTCATCTCGACGGCCTTCCTCGCCATCGTCGCCCTCGCGGTCGCAGCCTGTGCGCAGATCGTCGGCGTCCTCCTGGTGTTCACTCTGATGGTCGGCCCGCCGGCCGCAGCGCAGCGCGTCACCACCGGACTGTGGAGCGGCCTCATCCTCTCGGCCGTGCTGGCGCTGGCGGAAGCCTGGCTCGGCCTCACCGTCGCTTTCTACACCGACTGGCCGGTGAGCTTCTGCATCGCCGCGCTCAGTGCGATCGGTTACTTCGCGGCGCTGATGTGGCCGGCGCGCGCCGGCCATGCTGCACTGCACTAGCGCGCTCGCGCACATCCGCCAAAAGCATATTCGCCAGAGCGACAGCGGGCGGGTAAAGTGCCGCGCAATACCGGCCGCTCCGAGCCGGTTTCACTTAGAAATTGTGGAGGATGGGCACACATGTCCCGCTATTCCAAGTTTGCGCGTCTCGGTCTTTTTGCCTCGGCCGTCGCTCTGGCGCCGCTCGGCGCTCACGCCGAGCAGTTCATTAACATCCTCACCGGCGGCACTGGCGGCGTCTATTATCCGCTCGGCGTCGCGATGTCGAAAATCTACGCCGAAAAAATCAAGGATTCGAAACCGTCGGTGCAGGCCACCAAGGCTTCGGTCGAGAATCTCAACCTGCTGCAGCAGGGCCGCGGCGAAATCGCCTTCACGCTCGGCGACTCGCTCGCCGACGCATGGAACGGCAACACCGAAGTCGGTTTCAAGAGCAAGCTCGACAAGCTCCGCACCGTCGCCGCCATCTACCCGAACTACATCCAGATCGCTGCGCTCAAGGATTCCGGCGTGAAGACTCTCGCCGACCTCAAGGGCAAGCGCCTGTCGGTCGGCGCGCCGCGCTCGGGCACCGAACTCAACGCGCGCGCGATCCTCTCCGGCGCCGGCATGTCCTACAAGGATCTCGGCAAGGTCGAGTATCTGCCGTTCAACGAGTCGGTGGAACTGATGAAGAACCGTCAGCTCGACGCCACGCTGATCTCGGCCGGCCTCGGTGTCTCCGCGATCCGCGATCTTTGCGCCTCCGTCGACTGCGTCATCGTCGAAGTGCCGAAGGCCATCGTCGAGAAGATCGGCTCGCCCTATCAGTCTGTCGTCATTCCGGCCAATACCTATAACGGCCAGGACAAGGACGTGCAGGCCGCCGCCGTGCAGAACTATCTCGTCACCCGCGCCGGACTGCCGGACGACGAAGTCTATCAGATGACCAAGTCGCTGTTCGACAATCTGCCCGCGCTGCAAGCGGCGCATTCTGCGGCCAAGGCCATCAGCTTGGATACGGCCGGCAAGAATCCGCCCGTACCCCTGCATCCGGGCGCTGCGAAGTTCTACAAGGAAAAGGGCGTCGGGGGCTGATACCCCAGACGCGCAATCCGAACGCCGCAGTTCTGATAAGATGCCCGGCACGTCAGCGCCGGGCATTCGTCATATAAGATCGGGATAGGAAACACGTTATGACTGCCGAAGACGTCGCCGCTTTATCGCCGAAGCCGCTGCCGGGCCAGACCAAGACCGAGGCCCAGCTCGAAAAGGGATGGAGCGGCACCTTCGAAGGTCGCGCGTTATTCTGGATCGCTGTCGCCTTCTCCGCCTTCCAGATCGTCACCGCCATGTTCAGCCCGCTCGCGAGTCAGATCGTGCGCTCGGTGCACGTCGGCTTCCTGATGCTGATGGTGTTCGGCGTCGCCTCGACTTTGACGGGCCGGCAGCCGGTAAAGATCGCCCTCTGGGCGCTCGGCATCATCGGCTTCGTGTTGGGCCTCTATCATTGGGTTTTCTACGCCGACCTTATCGTTCGCGCCGGCGATCCCGACATGCAGGATATCATCGTCGGCGTCATCGTCGTGATCCTGGTTTTCGAAGCGGGCCGCCGCATGATGGGTCCGCTGCTGCCGATCATCTGCGCGGTCTTTCTCGCCTACGGTCTGTTCGGCCAATACCTGCCGAGCCCGCTCAACACCCGCGGCTACGACTTCTCCCAGGTCGTCGATCAGATGTTCCTCGGTACCGAGGGCATCTACGGCACGCCGATTTACGTGTCCTCGACCTACATCTTCCTCTTCATCCTGTTCGGCGCCTTCCTCGAGAAGGCGGGCATGATCAGCCTGTTCACCGATCTCGCCATGGGCACCGTCGGCCATGCGCGGGGCGGCCCGGCCAAGGTCGCGGTAATCTCCTCGGGCCTGATGGGCACCATCAACGGCTCCGGCATCGCCAACGTCGTGACCGTTGGCCAGTTCACGATTCCGCTGATGAAGCGCTTCGGCTACCCGTCCTATTTTGCCGGCGCGGTCGAAGCGACCTCCTCGATGGGCGGCCAGATCATGCCGCCGGTCATGGGCGCCGTCGCTTTCATCATGGCCGAGACGATCAACGTGCCCTACTCGGCGGTCTGCATCGCCGCTGTCGTGCCGGCCGTGCTTTATTACTATTCGGCCTTCTGGGCCGTGCATCTGGAGGCCGGCAAACGCGGCCTCGTCGGCTTGCCAAAAGATCAGTGCCCGAGCGCGCTCAAAGCGCTGAAGAGCAACTGGTTCCTCCTGATGCCGCTGGCGGCCTTGGTGGTGCTGTTGTTCGCCGGCTATACGCCGTTGTTCGCCGGCACGGTGGGCCTCGGCCTCACGGTCATGGTGATCTTCAGCTATCCGATCGTTGCGGCACTGCCCCAACCGGTCCTGCGCATCGTCTTCTGGATCCTGCTCGGCCTCAGCGCGGCGCTGTTCTTCGAGTATGGAATCTGGCTGCTGATTGGCATGGTCGCGGCGCTGATGCTCGTCACCATTTGGGTCAAAGGCGGCCGCGACACACTCACCATCGCGCTCAACAGTCTTGCCGACGGCGCCCGCCATGCGTTGCCGGTCGGCGTTGCCTGCGCTCTCGTCGGCACGATCATTGGCACGCTGACGCTTACCGGCGCGGCGACCAATTTCGTGCGCGTGATCGTGTCGGTCGGCGAAAGCTCCATCTTCCTGTCGCTGTGCCTGACCGCGCTTACCTCGCTCATCCTCGGCATGGGCATCCCGACCATCCCGAACTACATCATCACTTCTTCCATCGCGGCACCGGCATTGCTGCATCTCGGCGTCCCGCTGATCGTGTCGCACATGTTCGTGTTCTACTTCGGCATCATGGCGGACTTGACGCCGCCAGTTGCCCTCGCAGCCTTCGCCGCGGCATCGATCGCCAAGGAAAGCGGCTTCAAGATCGGATGGACGGCGGTGAAGATCGCGCTGCCGGGCTGGATCGTGCCGTTCATGGCGATCTATTCACCGGCGCTCATGTTGCAGCCGGTGGGCGCACGCGTCGACGAATGGGGCTTCGTCGCAGCCGCCGCTTATGTGATCGTCAAAGCGGTCATCGCCGTCACGCTGTGGGGCGTGACCGCCATCGGCTATTTCCTCGCCCCGGTGGGTTGGCCGGAGCGCATCATCGCCTTCGTGTCCGCGGCCTTGCTGGTGCTGGAATATCCGTGGACCGACCCCGTCGGCTTTGCGGCCTGCGGCGCCTTCTTCGCGTATCAGTTCTGGAAGGCGCACGGCGCACGCGGCGCCGTGAAGGCGGCCGAGTAGGTGCTCGAGCTCTGCCTCCTTGCGGCAGGCGCGACGATCCGCCTCGGCACCGTCGCGCTCACCTTGGCCTGGACGCATTCCATCGAGAAGACCCGCTGGGAAGAAGATTGGCGCGCGACGCCGGCCGGTCTCGCCCTTGTCGAGGACCGCATCCAGGGCACTGGCGCCGGCATGGAGCCGCCGGCGGACGCCAAATTCGATGGGCGATGGTGGCACTACGCGCCGCATGTTCCGCCGATGCCGAACGTGCTGCTGCGCCGTTCCGGCGCCACCGATGACTGGCAGGTTTGCATCGCCGGACAGTGTAAGCCGATGGGCGCTTATGTGCCGAAAGACGCCGATCCGGTGACGCTGACGACCTGTCCGTGATAAGACGCCGTGCATGACCGCAGCCCCCAAACGCACCATCGCCATCGGCGAGGCCACCATCGAGCTTGCGCGCGGCGCCGACGGCCGTTTCGCCCTGCAAAGCGGCGGCGACACCTTCAACACCGCGATCTATCTGGCGCGCGCGGGTCTGAACACCGCCTTCGCCACCGCGCTCGGCGATGATCCCTATTCCGACGCCATCGCCGCATTGGCGAAAGCCGAGGGCGTCGCGACCGATCTCATGATGCGCATTCCCGGCCGCCTGCCCGCGCTCACCCTCATCGACAGCGATGCCGCACAGGGACGGCGTCTGCATCAGTGGCGCGAGGCAACCCCGGCGCGCGATCTGTTCGAGTTGCCGGGCTGGGGCGGCATCGCGGAAGCGCTCGCCACCGCGCGTCTGATCTATTTTTCCGGCATGACGCTGTCGCTCTACTCGAATGTCGGGCTCGGCCGTTTCCTCGCGGCGATCGAACTCGCGCGCAAAGCCGGCGCGACGATCGCCTTCGACGGCAATTTCCGCCCGCGCGACTGGAAGGCCGATCTGCCGCGCACGCGCACGGTTTTCGCCGAAGCGCTCAAGCGCACCGACATCGCGTTGCCGGCTTATGACGATGAGGCCGTCCTTTGGGGCGATCCCTCCCCCGACGCCACGATTGCGCGCCTGCAGGCCTTCGGCGTCGGCGAGATCGTCGTCAAGAACGGACCGAACAGCGCCTCGCTCGCGGCCGGCGCCACGCGCGAGGAAATCCCCGTTCCCGAGGTCGTGACGCCGGTCGATAGCACGGCCGTTGGCGATGGCTTCAACGCGGGCTATCTCGCCGCGCGAATCTCCGGCAGCAAGCCAGCCGACGCGGCGCAGGCGGCGCACCGGCTCGCGGCTCATGTGCTGCGCCATCGGGGCGCGATCGTGCCGCGCACCGGCGCGGTGATGCACTAGCGCGCTACACGGCTTTTCACGCTCGCGTCAGGACCGGAACTTTCACCCGCCGCCCCCATTGTTCCTGTGATCATTCCGATCGCAAGGAGGCATGCGATGAAGACATTCATGGCGGCAACGGCCGTGGCTGCGGCCATTGTTCTCGCGCCCGCGGCAGCGAGCGCCGGGGAACGGATGGGCGATGGGCTCATGGGCGCCGGCGCCGGATTACTGGTCGGTGGACCGGTCGGCGCCGTGGCCGGTGGCGTTATCGGTTATACCGCCGGCCCGCACATTTCGCGCGGGATGGGCTTCCACCGGCACCGTTATTATCACCGCCACTCTCACTACGAGCGCACGCGCGCGAGCGTCCATCGCGCCGAGCGTTGAAAACCTCGCCATCAGCCACAAAACTAACACAGGCTGGAGACAATTTCGTCTCCAGCCTTTGTTTGCCGGAAGGAACTTGAAATGAAGCGAACCGCCGCCGCCGTTGCGTTGTTGACCATCCTGGTGAACGGCGCGGCGCTAGCCCAGACGGACGAACGTCTCCAGCCGGGAAGGTCCGGCAGCCTGTTTAGCGGCACGCCGGAAGAACAAGCCGCCTGCCGTCCCGATTCGACGAAGTACTGCCTCGACGAAATGCCGGACAGCCTGCGCGTACTGGCGTGTCTGCAACAGCACCGCACCAAACTGCGCAAAGCCTGCCTTCAGGTGCTGGAGGCGCACGGCCAATAAGAAAACAGCCCCGCCAAGCGGGGCTGTTTCGCTTTCCTAAGCGGTTGCGTCATTCGGCAGGTACGGCCACCTTCATCGGCGCTTCGACCACGGCCGGCTGCTTCGACAACGCGAACAGGAATGCCGCCACGACAAGGTAGGCGAAAGCCACGCCCGGCGTGACGCCAAAGCCGCCGCCAACGCCGACCGCTTCACCGTGCATGAAGCCGAAATAAGTCAGCACTGCTCCGGCGAGCGAGAACGCCGCCGCCTTCGTAAACTCGCGTTCGATGACGCAGACGCCGATGGCGCCAAGCACGAGGCCGGCGAGAATCGCGCCGCCACCCATGATCTCGAGGCCGTGATAGAGCACGCCCTGCGCCGCCATCTTGCCGACGAACTCCGGCGCGTGGACCGCGGCGAAGCCGAGGCCGGCGGCGCCGAGCGCGCCGTTGAGCAGCGTCGTCGCCCAGCCGGCGAGATGCGGCGTGAGCGCCAGCACGATCGCCGGCGCATGTTTGGCGGGCGTCGTCTGGAACGCCTGCGCGCCGATCAGCATGCCGATGTAGAGAAGGATCGGTGAGATCGCGACCACCGGAATGACCGCGAGCATCAGCGAAATCACGCCGAACCAGGACAGCACGATCACCATCAGGCCGGTCGCGGCCGAATAGCCAATGCGGCCGCCCATCGCCTTCCACCCCGGATGGCCGATATACACCGCGTTGATGAAGGGGTTGCCCATCAGGCAGCCGATCAGGCTGACGATGCCGTCGGCGGTAAGCACGCGCGTCGTCGGAAAATGATCGCCGGCCGCTTCGGCGCTCTCGACGTTGTCCATCGCCTCGACGAGATCGTAGATGCCGAACGGGATCGCGGTCACCAGGATCACGCCAAGATATTCAAAGCCCGAGAACACGTGACCGACGGCCGGCAGCGGCACCGAGAAGCCGAAGGACGACAAAGCTTCGGAGACCTTGGCGCCGCTCATGCCGCCGATATTCAAACCGAACAGGTTCGAACCCCAGGCGATGAGCATGCCGACCGCGATGGCGACGAGTCCAGCCGGGATACCCATCGGATACTTCACGCCACCGAACCAGCTCACCAGGATTATGGCGAAACAGACCAGGCCGATCTGCGGCGTCATGAACATCTCGAGCGCCGGACGCATCGAGATGAAGGTGATCGACACGCCGGCCAGCGTGCCGAGCAGGGCCGCGCGCGGCGTGATCTTGCGCACGTAAGGCGCGACGAAGCCGCCGATCATCAGGATGAAGCTCTGGAAGAACACCCAGACGAGGCCGGCTTCCCAGCCTTTGATGGGATCGTTGGTCTTCAGCGTGATCGGCAGCATGATCACGAAAGTGACCACGAACATGTGCGGCACGCTGACGCCCGACGGCAAGGCGCAAACATCGCTGCGACCGGTCTTCACCGCCAAGCGATACGCGAGCCATGCGTAATACAGCGTGGACAGGCACATCATGAGCCCGAGCGCCGGGAGGATGCGGCCGAACACGATCGAGTCCGGCATCTTGATGACGAAGCGCAACAAACCGGTGAGCACCAGCATGTTGACGAGGATGTTCGTGCCGAAACCGAAGAAGGCATTCCAATCGCCTGGCGTCCATAGCTTCGGCTTGAAAGCCGTCGTCGTCGCAGTGCTCATGACCCACTCCCCTGTGCATATTTCAGCGAAGGCTTGGCCGCCGTGCCGACCGCAGCGACCATTGCGCGCGAGTCCGACACCCAGCCGAAAATGCCGCCCTGGGCCTTGATCATCTTCAAGCCCATCGCATGGAATTCCGGAAAGTAAGAAGCGCAGCAGTCGCCCAAGACGACGCAGCGATAGCCACGGTCATTGGCCTCGCGCACGGTGGTGTTGACGCACACTTCGGTGGTGACGCCGCAGACGAGCAGGTTCTCGATGCCGTTGTTCTGCAGCACGAGTTGCAGATCGGTCTGGTAGAAGGCGCCCTTGCCCGGCTTGTCGATGACCGGTTCGCCCTCGATCGGATAAAGCGCGTCGATGATGTCGTGACCCGGTTCGCCGCGAATGAGGATGCGGCCCATCGGGCCCAAATCACCGATGCGCTTCGATGGCGCGCCGCGCTCGATCTTGGCCGGAGGTGCGTCGGAGAGATCGGGGCGGTGCCCCTCGCGCGTATGAATGACGAGCATGCCGGTATCGCGCGCAGCGGCGAGCACCGCTTTGCACGGGTCGACGGCGGCCTCGAGCAGACTGACGTCGTTGCCGAGCGTCTCGCCGAAGCCGCCGGGCTCCAGGAAGTCGCGCTGCATGTCGATGATGAGAAGCGCTGTTCGCGCGAGGTCAATCTGAACTGACTGCGGTTCGGCGGTGATGGTGATCATCATGCGAAGCCCCGTCGCGCCGAGGTTGGCGATAGACAGGGATCAGCAATCCGCGTGCCAGCGCGGCAAACCGTCGCGCTGTGCTTCGATTCGACAGGAGTCGCAAAAGCTTGACCGGAAAGACCCACGCCGGCCCCGTCGTGCGAAGCCGGGCGCGAAAACCCCGCTCGCTGCTCATTTAGTCGCCGATCTGCCTAGCGACGCGCCGAAAATCCGTTGTGATTATACAATAGGCGCCGCAACGGCGGATTGACGCCCGTCGGTACCGCTCATAGTTTGCCGGTGATGGGGATGGGGTTCCCCCGATAACCGCCCGCAAGGGGCTGATGACTCCTACCGCGTAAACCTTGCGCCTGATGCGAGCCGGCGAGGAAGCCGGCCGATCGTGCGCGCCAGCGGTGGGTCTTGATCGCCCTATGGGCGGTTTTGCTTTGCCCTGGAATCTTTGAAGGACGGACCCATGGGCTACCTCATCGTTTTCCTCGGCGGCGGCCTCGGCGCGACCGTGCGCCACGGCATCAATCTCGGCATCGCCCGCGTGCTCGGCACGGGCTTTCCCTACGCGACGCTCCTGATCAACATCACCGGCTCGCTGATCATGGGACTGGCCGCGGCTTATTTCGCCTTCAAGGGCGATACTTCGCAGCACTGGCGGCTGTTCTTCACCACCGGCATCCTCGGCGGCTACACGACGTTCTCGACCTTCTCGCTCGATACGGCGTTGCTCTACGAGCGCGGCGATGTCGGCCTTGCCGCGCTCTATGTGCTGCTCTCGGTCACGATTTCGATCGCCGGCCTGTTCGCGGGTTTTGCCGTGGTGCGCAGCCTGGCGTGACACGCCCGATTGGGCATATTCGCCGTCTTGCATCCTTCCGTCGTCCCCGCGAAGGCGGGGAACCATACGCCGCAGTCCATCGATAGGACACGGCGTACTGGATCCCGGGATCTCCTGCGCCCGCGCTCAGTCGCCCGGGATGACGGCCTACTCCATCACCCGCATGCCGAGCTTATCGAGGAGCGCGAAGTCGCGATCGCGCGCGGGATTGGGGGTCGTCAGCAGCTTCGGGCCGCAGAAGATCGAATTCGCGCCGGCCATGAAGCACAAGGCTTGCGTCTCGTCGCTCATATGCTCGCGGCCGGCCGACAGCCGCACGAACGACGCCGGCATGGTGATGCGCGCGACCGCGATCGTCCGCACGAAATCCAACGCATCGATCTTCGCCGACTCGCCAAGCGGCGTGCCCTCGACCTGCATCAGCATGTTGATCGGCACGCTCTCCGGATGCACCGGCAGATTGGCCAGCGACGCGATCATGCCGACACGGTCTTCCACCTGCTCGCCCATGCCGACGATGCCGCCGCAGCAGACATTGATGCCGGCGTCGCGCACGTACTCGAGCGTGTCGAGCCGGTCCTGATAGGTCCGCGTGGTGATGATCTGGCTGTAGTACTCGGGCGACGTGTCGAGGTTGTGGTTGTAGTAGTCGAGGCCGGAGTCCTTGAGCTTGCGCGCCTGGGCCGCGTCGAGCATGCCGAGCGTGACGCAGGTCTCCATGCCGAGTGCCTTCACGCCCTCGACCATGGCGCAGACCTTGTCGAGATCGCGATCCTTGGGCGAGCGCCAAGCCGCCCCCATGCAGAAGCGGGACGCGCCGCCTGCCTTGGCCGCGCGGGCCTCGGCGAGCACCGCCTCGACTTCCATCAGTTTGCCGGCCTTCAGCCCCGTGTCGAACTTCGCCGATTGCGAGCAATAGCCGCAATCCTCCGGGCAGCCGCCCGTCTTGATCGACAACAGCGTGGAAACCTGCACCTCGGCCGGATCGAAATGCTGCCGATGCACCTGCGCGGCCTGGAAAACCAAATCGGCGAAGGGCAATGCGAACAGCGCCCGGATCTCCTCGCGCGTCCAATCGTGGCGGAGCGGCAGGACGGCCGGGCCGGCCAAGGTTTCGTGGGCGAGCGACATGCAGGGATACCTCCGCGGGTCCGGCGGACCGGACGACAGGGCTCTATAGCGCAGCCGCGCGCAGGCCAAAAGAGCCGCCTGCGCAATGACTTCGTCGCGTTGAGCGGACCGGCTGGAGGTGCTATTTTAGCAGCCGGAACAGGCTCGTCTCGGGGAATGCCTCATGAAAAAACTGACCATCGGTCTCTTCGTCCTGGCGGTGCTGGCCGCGCCGGTGCACGCCCAAGGCCGCGGCGCCGCCGAGCCGCCCTCGCCCGAGGAGATGCAAAAGAAGCGTGATCAGGCCGATCTCGACAAGCAATACAAGAACGCGCTCAAGCGCTCGAACAGCGACGTCACCCCGGCGAAAGTCGATCCCTGGGCGAATATGCGCGGCAGCAACGACCAGCAGCCCAAGCGCTGAACTGCGGCTTAAGGAAAGAGGCCGGCCATCCAGGATGGCCGGCCTCTTTCGTATTCGTATGTCCGTCGATCAGGCCGCGACCGGGCGCTCCGTGCCCTCGATCTGCACGCGGAAGCCGGATCGCACGTTCGGCCAATAGTCCCAGATCGCCTTGTGATGGGTGCAACGGTTGTCCCAGAACGCGATGGAGTGCGGCGTCCAGCGAAAGCGGCAGGTCCACTCCGGCTTGTTGCAGTGGTCGATCAGGAACTGCAGCACGCGCTCGCCCTCCAGGCGCGGCAGCTCATTGATCTTTGCGGTGAAGTCCGTGTTGACGAAGATCACCTTTTTCTTACTGACAGGATGACGGATGATCACCGGATGCACGTTGCTCGGCGTGTTGGGACCGAACACGCGCTTGCCGTCGTGCGTCGCCGTCAGGCCTTCGAGGAAGGTCTTCATGCGCGGCGACAGCGCATCATAGGCGGCATACATGCTGGCGAACATGGTGTCGCCGCCGCCGTTCGGCGGGACGATGTGGTTGTAGAGCATGCTGCCCAGCGGCGGGATTTCGGCGCAGGACTGGTCGCTGTGGAAGTTCTCGCCCGAGATCTGCTTGGAGGTCTCGTCGTAGTGAAACTTGCGCACCAGCGGATTGTCGGTGGTCTTGCTGATGGTCGTCCCGCCGACATGGGTGCCGAGCGGGCCGAAGTGGCGCGCGAGGCGAATCTGGTCGTCGAACGTGATCTTCTGATCGCGGAAGAAGATCACCTGATATTCGATGAAAGCCTGATGCAGCTCTTCCACCTGCTTGTTCGGCAGCGCCTTGGTCAGGTCGATATTGCCGATCTCGGCGCCAATATGCGGCGATACCGGTGTAACGGTTATGGTCTCGTAGGCCATTGGGGCTCCCCTCTTTCAGTGCCGTTGTGAATGCGTCAATCGATCTGCGCGCCCGAGCGTTTGACGACCTCGGTCCACCGCGCCACGTCGGTGTCGACGAATTTGCGGAACTCTTCCGGCGACGACGTCGCAACGTCCGTTCCCATCTTCTTGATCTGAGCGACATAGTCCGGCGATTGCGCGATCTTCAGCGTCTCGGCGTTCAGCCGCGCGATGATCTCCGGCGGAGTGCCGGCCGGCACGAACAGTCCCGTCCACGCCGTAACGTCGAAGTCCTTCAGACCCTGTTCGGCAAAGGTCGGAACCTCGGGCGCTGTCGGCGAACGCTCGCGCGTGGTCACGCCAAGAGCGCGCAGCTGCTTGTTGGCGACGAACGGCAGAGCGGTCGGAATAGTCTCGATCATCATCGACACATTGCCCGCCAGGAGATCGGGAGCCGCACCGCCGCCGCCTTTGTACGGCACGTGCAGGATCTCGATCCCGGCCGCTTCCTTCAGCAGTTCGCCGCTGAGGTGCGAGGCCGTGCCGACGCCCGCCGACGCGAAGGTCAGCTTTCCCGGATGTGCCTTCGCATAGGCGATGAATTCTTGAAGGTTATTGGCCGGGATGTTGTTCTGCACGATCAGCATCAACGGCAGCTTGTGCAAAATGCCAACCGGCACGAGATCCTTCGCGGGATTGTAGCGCAGGTTCTTGTAGATGGCGGGGCCGATGCCGAGGGTACCGTTCGTCCCGAACAGAATGGTGTAGCCGTCGGGCCGCGCGCGCGAGACGATCTCGGCGCCGATATGTCCGCCGGCACCAGGGCGGTTCTCGACCACGACGCTCTTGCCGAGACCTTGCGATAAGGCATTGGCTACCGCCCGCGCGAGAACGTCGGACGAGCCGCCCGCGGAGAACGTGACGACCATCGTTATCGGACGCTCGGGATAGTCGGACGCAACGGCGGCGGTCGTTGCCAACACACTCGTTGCAAGCGCGACTATTAGCCTGCTCCAGAACTTGCCAGACATTATTTGAATCCCCGATTTGCTTGTTGGCCCTTCCTTCGGTCCGGCACGCGAGGAAGGGCTTGTTCGGAAACTTTACGAACGGCGGTTTGCGATTACAATTAAACAAACCCGACTAACAAATATGCCGAGGCGGCATATCCCACTTCGTCACCCAGGCAGCGATGAACCTTCGCCAGATTGAATATTTCGTCCACGTCGCCGAAAGCGGCAGCTTCAGCCGCGCCTCCGCGATCATGGGCACGACGCAGCCCGCGATCAGCCGGCAGGTGCGCGCGCTCGAACGCGAGCTCGACCGCCATCTCTTTCACCGCAACGGCCGCGGCGTGCTGCTGACCGACGACGGCACACGCTTCCTCGCTTATGCCAAAGGCATTCTGCATCAGCTCGACGGCGCGCGGCATGCGGTAACCGGCAGCGAGGCCGATCTTGTCGGCAAGGTTGTCGTCGGTCTGCCGCCATCGGTCGGCCACGTCATGACCGTGCCTCTCGTGCGCGCCTTCCGCGAACGCTATCCGCGCGCCGAGCTATCGGTCATGGAGGCGCTCAGCGTGACGCTGCAGGAGCGGATGTTGGCCGGCCGCGTCGACGTCGCCGTCATTCATAATCCCGTGCCGTCGATGCTGATCGAGGTCGAGCCTCTGCTGAGCGAGTCGCTGTGCCTGCTCACCGCGGCGCGTTCGAACCGGACGCGCCCCGTCGCCTTCAGCGATCTCGCGCGCTTCGACCTGATCTTTCCCGGCGCGCCGCATCCCCTTCGCTCTTTGGTCGACGCGGAGGCGGCAAGGCGCGGCGTCAAGTTGAAGGTGTCTCTGGAGATCGATGCCATCCCCGTGATCATGCAACTCGTGGCGGAGGGCTACGGCCATGCCGTGGTCCCCTATAACGTCGTGCGGACGGGCATGTCCGGCGCCGGCGTGGTGGCGCGGCCGATCGTCAGCCCGCGCCTCGGCAGCATGGTCGCGCTGGTGACGCCGACGCGGCGGCCGCCGACGCTGCTAGCCTCCGGCGTGACCGATCTGGTGCGGCAGATGCTGCACGCGGCGCTCGCCACGAAAAAGCCGCCGCGAAAAGCCTGACGCGACACCTTGCGCCCGGCCCGCGGAGCGTGAGAAAAGCCCGCCATGACCGAACAGCCCGACACCACCGACACGCCGCCCGACCGCCTTTCGACCGATCCGCGCAGCCCCTATTTCAATGCCGAGGTGCTGGCACGCGACGTCGGCATCCGTTTCAAGGGCGCCGAGAAGACCAACGTGGAAGAGTATTGCGTGAGCGAAGGCTGGATCCGCGTCGCCGCCGGCAACGCCAAGGACCGCCACGGCAACCCGCTCACGATCAAGCTCACGGGTCCAGTCGAGCCTTACTTCCGCGACAAGACGAGCGGCTGACGACAGGACCGGCAAACGGGCGCGCGGCATGGACGATCTCCACGACGATATCGCCCAGCTCGAGACCCGCATCGAGGAACTGCGCGCAACGCGCGAGCGCTGCCGCAAGATCTCGCTGGTCGGCCGCATCGCGCTCTACATCAGCGGGCTGTGGCTGATTCTTACACTGACGTCGCTGTTGCCGTTCTCGCCGACCCCGTTCTTCGCCGCCCTGGCGGCCGTGCTCGGCGGCTTCGTGCTGCTCGGCTCGAACAAGACGACCTGGGAGCAGACGGAAGAAGAACTGCGCAAGGCGGAAGCCATGCGCGACCAGTTCATCGGCAGCATCACCATGAAAGTCGTCGGCGACGAGCGCCCGACGCTGCATTGAGGCCACACGGGCCGACCGGCGCAGCCTCAGCCTTGAAAAATCAGCATCACGAAAGCCGCGAACAGCACGACGTGCACCACGCCTTGCAGGATGTTGGTATGGCCGCTGGCGAAGGTGACGATGCTGACGACGAGCGTGACCGCCAGCAGGAGGTTATCGGCGCTCGACAGCCCGAGATAGACCTCGTGGCTGGTGAAATAGCTAATTGCCAGCATCGCCGGCACCGTGAGCCCGATCGTCGACAGCACCGAGCCGAGCGAGATGTTGATCGAACGCTGCAGCCGGTTCGACCACGCCGCCCGCGTGGCGCCAATAGCTTCCGGCGTCGCGACCAGCATGGCGATGATGACGCCGCCGATCGCGGTCGGCACGTGCAGGGTCTCGATCAGGTAATCGATCGGATGCGCGAATTGCTCCGCCAGAAAAACGACGGGGACGATGTAAGCCAGCAGCAGGACGATATGCCAGCCGAGCCGGCCCATGCCGAGCGGCGGCTTCGTATGGGCCGTCGCGGCATCTTCGGGAGCGAAATAGCTGCGATGGCGGCCCGTCTGGATGGAAAGGAAGGCGACATACAGGCCGACGGACGTCAGCATGACGAACATCTCCTGCGGACCGGACAAGGTCGGCCCCGGCGTCGTGACGGTGAAATTCGGCAGGCTCAGCGGAAACGCCGCCATCGGAATGATCACGCCGAGATAGGCATTCGCGCCTTGCAGATTGTAGTGCTGCTCGCGGTGCCGCCAGCCGCCGGCGAGCAGCGATACGCCGATCATGCCGCCGAGGATGATCATGATGATGGCGAACAAGGTGTCGCGCACGAGCGTCGGATTGTTCTCCCCGTGCAGCATGACCGCAGTGATGCTCATCACCTCGATCGCCGTCACCGACAGCGTGAGAACCAAGGTGCCGTAAGGCTCGCCGAGGAATTCAGCGACGCGGTCGGCGTGTCGCACCACCGCCAGCGCCGAACAGAGCACGACGGCGAACAGCCAGACGAAGATGACCGCGAACCAAAGAGGATTGGCCATCGCGGCGAACATCTTCTCGCCGGCCAGCGCGAACGCCAACGTGGTCGCCAGGCTGATGCCGAGGAAGCGCTCGGCGCGGACGATCTTACGCAGCTGGCCGGCGCGGCGGTGGGCAGGCATCGGGCATCCTGACGTCGAAAGCGAATCGCTTGCCCGAGCAAAGTGAAGGCCGGGAGACGTCTGCGTCAATCACCGGACGCGCGGATGGTGTCGGCGGCTTGGCGGTCGGCACGGCTTGACCCGCCCACGGGCACCCTGCGCATCGATGACAAGGACGCGCCGTCATCGCGGGCAAGCGAACGGCAGCACACCGGGAGACGGCTGAGGTTGCCGGCGCTGCCACGCGTGGGCACGGCGCACGTGCGCCTTTGCCCACCCTACAGGGGAGCGTGATTACTCCGCCGCTTCCAGCGTGCGCGGCACGGCTTCGACCTTCGCCGCGCAGTACTTGAACTCCGGGATCTTGCCGAACGGATCGAGCTTCGGATTGGTGAGCAAGTTCGCCGCCGCTTCGACGTAAGCGAAGGGGATGAACACCACACCATCCGGCACCGCGTCGTCCTGACGCGAATGCAGCTCGACCGAACCGCGTCGAGTCGTCACCCGGATCATGTCGCCCGCCTGAATGCCGAGCTTAGCGAGCGTGCCACGCGACACCTGAGCGATCGCCGAGGGCTCGATCGCGTCGAGGACCTGGGCGCGGCGCGTCATCGAGCCGGTGTGCCAGTGTTCGAGCTGCCGGCCGGTCGACAGGATGAACGGATATTCGTGATCCGGCACTTCGTCCGGCGGCTGCAGCTTGGTCGACACGAGCTTGGCGAAGCCGCCCGGACGCGGGAAGCCATCGTCGAACACGACGTCGCGGCCGGGCACGTCCGGCCCGTCGACCGGATAAGTCACGGCGTCCTCGCGCGCGACACGGTCCCACGTGATGTTCTTGAGCGACGGCATGAGCGATGCCATCTCGGTGAACACCTCGCTCACGTGCTTGTAAGTCCAGCCGCAGCCGAGGCGGTTGGCGATTTCCTGGATGATCCAGAGGTCGTGACGCGCATCGCCCGGAAGCGGGATCGCCTGGCGGCCGATCTGCACCTGACGGTTCGTATTGGTGACGGTGCCGTCCTTCTCCGGCCAGCCGGACGCCGGCAGCACCACGTCGGCATAGACCGCGGTCTCGGTGAGGAACAAGTCCTGCACCACGAGATGCTCGAGATGCGCCAAAGCTTCGCGCGCGTGGTTGAGATCCGGATCGGACATCGCCGGGTTCTCACCCTCGATGTACATGCCCTTGATCTCGTCGGCATGGATCGCATCCATGATCTCGACGACGGTCTTGCCGCGCTTGGGATTGAGCTTCACGCCCCAGGCCTGCTCGTACTGGGCGCGGATGTCGGAAGCCTCGACCGACTTGTAGTCGGGGAAGAACATTGGGATGAGGCCAGCGTCGGACGCCCCCTGCACGTTGTTCTGCCCGCGCAGCGGATGCAGGCCCGTGCCGGGCCGGCCGATCTGGCCGGTGATCAGCGCCAGCGCGATCAGGCAGCGCGCATTGTCCGTGCCGTGCGTGTGCTGCGACACGCCCATGCCCCAGAAGATAATCGAACTCTCGGCGCGGGCGTAGGCGCGCGCGACCTCGCGCAAGGTCTCCGCCTCGATGCCGCAGATCGGAGCCATCTCCTCCGGCGTGAAGTCCTTGATGTTCTCCTTCCAGGCCTCGAAGCCCTCGACATAGGTCTGGATGTATTGCTGGTCGTACAGCTTCTCGGTGACGATGACGTTGAGCATGGCGTTGAGCATCGCCACGTCGGTGCCGTTCTTGAACTGCATCATCTTCCAGGCGTGCCGCTTCATCGCGGTGCCGCGCGGATCCATGATGACGAGCTTGGCGCCGCGCTTGGCCGCCTGCTTGAAGTACGTCGCGGCAACCGGGTGATTCTCGGTCGGGTTGGCGCCGATGACGATGATGAGTTCGGAGTTCTTCACCTCGTTGAAGGTCGCGGTGACCGCCGCCGAACCGACGCCCTCCAGCAGCGCGGCCACCGACGAAGCATGACAGAGCCGCGTGCAATGATCGACGTTGTTGGTGCCGAAGCCGGTGCGCACCAGCTTCTGGAACAGGTAGGCCTCCTCGTTCGAGCCCTTGGCCGAACCGAAGCCGGCGAGCGCTTGCGAGCCGTCGCGGTCGCGGATCGTCTTGAGGCCGTTGGCAGCCGCGTCCAGCGCTTCTTCCCAGGTCGCCTCGCGGAAATGGGTATACGGATTCGACGGACCGATGATCTCGTGCGGCACCTTGGGCACGCCCTCCTTGCGGATGAGCGGCTTCAACAGGCGCTGCTTGTTGTGCACGTAATCGAAGCCGAAACGGCCCTTGACGCACAGCCGGTTCTGATTGGCGGGGCCGTTGCGGCCCGAGACGGCCACGATCTTGTCGTCCTTGATCTGATACGTGAGTTGGCAGCCGACGCCGCAATAAGGGCAAACGCTGTCGACGGTGCGGTCCGGCGCGCCCTTATAGACGTTCTTTTCGTCGACCATGGTCGCCGGCATCAAGGCGCCGGTCGGGCAGGCCTGCACGCACTCGCCGCAAGCGACGCAGGTCGAGGCGCCCATCGGATCGTCGAAGTCGAACACGATCTTCTCGGTGTGGCCGCGGCCCGCCATGCCGATGACGTCGTTGACCTGCACTTCGCGGCAGGCGCGGACACAGAGATTGCACTGGATGCAGGCGTCGAGATTGACCGCCATCGCCGGGTGGCTGCGGTCCGGCTCCGGCACGATGATGCGGTCGCGCTTGGGGAAACGGCTCTGCGCGACGCCCTGCCGCTTTACCGTCTTCCAGAATTCCGACATCGGATCGTGCGCGACGTCCTGCGCCGGCTGGTCGGTGACGAGAAGCTCCGCGACCATCTTGCGCGCGGTCTTGGCGCGATCGGTCTGCGTCTTCACCTTCATGCCGGGAGCCGGCATGCGGATGCAGCTCGCCGCGAGCGTCCGCTCGCCTTCGACCTCGACCATGCAGACGCGGCAGTTGCCGTCGGCGCGGTAGCCGGGCTGCGGCGAGTAGCACAGGTGCGGCAGCTTGATGTCGAGCCGGCGCGCGGCGCGGAAGATCGACTCACCCTCGCGGATGTCGACCTCGCGATCGTCGATGAAGAAGGTGTTGCCGGTCGGCGCGCCGCCCTCGCCCACCGAGGTCTGCGCCGGCGCCGTGTGCGCGACATGCGGCTTGCCCTCGCCGACAGTCTTGCCGCCCGCTGCGCCGTTGCCGTCGTGTCCGTAACCCGCCGGTTTTTGAGTGTCGGTCATGGTCTTCTTCCTTCGACCTCTCCCGTCACCCTGAGGAGCGAGCGCGCTTTTGCGCGCGAGCCTCGAAGGGTCTGGGCTTCCGTTGTGGCCGTCCTCCTTCGAGGGCCGCTGCGCGGCCACCTCAGGATGACGGGTCTAACTCACCACTTCCCCAGCGGCTTCTTCAGTTCGTCGGGGAAGTATTTCAACACGCACAGCAGCGGGTTCGGCGCCGCCTGGCCGAGGCCGCAGATCGAGGCATCGCGCATGGCGGTCGACAGCTCGTTGAGCAGCTCCACGTTCCAGGGCCCCTGCGCCATCAGCGCCGCCGCCTTCTCCGTGCCGACACGGCACGGCGTGCACTGACCGCAACTCTCGTCCTCGAAGAACTTCATCAGGTTCAACGCCACGGCCTTGATGTCGTCCTGGTCGGACAGGATCACAACCGCGTGGGAGCCGACGAAACAGCCGTATTTTTCGAGCGTGCCGAAATCGAGCGGGATATCGGCCATCGACGCCGGCAGGATGCCGCCGGAAGGGCCGCCCGGCAGATAAGCCTTGAAAGCGTGCCCCTCTTCCATGCCGCCGCAATATTCATCGATCAGTTCGCGCATGGTGATGCCGGCCGGCGCGAGCTTCACACCGGGATTCTTCACCCGGCCCGACACCGAGAAGCTGCGCAGTCCCTTGCGCTCGTTGCGGCCGTGCGACGCGAACCACGCCGCGCCCTTCTCGACGATGTCGCGGATCCAGAACATCGTCTCGACGTTCTGCTCGAGCGTCGGGCGGCCGAACAGACCGACCTGCGCGACGTAAGGCGGACGATGGCGCGGCAGGCCGCGCTTGCCTTCGATGCTCTCGATCATCGCCGATTCTTCGCCGCAGATATATGCGCCAGCGCCGCGGCGCAGATGCAGCTTGGTGTGCGGCGTGAGGCCGGCCTGTTCGAGCTTCTCGATCTCTTCGAGCAGCATCAGTCGGATTTCAGGGTATTCGTCGCGGATGTAGATGTAGGTGTCGCGCGCCTCGACGACCCAGGCGGCGATTAGCACGCCCTCGAGGAAGCGATGCGGATCGCGTTCGAGATAATGGCGGTCCTTGAAGGTGCCGGGTTCGCCCTCGTCGGCATTCACCGCGAACAGTCGCGGCGCGGGCTCCGCGCGCACCAGCGACCATTTGCGTCCGGTCGGAAAACCGGCGCCGCCGAGGCCGCGCAAGCCGGCATCGCTGACGATCTTGATCAACTCGTCCGGCGTGCGCGTGCCGGCGATACAGTCCTTCAACAGCGCGTAACCGCCTCGCGCCTGATAGGCGGCGAAATCGGCATCCGGCTTCCACGCATGCGCGTGCGGCTGCGCCGCGACCGCGCCGGCAACTTTGTCCGGTGTCGCATTGAACGTCTGCACATGCCCGACGGCGACTGCCGGCGCGTGATCGCACGCGCCCATGCATGGCGCGCGCACGACGCGCACGTTCGGACCGAGCTTATCGGGCAATGCGGCCAGCAGCTTTTCGGCGCCGCGCATCGTGCATGACAGCGATTCGCACACCCGCACCGTCACCGGTGGCGGCGGTGTCTCGCCTTCCTTCACCACATCGAAATGCGCGTAGAAGGTCGCGACCTCGTACACCTCGGTCAGCGCCATCCGCATCTCGGCGGCAAGCGCGGCGAGATGCGCGGCCGACAGATGGCCGTAGTGGTCCTGAATGAGGTGGAGATGCTCGATCAGCAAATCGCGCCGGCGCGGCCGGTCGGTCAGCAGCGCCTGTACTTCCTCCAGCGCCTGGAGATCGACTTGGCGCCCTTTGGGCGTCCGTGGCGGCTTGCGCCGACTCGTATTCCCGCCGGCATGCGGCGGCGGTGCCTGCATATTCATCCGCTTCTCCCAGAGGCTGATTTGAGACCGTTCTAAAGAACAAGCAACCCCGTCCTCGCCATCGGGTCATAGGCAAAAGCTATCGTTCGCCCACCCGTCACATCTGATTGCTTTCGCAATGCAATACCCGGTATTATAGCTAACCCTCTGAATTGAAAGGGATATGGCGTGCTGGACAAGCTCGAATTCATCCTGGCACTGGCGCGCGAGCAGCACTTCGGACGCGCGGCCGAGACGTGCGGCGTGACCCAGCCGACACTGTCGGCCGGCGTAAAGCAGCTCGAAGAGCAAATGGGCGTGCTGCTGGTGAACCGCGGCTCGCGCTTTCAAGGGTTCACGCCGGAGGGGCAGCGCGTGCTCGAATGGGCGCGGCGCATCGTCGGCGATTCACACGCGATGCGTGAAGAGATCAACGCGTTGCGGCATGGCCTTTCCGGCCGCCTGCGCATCGCCGCGATTCCAACGGCGCTGGCGATGGTCGCCGCGTTGACGACGCCGTATCGCGAGCGACATCCGAACGTGCAGTTCACCGTCTACTCGCGCACGTCGATCGAGGTGCTCGACCTCTTGGAGAATCTCGAGATCGACGCCGGCATCACCTACATCGAGAACGAACCGCTCGGCCGTGTCAGCGTCGTGCCGCTTTATCACGAGCGCTATCGGTTGCTCACGTCGGCCGATGCGCCGCTCGGCAACCGCGACAAGGTCACCTGGGCGGAAGTGGCGCAAGTGCCGCTTTGCCTGCTCACGCCCGACATGCAGAACCGGCGCATCATCGATCGGCTGCTCAAGAGCACGGGCCTCGAGTCGCGCCCGACCTTGGAATCGGATTCGATGATCCTGTTGTTCTCGCATGTGCGTACCGGCCGCTGGGCGAGCGTGATGCCGGCCAAGCTCGCCGAGACATTGGGGCTCACCGATACGCTGCGCGCCATTCCGATCCTGGAGCCCGAAGCGGTGCAGACGATCGGCCTTGTCGTTCCCAAGCGCGAGCCGATGACGCCGATCACCGCGGCGCTGGTGGAAGAAGCCAAGCGCGTCGCACCCGAACTCGACCGGCTCGAAAAGATGGCGACGATTTCCACGCGGCGCGCATAACGCGTGCGACGCGGCGATACGGAGCGCTCCCGCTTCGGTGCGCGCCAAGGCGCGCAGGTGCCGTCACGCGATAATCAACACTGAGGGCCAGCCGGACGATCGGGCTCGAGTACCCTCACTGCGTCCGACCGATGCGCATCTTTCTTCTGAACATCTTGTCGTGCGGCCGCGGAACAGAAGATGCGCCGCTCCAAGCCCCAGACTTATTCTTTAGTCTAAATCATATAATTTAAGCGACTATACAAAAACAACATTTTTATATCTGAATCTTGAGCACGGCGAAATCTCTCGCTATTGCACCATTTGGATGTGCGATTGCTCAATTGATATTCGTTTATTGATTCAAATGTTGTGCCTCCTCAGTGTGCAACCGGCAGCGGTGGGGGGCGACCATCCTCCTGGCTGACCAACAAAAACAAGATGCCAACGACCTAGGGGAGTCATCGCGCAATGAGCCTATCTTTCCTCGATCGCAGTCATACGATTGCCAAACCAGGCTTCAGCCGCTGGATGGTGCCGCCCGCCGCGCTGTGCGTACATCTTTGCATCGGCCAAGCGTATGCCTTCAGCGTGTTCAACCTGCCGATGACCAGACTCATCGGCATCAGCCAACCCGCTCCGGACGATTGGAAGCTCACCGAGCTCGGATGGATATTCTCGATCGCCATCTTCTTCCTCGGCGCTTCGTCGGCCGTGTTCGGCCGCTGGGTCGAAGAAGGCGGCCCGCGCAAGGCGATGTTCACCGCCGCGCTGTGCTGGGCCGGCGGCTTCTTCGTGTCCGCCATCGGCGTCTATCTCCATAATCTGTGGCTGGTCTATCTCGGCTACGGCGTCCTCGGCGGCATCGCGCTCGGCATCGGTTACATCTCGCCGGTCTCGACGCTGATCAAATGGTTCCCCGATCGTCCCGGCATGGCGACCGGCATGGCCATCATGGGCTTCGGCGGCGGCGCTTTCATCGCCTCACCGTTATCCGTGTGGCTGATGGCCAAGTTTTCCTCCGCCACGCATATCGGCGTCGCCGAGACTTTCATCGTGCTCGGCATCGTCTATTTCGCCTTCATGATCGTCGGCTCGATCATCGTGCGCGTGCCCGCGCCGGACTGGAAACCGGAAGGCTACACGCCCCCGACGGTGGCGCAAAAGCTGATCACCAAGAACGACGTCTATGTCTATGACGCGCTCAAGACGCCGCAGTTCTGGCTGATCTGGTGGGTGCTGTGTCTCAACGTCACCGCGGGCATCGGCGTGCTCGGCCAGGCCTCGGCGATGAGCCAGGAGATGTTCCCCGGCCAGATCACGCCCGTTGCCGCGGCCGGCTTCGTCGGCCTGATGAGCTTGTTCAACATGGGCGGCCGCTTCTTTTGGGCCTCGACGTCGGACTACATCGGCCGCCGCAACACCTACTTCGTGTTCATGGTGCTCGGCTTCTTCCTTTACTGCGCGGTGCCTTACACCGGATCGGTCGGCAGCGTCTCGCTGTTCGTGATCTGCTTCCTGGTGATCATCTCGATGTACGGCGGCGGCTTCGCCACCGTGCCGGCCTATCTCAAGGACATGTTCGGCACGCGCTACGTCGGCGCCATCCACGGCCTGCTGCTGACGGCGTGGTCGGCGGCCGGCATCTTCGGCCCGGTGCTCGTCAACTACATCCGCGAGTACAACGTCACGCACGGCGTGCCGAAAGCACAAGCCTACAACACTACCATGTACATCATGGCGGCGCTGCTGGTGATCGGCTTCGTCTGCAACTTCATGATCAAGGCCGTGCACCACCGCTTCCACATGAAACCCGATCACGAAGCCCAGCGCGCGCAGACGGCTGTCGGCCCCGTGAGCGAACCGGCCGGCGCTTAAGGGAGGACAATAACAATGCAGCAAGCACAAGAAACCTCGATGGGCCTCAAGCTGACTTTGGCCTGGGCCTTCGTCGGCATTCCGCTGGCCTGGGGCGTGATCCAGACGCTCATCAACGCGATGAAGCTGTTCCAGTAGACGCCTCGTCCAAGATAAACGCCGCCGCTTGCGAAAGCGGCGGCGTTCGTCCTTTGCGCGATCTTCGCAGCCGGTCACACGGCTTGCTTCAGGATCTCCGCCGTCTTATCCGGCATATCCAGCATCACGTGGTGCCCACAAGCGAGCGCGTGCACGGTCCAGGCAGGATCGTTCCTGACCCGCTCGTAGAACGGCTTGAACGGGCTTTCACGCGGCAGCACGGTGCCATGCACATAAATGCGCCTGGCGATGCTCCGATGCTTGCCGGTGAGCTTCAACCGCTCCGCCATGGCCGCAAGCGGGAACGGCGTCGCCAAGCGGTCGACGCGTTCGGCGTCGTTGGCATTGACGTTGAAAAAAGCGGCCGGCGGCGGCGGCACCGCCAGCCCGCCGATATCACCGGCATTGGCAATGAAGCGCTGCGTGTTCGCCGGCACGTTGAGGTCGAACAGCGACTGGCCGTCCTCGGGCAGGAACGCATCGAGATAGACCAGCGCCGCGATCTTCTCCGGCATCCGGTCGGCAACGCCGGTGATCACCATGCCGCCATAGGAATGGCCGGCGAGCACCGCGCCGTCGAGCCCTTCGTTCGCGAAGACGCCGGCCACATCGGCGATGTGCGTCGAGAGGTTGACGGCGCCCGTCAGCAGGTGCGAGCGCTCGCCTTGCCCGGTCAGTGTCGGCGTGAAGACACGATGACCTTCGGCGCGCAGCATGTCGGCGACCCGTCCGTAACACCAGCCGCCACTCCAAGCACCGTGCACGAGAACGAAGGTCGCCATCACGCCATCCCTAGGCCTGCTGCTTGGCCTCCTTGGCGCGCTCGATCCCTTCCAGGATGATGGCCTCGGCACCCGCGGCGTCGATCCACTTCACGATCGTCACCCACTTGCCCTTTTCCAGATCCTTGTAGTGCTGGAAGAAGTGCGCAATCTGCTCGGTGAGAACTTCCGGCAAATCGCTGTAGTTGGCGACCCCGGTATAATACGAATGGAGGGCGTCGACCGGCACCGCGAGGATCTTCTCGTCCTTGCCGCTCTCGTCCTCCATCAGCAGCGCGCCGACCGGCCGGCAGCGGATGACCGCGCCCGGCACCACCGGCACTTGGCTCACCACGATGATGTCGCAGGGGTCGCCGTCGTCCGACAAGGTATGAGGAATAAAACCGTAGTTACCCGGGTAATACATTGCGGTGTGCAGGAAGCGATCGACGAAGATCGCGCCCGACACCTTGTCGAATTCGTACTTCACCGGCACGCCGCCGAGCGGGATTTCGATAACCGCGTGGATGTCCTTGGGCGGATTGCGGCCGATGGAAATAAGCTTCAGGTCCATTGCACGTCCAATTTTTAGCTACGACTGGGCGTGCTTCTAGCACCTCATTTTCCGTTTCACTATGTCAAAACGGTCACCAAACGCGGGGAATCCGCGATCGGAACCAGGGAAGCCTCGTCTCCGTCGATCTCCAGGCGCGCGGGGGACGCGGCTCCGGCGGTGTCCGTCTCCAGCTCCGCCTCCACGCGCGGCTTCACATAGCGCTCGTGGAAGTTGACGATGTTCTGGGCGGTCTCGCGGCTCAGTTTCTTGTAGCGGTCGAAAGCCCGCGACAGGTCGTCGGCCGAGAGGTTGCGGTCGGCGGCATACATCACGAGCAGTTCGCGCGCCGTCGTCCAGGTGCAGCCCGCCGCCTTGGCCAGCAACAGCACCATGTCCTGGCCCTGGTCGAGCAAAGCGCGCTCGACGAGGTCGACCGAGAAACGGCCGAGCCGTGCCAATGCCACCACCGTCTTCTCGAAATCCTGTGCATGCGCCGGCGCATGCACGCTCGCCTCCGTGACGCCGCGCACGCGGAAGCGGCGCTTGGCATCGCGTGCCGCAACGGCATGCTCCTGCGAAGCCTCGCGCACCTCGCGCTGCATGGACGTGGCGACGTTGTCGATGGTATCTCGGATATCCGCCGCGAGCTCCGGATTGGCCGCTTCCAGCTTGGCGCGCACCGATGACGACGCAGCCTCGAGAAGCTTGAGGAAGTACTGGCGCGGAATGTCGCTGCGCTTACCAAGCGTCAGCGTGAGCTTGGTGTCCGTCGACGCGCGGGTCGTCAGCTTGCCATAGCCGGCGAGCGAGAAGCGTGCGCCCTTGTTGCCGGCGACCTTGCGCACGACACGCTTATCGCCGCGTTCGACCAGCACGTCGGTAACGGCTTCGCTCAGCTTCAGACGCTGCGCGATCGCGAGCAGATGCTCCTGGCTTTTGGTCGCGGCGTTCTCGACAAGGTCGTCGTCGTTCAGTTGGTCGGAGAACACCAGCACGGGACCCGCGACCTCGATCTCGTCGTCGAAGGCCAGTCTGCGGATCATGTTCGGCGGCGCGTTTTCGATGCTTGCGAGCCGGTGCGCCAGCTTGGCGCGCGCCTGGCTTTCGATGTCGACCGTCAGATGCTGCAGCACATCGTCGAACAGCGCGATCTGGTCGGTGGAATAGCTGCGCGAGCCCGCCGCGAACAAATCGGTGATGCGCTGAAGGATGCGCATGCGCTCCTCGGCATCGCCCGTGGCGACGGCGTTGATGAGCTCGTCAATCAACGAACGATCCGGCTCGTTCGTGTCGGCGCCTTGAGATGGAGCACTGAAGGTCATTGGGAAGTCACTGGTTAATGAGGGATGAATGGCCGACAGGCGGTCCCGCCGGTAACGTCACACCCTCCACATACCGCAAACTTCCCAAGGCCCACTCTATGGTAGCGGTACAAACTAGCTAAAAATTGAGCGATCCCCAGCGACGCGTTTCTCTTGTCCGCAACTTCGGGCGTGCGCCGCACCCGAAGCGCCGCGCCGATAGACCGGCCGGGCGCCGACGAACCGGAGAATGCAGTTTCTTCAATCGCGCAGCGCACGAACGCTCATTTACGTTTTGTGCCGACATAGCAAAGCTTTTGTCTTTTCTTCCGCGCCTGCCTTGCGTCGGTAACTGCGAGCCACATTATGCGGCTCTCTGAAGACGCGGAGCCAATCGCAATGCGCATGCAACGGATGAGTCGGCTATTCATAAGCGCGCTTGCCGCTGCGGCGATCATCGCCGGCGCGCGTGCGAATGCGGCGGATTGGCCAAACAAACCCATCCATGTCCTTGTTCCGCTGACACCCGGCAGCGCCGTCGACATCGTGCCCCGCATCGTGCTCGAAGAGGTCGGTAAGGAACTCGGGCAGACCTTCGTTTTCGAGAACCGCGTGGGTGCGAGTGGCGCGCTGGCGGCGCGCGCGGCGGCGACGGCGCCCTCCGACGGCTACACCCTGCTCGCGACCTCGTCGGCGCTGACGATCGCGCCGTACACGATCGCGAACGCAGGATACGACCCGATCAAGGACTTTGTCCCGATTTCCGGTCTGGGCATTGTTCCCAACGTGCTGGTCATTGCGCCATCCAAGAACATCACGGCGCTGTCCGACTTGGTGGCCAAGGCGCGTACCGCGCCGGCGCCGCTGACGTTCGGCACCATCGGGATCGGCTCCCCGATGACGGTTTGGATGGATCGCTTGCAAACGAGCGGCGGCTTCACGGTCCAGAATGTCATGTTTCGCGGGGCACCCGAGGCCCTCACCGAAACGATGACCGGCCGCCTCGATTTCTATTCATCGCCGATCCTTGCGGCATTGCCGTTCATTCGCGACGGCAGACTCGTGCCGCTGGCGGTCAGCGGCAGCCAACGCAGCGCCGCCCTGCCCGACGTCGCGACCTCCGTCGAACTCGGTTACGCGGCGTCCGATTATAATTTCTGGCTCGGCTTGTTCGCGCCGGCCGGAACACCGCCGGAAATCGTGAACCGCCTCGACCGCGCGATACAAACCGCGCTTGCGAAGCCAGCGGTAGCGGCGCGGCTCAAAACTCTCGCCATCGACCCCGCCGACATGTCGCGCGAGGCGTTTGCCGAATACATCCGAAAGGAAGTAGTCTCGCTTGCGTCTCTCACGAAAAGAACCGGCACAGCACCCAACAGCCAGCCGAACTAAACTTCGTCAAAAAGGAGAGCATGATGACATCGTCCCCCACCGACAAGCCTGCCATTCGCGTTGCTCCGAACAATCCGGTTTTCGACCTGCCCGTTATCGTGGCTATCGAAGAAGGGCTTTTCGCGCAGGCCGGGCTGGATGTGAGCTTTTCAGCGACCTACGCCGACCGCGAAAAGGATCACGCCGAACGGCCGATCATGTCGCGTCTGAAGGAGGATCTGTTCGATAGCGGCTGCGCCGACAGCTACAATGTCTGCGAATGGGCCAGCATCGACCGGCTCGAGCGCGGCAAGCGCGGCGGCAATATCGCGGCATTGCGCGCCTCGGTGGCGGCGCAGGCCATCGTCACCTTCGACGAGACGCTGCAGGTGCCGCGCGACCTGGTGGATGTCCCGATCGTCGTGCAGGAACTCACCGGCTCCCACTACACCACAATTCAGATGCTGGAGAGCGCCATCGGCGCCGACCACATCAAGCTCGTCCACGGCGGCCTGCCCCAAGCGCGCTGGGCGGGACTGAAGAACGGAACCTACCGCGCCATCACCGTGATGGAGCCCTTCATCAGCCTCGCCCTGAAGGAAGGCGCACACATCGTCGCGTCCTCGTTCTATCGCGGCGGCGAAGTGATCGCTCCGGACCTCACCGAAGATCAGCGCCGTCGTTACTACGAAGCCGAGAACAAGGCCGTCGATCTCATCAACGCCGATTTCTACAAATATGCACATCACGTCGCGGCGCATGCGAAGGGCGCGCTGGAGCCGAACGAGTTGCTTCGTGCTTTCGTGCGCTACAAGCACGTCGACATCTATGACCAGACCCTCTTCGGCCGCGCCTATGACTGGATGAAGGCGCGAGGCTTCTCGGAGGGCCAGAGCCAGCACGCATCGCTGGTCGTCAACTAAGGGTCAGTAGCGACGCCGCTCCTTGAGCGAGGCGATAGACCGCCGCCAAAAAAAAGGGCCCGCTGCTTGCAGCGGGCCCTCCTTTTTTGTCCGGTCGCGCTCGGGAATGAGCGGACATTGTTTGCGGTAAGCCCGCTCTGGTGCGGGCTCCCGTGCAAAGCCGGGTCTAGAACAGACCGACGATCTTTCCGTCCTTGACGTCGATGGCGTCGGCCGACGGCACCTTCGGCAGGCCCGGCATGGTCATGATCTCACCGCAGATCGCAACGACGAACTCGGCACCGGCAGAGAGGCGCACCTCACGCACCGGGATCGAGAAGCCGGTCGGCGCGCCCTTGGCGTCCGGATTGGTCGAGAACGAGTACTGCGTCTTGGCGATGCAGACCGGCAGTTTGCCGAACCCCATCTCTTCCCACTGCTTGAGCTGATCCTTCACCGACTTGTCGGCGGTCGCATCGTCGGCGCGATAGATCTCCTTGGCGATCGTGCGCACCTTCTCGAACAGCGGCATGTCGTCGGGATAGAGCAGCTTCAGATCCGCCTTGCCGGAGTCGATGATCTTCACCACGGCCTTGGCGACGTCGGCCGCGCCCTCACCGCCCATCGCCCAGTGATCGGCCATGATCGCCTCGACGCCGAGCGCCTTGCACTTCTCCTTGACCAGCGCGATCTCGGCGTCGGTATCGGCGGAGAAGCGATTGATCGAGACCACCGCCGGCAGGCCAAACTTCTTCACGTTTTCGACATGGCGCTGCAGGTTGCTCATGCCGGCTTCGAGCGCCTTGAGGTCCTCCTTCTTGAGGTCCTCTTTCTTGACGCCGCCGTGCATCTTCAGCGCGCGGATGGTCGCGACGATGACCACGCAATCGGGCTTCAGGCCGGCCTTGCGGCACTTGATGTCGATGAACTTCTCGGCGCCGAGATCGGCGCCGAAGCCCGCTTCGGTCACCACGTAGTCGGCCAGCTTGAGCGCGGTGGTGGTCGCCGACACCGAGTTGCAGCCGTGCGCGATATTGGCGAAGGGACCGCCGTGGATGAAGGCGGGCGTGCCTTCCAGCGTCTGCACCAGGTTCGGCGCGATCGCGTCCTTGAGCAGCGCCGCCATGGCGCCGTGCGCGTTGAGATCGCGCGCGCGGATCGGCTTACGCTCACGGGTGTAGGCGATGATGATATTGCCGAGGCGCTCCTTGAGGTCCTCGAGGTCCTTGGCGAGGCAGAAGATCGCCATCACTTCCGACGCCACGGTGATGTCGAAGCCGGCTTCGCGCGGATAACCGTTGGCGACGCCGCCGAGCGAGCAGACGATCTCGCGCAGCGCGCGGTCGTTCATGTCCATGACACGACGCCAGGCGACGCGGCGGCTGTCGATGCCGAGGCTGTTGCCCCAGTAGATGTGGTTGTCGATCAGCGCCGAGAGCAGGTTATGCGCCGAGGTGATGGCGTGGAAGTCGCCGGTGAAGTGGAGGTTGATGTCCTCCATCGGGATCACCTGGGCGTAGCCACCGCCGGCCGCGCCACCCTTGACGCCGAAGGACGGGCCGAGCGAGGGCTCGCGCAGGCAGAGCATCGCCTTCTTGCCGATGTAGTTGAGCGCGTCGGTGAGGCCGACCGTGGTCGTAGTCTTGCCCTCACCCGCCGGCGTCGGCGAGATGGCGGTGACCAGGATCAGCTTGCCGTTCGGCTTGCCGGCGAGGGACTTCACATAGTCCATCGACACCTTGGCCTTGTAGTGGCCATAAGGGTCGAGGTTCTCGGCGGCGATGCCGAGCTTTTCCTTGGCGATGTCGAGGATGCGCCGCTTGGTGGCGGCCTGCGAGATTTCAATATCGGACTTCGGATTCTGATGCTGCGAGGCGGGCATGGTGCGTTTCCAATCGTTCGGTGAACCGGCAGATTTTGTTTTGTCATCACCGGACTTGTCCCGGTGATCCCGCTGAGGCGGGCATAGCACTTCTTTAAGCGGGATGGCCGGGACATAGGCGTTCCATAAGAACGCCGGCTATGCCCGGCCATGACACCTCAACTTAGAATGGCGCCCTTCGCGAGATTGACGCTCTTGGCCCATTCGGCGGCCTCGATCTTCTTGCCGCCGTCGGGTTGCACGCGCGTGACCTTGAAGCGGCCGTCGGCGCAGACGACGGTGATGCCGTCGTCCTCCACCAGCACGACTTCGCCGAGCTTGCCGGCAATGCCTTTCGGATCGCGGGCCGGCAACGGCTTGGCGTCGAAGATCTTCACGGTCGCACCGTTGAGCGTCGTCCAGGCGCCGGGCGCCGGATTGCAGCCGCGGATCAGGCGGTCGATCTGCTCCCACGGCTTGCCCCAATCGATGTGGGCGTTGCCCGCGCGGCACAGACCTTCATAGGTCGCCTTCGACTCGTCCTGCTTGATGCGCGGCGCCTTGCCGGCCTTCACCAGGTCGACCGATTCCAGCATCGCATCGACGCCCATCGGAAACAGGCGATCGAAGTAGACGGTGCCGAGCGTGTCGGTGTCGGAGATCGGCGTCTTCTTCTGCAACAGCACATCGCCGGTATCGAGGCCGTTGTCCGGCCAGAAGATCGACAGGCCGGTTTCCTTCTCGCCCTTGATGATCGGCCAGTTGATGGCCGAGGCGCCGCGATAGGCCGGCAGCAGCGACGGGTGATACTGGATCGAGCCGTGCGTCGGGATGTTGAGGAAATCCTCGGGCACGAAAAGGGTGACGAAGGCCATGACCTGAAGGTCCGGCTTCATCGCCTTGAACTCTTCCCACACCTTCGGGTCCTTGTAGGACGACGGCTGGTGCACCGGCAGGCCGGCGGCGATCGCCGCTTCTTTCAGCGGATCCGGCTTGGCGCCGGGTTTTTCCGGCGCGACATAGACGGCGATCACATTGTCTCCGCGCTTCAAGAGCGCTTCCAGCACGGCCTTGCCGAAGGCCTGCTGGCCGTGGACGACGATACGCATTTCAGACTCTCCCCGTATTTTCTCCCTGTCGTTCCGGCCGAGCGAAGCGAGGGCCGGAACCCATATCCACCGACAGGGGTTATGGGCCCCCGCCTTCGCGGGGGCGACAGCGCTCGTTGATTACGCCGCCTTCTCTTCCTTCTGCGGCGCGCTGAGCGCGCCGGAGTTCTTGATCTCGGCCACATCCTTGGCCTTGAGCCCAAGCACGCTGGTCAGGATCTCGTCGGTGTGCTCGCCGAGCAGCGGCGAACGCTTCACCTCGGTGATCGAATCCGACAACTTGATCGGATTGCCGACGCTCAGATACTTGCCGCGCACCGGATGATCGACCTCGACCACGGTACCGGTGTCGCGCAGGCTCTGGTCCTCGGCGATTTCCTTCATCGACAGGATCGGACCGACCGGGATGTCGACCGCGTTACACGCCGTCATGACGTCGAACTTGGTCATGGTCATCGTCCAATCCTCGATGCGGCGGAAGATGGCCTTGAGCTTCGGCAGACGCGCGCGGGGCGTGGCGTATTCCGGATCGGTCTTCCAGGTCGGTTCGCCGATCAGGTCGCAGATCGCGCCCCACACCGGCGCCTGCGTGATGAAGTAGATGTAGGCGTTCGGGTCGGTCTCCCAGCCCTTGCACTTCAGGATCCAGCCGGGCTGACCGCCGCCGGAGTCGTTGCCGGCGCGCGGTGTCGCTTCGCCGAACGGAATGCCCTCGCCGTACTGGCTGTATTCGGTGAGCGGACCGGCCTTGAGGCGCTGCTGGTCGCGCAGCTTGACGCGGCAGAGATTGAGCACGCCATCCTGCATGGCGGCGAGCACGCGCTGACCGCGGCCGGTGCGGTTGCGCTGATACAGCGCGGTGACGATGCCGAGTGCGAGATGTAGACCCGTGCCGCTGTCTCCGATCTGGGCGCCGGTGACGAGCGGCGGACCGTCGAGGAAGCCGGTGGTCGATGCCGCGCCGCCGGTGCACTGGGCGACGTTCTCGTAGACCTTGCAGTCCTCATAGGGGCCGGGGCCGAAGCCCTTCACCGACGCGACGATCATGCGCGGGTTGAGCTTGTGGATGTGCTCCCAGGTGAGGCCCATGCGGTCGAGCGCGCCGGGCGCGAAGTTCTCGACCAGCACGTCGCACTTCTTGATCAGCTCGTCGAGCACGCGCTTGCCCTGCGGATGCTTGGAGTCGATCGTGATCGAGCGCTTGTTGTGGTTGAGCATGGTGAAGTAGAGCGAGTCCGCGCCCTTCACGTCGACCAGCTGGCCGCGCGTGATGTCGCCGACGCCGGGGCGTTCGACCTTGATCACGTCGGCGCCGAACCAGGCGAGAAGCTGCGTGCAGGTCGGACCCGACTGCACGTGGGTGAAGTCGAGGATACGCACGCCCTCGAGCGCCTTGCCGGCCTGGCCGAAGGGCTTCGCCGAGGGACGCGCGGCGCCATTGCCGTTCGACTTCTTGACGCCGTTCGCCGCTTTCGGGCTCTTGACCACACCTTTGGCGGCGCTCCTTTTCGCGCCGGTGCTCTTGGCGACGAGCTTGACCGGCTTGCGCGCCGGTTTCTTGGCCGCGGCTTTGGATTTGGTTTTCGCTGATTTCTTCTTGGCTTTGGCCATCTCGTATCTCCTATCTGCCCGGGCCGTCATGCCCGCGAAGCAGGCATCCAGTACTCACAGCCCTATCGATTGCGCGTAACGTCGAATATCCGGCATTGCTGCGTCCCCGCTTGCGCGGAGACGACAGAAAATCTCATTTCTTCTTCAGCTTGCTCTGCGGGTTCAGGTTGCCGATGCGGCCCGACTCGCTGCCGGCGGCAGGATCGATCACCGCATTGATGAGCGTCGGCTTGCCCGAATCCATCGCTTCGTTGACGGCGCGCTTGAGCTCATCGGGCGACGTCACGTTCACGCCGATGCCGCCGAAGCCTTCCATCATCTTGTCGTAGCGCGCGCCCTTGACGAACACGGTCGTCGCCGGATCGTTGCCGGCCGGGTTGACGTCGGTGCCGCGATAAATGCCGTCATTGTTGAAGATGACGATGCACACCGGCAGCTGGTAACGGCAGATGGTCTCGATCTCCATGCCGGAGAAGCCGAACGCCGAGTCGCCCTCGATGCACAGCACCGGCTTGCCGGTCTCGACCGCGGCGGCGATGGCGTAGCCCATGCCGATGCCCATCACGCCCCAGGTGCCGACGTCGATACGCTTGCGCGGCTTGTACATGTCGATGATGCCGCGCGTGAGGTCGAGCGCGTTGGCGCCTTCGTTCACCAGCATCGCGTCCGGCCGCTCCTTGACGATCGTGCGCAGCACGCCGAGCGCGCCGTGATAATCCATCGGCACGTTGTTGTTCATCAGGCGCGGCGCCATCTTGGCGACGTTCTCGTCGCGCTTCTTGGTGACGGCGCCGGTCCAATCCGCCGAGGGCTTGGTCCAGGAACCCATACCGCCGAGCAACGCTTCGACGCAGGAGCCGATGTCGCCGACCAGCGGCGCGGCGATCTCGACGTTCGAGTCCATTTCCTTCGGCTCGATGTCGACCTGGATGAACTTCTTGCTGTGCGGCTCGCCCCAGGCCTTGCCCTTGCCGTGCGACAGCAGCCAGTTGAGGCGCGCGCCGAGCAGCAGCACGACGTCCGAATCCTTGAGCACGGTCGAGCGCGCCGCGCCGGCGCACTGCGGATGCGTGTCCGGCAGCAGGCCCTTGGCCATGCTCATCGGCAGGAAAGGAATGCCGCTCTTCTCGACGAGGGTCCGGATCGCATCGTCGGCCTGCGCATAAGCCGCGCCTTTGCCGAGGATGATCAGCGGGCGCTTGGCGCCCTTGAGCACGTCGAGCGCGCGCTTGACCGCGTCGGGCGCCGGGATTTGCGCCGGCGCCGGATCGATCACCTTGACCAGCGACTTCTTGCCTTCCTCGGCATCCATCACCTGGCCGAACAGCTTGGCCGGCAGATCGAGATAGACGCCGCCGGGGCGGCCGGAGACCGCGGCGCGGATGGCGCGCGCGAGGCCGATGCCGATGTCGGCGGCGTGCAGCACGCGATAGGCCGCCTTGCACAGCGGCTTGGCGATGGCGAGCTGGTCCATCTCCTCGTAGTCGCCCTGCTGCAGGTCGACGATTTCGCGTTCGGAGGAGCCCGAGATCAGGATCATCGGGAAGCAGTTTGTGGTGGCGTGCGCGAGCGCCGTCAGACCGTTGAGGAAGCCGGGCGCCGACACCGTGAGGCAGATGCCGGGCTTCTTGGTCAGGAAGCCGGCGATCGACGCGGCGTAGCCGGCATTCTGCTCATGGCGGAACGAGAGCACGCGAAGGCCCGCGGCCTGGCACATGCGCCCGAGATCGGTGATCGGAATGCCGGGGACGTTGTAGATCGTCTCGATGCCGTTGAGCTTGAGCGCATCGATAACCAGATTGAAGCCGTCGGTCAGTTCCCGCTCTTCGTTGGTGCCGGCGGTTTGTGCTGCTGCTTGAGCCATTGGTTACTCCCCTCACATTCCTTGTCGGACGCTCAGTCCAAATAATCGGCGTATTGCGCGACGTGCTCGGCGAGGCCGAGCGCGTGATCGCGCACGAGATCTTCCGCGCGCTCGGTGGCGCGCGCTTCCAACGCTTCGATGATCGCCATGTGATCCTTGATCGACCGGTCGGCGCGATCCTTTTCGCCGATGGTGGTGCGGCGGATCATGCGCATATGCGTGAACAGGTTCTCGGCCAAATCGATCAGCACCTGGTTGCGGCTGAGCCGGATGATGGTCTGGTGGAATTCGATGTTGGCGTCGGAATACTCGTCGAGATGGGCGCGCAGCTTGCCGTCGACGAAGGCGGCAAACATCTTGCGCAGGCCGGCGATCTCCTCGTCCGTCGCAACCTTGGTGATGAGCCGGGCCGCCATGCTTTCCAGCGCCGCCCAGGCGGTGATCATCTCGATCACCTCGGCCTTGGTCTTGCGCACGACGTAGATGCCGCGCCGCGGCACCGAGCGGACGAAGCCCTCGCTCTCGAGCTGGGCCATGGCCTCCCGCACCGGCGTCCGGCTGATGCCGAAGTCCTGCGCCAGCTTGCGTTCGTCGAGGCGGATCTCCTCGCGGCTGCGGTAGACGTCCATCGCGACGATGGCGTTCTTCAGGGCGGTGTAGGCCTTGTGCTTGAAGCTCGGCGTCGTGTCGATCGGCGCCAGCAGGGGCTGCAAAGCCAAGGGCGCCGGCCCCGGAGCGGGGCCGCGAGCGCTGGCGCGACGGGGGTTACGGTCTCTGCTCGTCATTTGTGGTATACATTATGCCAGAGCGGGAACGGGCGCAACCGCCCGCTCGAAACCGGCCCACAGGCGGCTTACGCCGCCGTGCTCAGGCCGGCCGAGCCACGCATGCGCGCCCAGCCGGCGCTGATGATCGGCCAGAACAGCGCGATCAGGCCGAGGGTCATGATCGAGGACACCAGACCGTTCGACCAGAACACGCCCAGGGAGCCCTGCGAGGCGAGCAGCGATTGGCGGAAGGATTCCTCGGCTTTGTCGCCGAGCACGATCGCCAGCACCATGGGGGCCAACGGATAGTTGGTCTTCTTCATGAAGTAGCCGACGATGCCGAACACCAGCATCATCACCACGTCGAAGGTGTTGTTGTGCACGGTGTAGGCGCCGATGGCGCAGAACACGAGAATGACCGGCGCGATCACGCTGAACGGGATGCGCAGGATGGCGGCGAACATCGGCACGCAGGTCAGCACCACGATGAGGCCGACGATGTTGCCCATGTACATCGAGGCGATCAGGCCCCAGACGAAGTCCTTCTGCTCGGTGAACAGCAGCGGCCCCGGCTGCAGGCCCCAGATCAGGAGGCCGCCGAGCAGCACGGCCGCGGTCGGCGAGCCGGGCACGCCGAGCGAGATCATCGGCAGCAGCGCCGAGGTGCCGGCGGCGTGCGCCGCGGTTTCGGGCGCGATCACGCCTTCGATTTCGCCCTTGCCGAAGTTCTTGCCGCGCTTGGAGATGCGTTTGGCGATGCCGTAGCTCATGAACGAAGCGGGCGTGGCGCCGGCCGGCGAAATACCCATCCAGCAGCCGATCAGGCACGAGCGCAGCGACAGGAACCAGTATTTCGGCAGCTCGCGCCAAGTCTGCAGCACGATCTTGAGATTGATCTTCGCCGACTTGCCGCGGAACGACAGCCCCTCCTCCATGGTCAAGAGGATTTCGCCGATGCCGAACAGGCCGATGACCGCGATGAGGAAGTCGAAGCCGCTGAGCAGACTCTCGAAGCCGAAGGTCATGCGCAGTTGGCCGGTGACCTGGTCGAGACCGACCGAGCCGAGGGCGAAGCCCAACATCATCGCCGCGATGGTCTTGAACGGCGGCTCCTTGCTGAGGCCGACGAAGCTGCAGAAGGCGAGGAAATAGACCGAGAAGATTTCGGCCGGACCGAAGCGCAAGGCGAAGCTCGCCACCAGCGGCGCGACCAGCGTGATCATGATGACGGCGAACAGCGCGCCGACGAAGGACGAGGTGAAGGCCGCCGTGAGCGCCTCGCCGGCCTTGCCCTGCTGCGCCATCGGATAGCCGTCGAATGTCGTGGCCACCGACCAAGGCTCGCCCGGTATGTTGAAGAGAATGGAGGTGATGGCGCCGCCGAACAGCGCGCCCCAATAGATGCAGGACAGCATGATGATCGCCGAGGTCGGCGACATCGAGAAGGTCAGCGGCAGCAGGATAGCGACGCCATTGGCGCCGCCGAGGCCCGGCAGCACGCCGACGAGAACGCCGAGCACAATGCCGATCACCATCAGCACGAGATTGTAGGGTTGGACGACGACCGAGAAGCCGTGCATCAAGTTGCCGATGTCTTCGAACATTGTGTCGTTTCCTCGGGCGGCCTCGCGCTCTGAATGGCGCCTTTGCCCTGTTAGTGACCCAAACTTTCGAACCGGCGCCCGCGTTGGGGCGCCGCCTGCGTGGCTGTCAGAAGCCGAGCATCCGCTCGACCGGGCCTTTCGGCAGCGGCACGAGGAACCAGATCTCGAACATGAAGAAGGTCGCGATCGGCACGAGCACGGAAATGCCGGCGACCACGCTCCAGCGGTAGTGGCCGAGCCAGCGCATGAACAGCGCGATCAGCAGCACCGAGGATACATAGATGCCGAGATAGGGAATGATGGAGACATAGACCGCGGTCGGCACCACCACCGAGGCGACCTGACGCAACTGCGTCCAGTTCGCGAACACGGCGCCGTCGTCCGGAACGAGGAAGATCTTGGCGAGATTCACCGCCGAGGCGATGATGATGATCAGGCCGATATAGAACGGAAAGAAGCCGGCTTGCGGACCATCGGCGCCCCAGCCCGAGCCGATCTGCATGCTGCCGATCACGGCGATGACGCCGACCGCCGCGATCGCCAAGGCAACACCCACTTCAACGCCCCGATGGGACGGGCCCATCCCACCGGCTTCATGTGTCATGTCGGACATTGCGTTTTCTTTCGGAAACGATCGCGCTTGATCAGTTGGACCGGGCGAGGAAACCCGCTTCCTTCATCAAGCCTTCGTGCTGCTTCTCGGCGTCCGCCACCCACTTGGCGAAGTCGTCGCCCGTCTTGAAGGACTGGTTGAAAGCGCCGTCGCTCATCAGCTTTTTCCACTCTGGCGTTTCGCGGACCTTCTGGAAGAGATCGACGTAATAGGCGACCGCTTCCTTGCTGACGCCCGGCGGCATGAAGTAGCCGCGCAGCATCAGATACTCGACGTCGAGGCCCTGCGATTTGCAGGTCGGGATCGAATCCCAGGCGAGATCGCCGGCGATCTTCTCGTGATAGTCCAACGTCTTGGAGTCGAACACGCAGAGCGGCCGCAGCTTGCCGGCACGCCATTGCGCCACCGCTTCGATCGGATTGTTGACCGACGAGTCGATGTGATTGCCGACGAGCTGCACGGCCACTTCGCCGCCGCCCTTATAGGGGATGTAGGTCATCCGCTTGCCGGTCGCCTTCTGCAGCGCGACCGTGATGATCTGGTCTTCCTGCTTGGAGCCGGTACCGCCCATCTTGAAAGTGTTGTCGGGCGCGGCCTTGATGGCGTCGATGTACTCCTTGACGTTCTTGTACGGCTTGTCCGCGTTCACCCACAGCACGAACTCGTCGAGCGCCATCATCGCGACCGGCGTCAGATCCTTCCAGGTAAAGGGAATGCCGGTGCCGAGCGGCGTGGTGAACAGGTTCGACAACGTGATGACCAGCTTGTGGTCGTTGCCCTTGGAGTTCTTGACGTCGAGGAAGCCTTCGCCGCCCGCGGCGCCGGACTTGTTGATCACCACGACAGACTGCTTGGACAGACTGTGCTTGGTGATGATGCCTTGCATCGCGCGCGCCATCTGATCGGCGCCGCCGCCGGTGCCTGCCGGCACGATGATTTCGATCGGGTGGTTAGGCTCCCAAGCGGCAGCGGGAGCCGACGACAAGGCAAGCAGGCCGCCAAAGCAAGCAGCGCCGATAGCCAGTTTTTTATGAATGGCCGACATGAATCCTCCCTTCGTTGCGTTTCCTCCACGCGGCTGATTCTATTGTCAGCTCACGTGCAATCGGGGCGATCTATCGCGCAAGAGCACAGCATACATAATCCATTATACCAAGCCCCCTCGTGATCCCGTCGTGTTGAAATCGTCATTGCAGCGCAATGACCCATCGCGGCGCAGCAAGACGAACGTATACTAATCATCGCGCGCCGCAGCGGCCTTGGAGGCAGCAGGCGCTGGCGCATCCGCATCGAAAAAATGCGAAGTGGCTGAGCATGATAATGAGAGAAGGACGCAGCAATGTGATGCGCCGGATCAGGCGCGAGCCGGTATGGGATGTAACGGATGGCGCATCGGCGACCCTTCGCAGTCGCGGGATGTACGCCCAAGTCTCACGGCCACG